>DAIUBY010000029.1:13700-18370 GCA_036846425.1 Polaribacter sp.
TTCCAATTTTTCCCATTCATGCATCAACTTTTCCATAGTCGCTTTTTTGGCTTTATATTTTTCAAAAAAACCTGGTCTTGTAGAAACTTCTGCATAATTTTTTTCCAATTCTGCATCCAATTTCTCAATTTCCAATTCCAAATCAGAAATTTCTGATTCTAATTTTGAAAGTCTGTTATTCAGCTTTTTCAAATCTTTGTCTTGCTCTTTAAAACCCTGAGAATTTTCTTTTTTCTCAGCAGTTTTTTCCTCTTTGATGACGGTTCTTTTTTCTGCATCACGCAAACTTTCCATTTTGTGTTGCTCTAAGAAATAATCAATATCGCCCAAATATTCTTTAATTACATGGTCTTTAAATCCGTAAACTGTAGTGGTTAATCCTTGCAGAAATTCACGGTCGTGTGAAACCAAAATCAATGTTCCAGTAAATTGTTTTAAGGCTTCTTTCAACACATTTTTTGAGGCAATGTCTAAGTGATTTGTTGGCTCATCCATAATCAACACGTTGAATGGCTGCAACAATAACTTACACAATGCCAATCTATTACGCTCTCCTCCTGATAAAACTTTGGCTTTTTTGTCAACTGCATCACCTCCAAATAAAAACGAACCTAACATGTCACGAACGCGCATTCTGTTGCCATCTGTTGCAGCTTCTTCCATGATTTCTAACACCGTTTTTTCTGGCGGCAAATATTCAGATTGATTTTGTGCAAAATAACCCACTTGTACATTGTGACCTAATTTTAAATGTCCTTTAAACGGGATTTCTCCTACCATCATTTTTGCCAAAGTTGATTTTCCTTGACCATTTTGACCAACAAAAGCAATTTTGCTATTGCGTTCAATCAATAAATTGACGTTTTCTAAAATCTTTTTGTCTCCATAATATTTAGAAACATTTTCAGCCTCCACAATGATTCTTCCTGGTTCTTTTGAAATCGCAAAACGAACATTCATTACTGCATTATCATCCTGATCTACTTCAATTCGTTCTACTTTGTCCAATTGTTTGATAAGAGATTGCGCCATAGAAGCTTTGTTTGCTTTTGCTCGGAATTTATCAATCAACAATTGTTTTGCTTTGATTTCTTTATCCTGATTTTTTTGTGCTTGCAACTGTTTTTCTTTGATTTCTCCACGTAATTCTAAGAATTGAGAATAGGGTTTTTTGTAATCGTAAATTTGACCTAAGGAAATTTCAATAGTTCTATTTGTTACGTTATCTAAAAACATTTTATCGTGCGAAACCAATACAATGGCACCTGGATAACTCTTCAAAAAGTTTTCTAACCAAATAATGGATTCAATGTCTAAGTGGTTTGTTGGCTCATCTAGCAATAAAATATCGTTGTTTTGTAACAGTAATTTTGCCAATTCAATTCTCATTCTCCATCCACCAGAAAAGGTATCAGTCAATTTATCAAAATCTTCTCGTTGAAATCCTAAACCTTGTAAAATTTTCTCAGTATCTCCTTGATAATTGTAACCTCCCAACAATTCATAACGCTCTGTTAAATCCGTCAAATCATGAATTAATTGACTGTATTCCTCACTTTCATAATCCGTTCTTGTAACCAATTGTTCGTTAATATGCTCTAAACGGACTTCAATTTCTTTGATTTCTACAAAAGCTTGATAGGCTTCTTCTAAAATAGTTCGTCCTTGAACAAAGTCAATATCTTGGCGTAAAAAACCAATTCTTACATCTTTATCAAAAGCCATTGTTCCTCCACTCGTTTCTATGTCTTTTGAAAGTACTTTTAATAAAGTGGATTTTCCAGCGCCATTTTTTCCAATAAGACCAATTCTGTCGCCTTTATTTAGTTTGAAAGTAATACCAGAAAACAAGTCAGTTCCCATGAAGGTTACTGATAAATTGTGTACGTTTAACATAAAATGTAATAATTGTTACTCATCAAGAGTTTTAAAATATTTAATTTTGCAAAAGTATGTATTTTTTATGTTGTAGCATGTTTAAAAAAGGAACCAAATTATACAGTATTTTCAAGGCAAAATGCCCAAGATGTCATGAAGGCACATTTTTTAAAAATGGGTTTACATATCATCCAAAAAAAATTACTGAAATTCACTCAAATTGTCCAAATTGTAATTTAAAATACATGCTAGAACCATCGTTTTTTTATGGAGCAATGTATGTGAATTACGGAATTACAGTGGCTATCTCTGTAGCTGTTTTTGTGATTTCGAAAGTGTTTTTTGGATTGAATTTATTGCAATCTTTCCTAAGTATCTTTTTGGTTTTAATCGTTTTAGCTCCTTTAAATTTAAGGCTTTCCAGAATTCTTTGGATCAATATGTTTGTGAGTTTTGATAAAAAATTTACGAAGAAAAACGATTGATATCAGTTTCCGGATCTAATTTTTGTTGGTATTCCAAATGATGAAACAATTGTTTTGCAACTGTTGGCGCAATCATTACACCACGTGTTCCTAAACCGTTTAAAATTGCCAATTGTTGGTGTTTTGAATGCACTCCAACCAAAGGTCTTCTGTCTTTTACTGTTGGTCTAATTCCTGCGGATTGTGAAATAATTTGATATGGAATTGTCAATACTTTTTGTAATTTTTCTATCAATTCATTTTTTCCTTCTTCACTTGGTTGCGAAGTTTTGTCTTTCCAATTGAAAGTTGCGCCCACTTTATACAAATCATTTCCCAAAGGCAATACAAATAAGGTTGATTTTAGTAAAAAATCAATTTGCAACTCTGGAGCATGAATGATTATCAATTCTCCTTTTGCTTCATTGAGAGGTAAATGATTGAAAAATGGATTTTGTTTTATTCCAAAACCTTCGCAAAAAACAATTTTTTTGGCAATACTATTTTTATAAAAAACCTGATTTTCATCAAAAATAATTTCTTGATGTTGAAAGGTTTCAAAACGAATTTTGTCTTCTTTTTTCAAAAAATCTCTATACGTTTCCACTAATTTAAGTGTGTCAATTCTGCCAGTTTCTTTTACGTTTCCGAAACCAAAATCACCAATTATGCCTTGATATTTTTTGGTATCAATTATTGGTTCTAAATAATCAGTTAGATTTGGTTTATCTGTTGCTGCAAACCAATTATTTTGTTCTTTAAAGGATTTGAATACTTTTTTGGTAACGAACTTTTCATCAAACTTTTGATTGAATTTTCGTTCTAACTTTTCATAAAAAGGCAAAGCAATTTCTAGTTGCTCTTTGGCATTCCAAACTGGTGTAAACCGTTTTAAAATCACAGGATTGTAAACACCTCCTGCAACTAAGGATGATGTTTGAGAATCATCTTCAAAAACGATAAATGATTTGTTTGCAGCCAATAATTCCTCTGCAAAAGCAATACCTGCCAAGCCTAAACCTACAATGATATAATCTATTTTCACGATGTAAAAATAGGTAAGTTTGAGGTTATTTTTTGTTGAGTTTTCAAGAATTCTTCACATAAAAAAACGCTTGCTTTCGCAAACGTTTTGTAAAATATTGTTAGTAGAATTTTAATAATTCCACATATCCATTTCTTTGTTTCTAATGTCTTCTTTGATTTTATCGGCTTCTAACAGTTGGAATAATGAGTTTCCACGAACGTAATCAGCAATTGCCCTATTTCCGTAAATATTTTCTTCACGAACGATTACAGAGCTAAATCTGCGTGCATTTAAAAAATGGTCAAAAGAAATTGCATTGATGGAATTTTCAGGATTGAATACTTTTGCATCATGCAACACTTCTCTTGCTGATGGAAAAAATACCCAAAATAATTCGTATAAGTTTTCATCTTCAATGTTCTGAACTCCCAAAGTTTGCACATCTTTTCCCATTGGCGCAATTGCCAACAAACGGTATTTTAATTCTCCTTGACGCTTGTCAAAATACCACATTCCTTTTAACATATATCCTTCAACATCTTGCGTTTGAATTCTGAAAGTGTCTTTATATCCATTTTCTTCACGAATGTTTACCAATCTGGAATCTATTTCAGATTTGGTAATTTTAGAACTAAAATAAGAATCAGAATAAGCTTCTTTGATTTTTCCTTGCTTGATGCCGCGAATTAAAGTATCAAAAAGCGATCTTCTGTCAGAAGAAATATTGGTTGTATCAATTGGAAAATAGTAGGGCAAATTGATTTTTTGATTCAAATCAACAAATTCCCACACTACTTTTGACCACATTATGTCTCTATCGTCCACATAACCATAAGGAATTGGACCATCATTATCAGCCTTTAATTGGTTTTCATTTTTTTTGCCAATTTGTTCAACGGTTTTTGCGTTTAACAAGTTGGTTTGCGCATACACAGCTGTACTGAAAATGCTAATGAAAAATAATACGATATAAATCTTTTGAAACATAGTGTTTGATTTTTCTAATTTGTAATGTCAATGCTTACAGGCAATACTTTTTTAATTGGCACACCATTAGCAGTCGCTTGAATGTCATATATGTTAATGATATCTCCTCTTTGAGCTTTTGCTAAAGCAGCTTTAGCTGCCGCATTTAACGTTGAACCATTTACAATAATTGTTAATTGTCCAGGCACTTTTATTTTAAAGCCTTGCACCACAATTTGTAAATCAAATTCAAAATCGGGTAATCCAGCTGCAATTGGTGCATTTGCTAAACCTGTTTTTGGCATGGCAACAATTCCATATTGTTCACGCACAGA
>DAIUBY010000029.1:18470-28763 GCA_036846425.1 Polaribacter sp.
ATTTGTTCTGTAGCTGTTGATTTGATTTAGAAACTCTTTTCCTTCTTTTGTAAAACCATCACCTTTAAAGAAATATGAATCTAAAAAATCGGTTTTATCCATAGATTCATAATCTGTTTTATCTTCAATACTTGCAGTCATCTTCGTTTTTAAACTATCTAAATAAGTATAAAAATCGGATGAATATTTTCTAATTTCTTTCGCCTGTGAATTAAGTACACCAAATTTTGCTGCTTGTTCAGAAGCTTTGGTTGCTAAATTTTCGTAAGCACTATTATTTTTTAACGTTGTGGAAAGATTGTTTTCTGTGAGTTTTTCCTTCATAAAACCAAAAGCAGACAACACCTCTTTACTCATGTTCATTGCTAACATTGCAATGAAAACGAGGTACATAAGGTTAATCATCTTTTGTCTTGCCGACATTTTTCCTGCTGCCATTTTTTAACTAGTTTTTTATAAAGTTAACTTTGTTTTATTTTTTACTAATTATTTTACTGTCATTGCAGAAAGCATTCCACCATAAACACCATTTAAAGATGACAAGTTTTTTGCTAAAGATTCCATTTGATCTTTTAATTTTTTAGTATTTTCAGCAACTTCCAAATTCAATTCAGCTTGTTTGCTTGAGTTTTCTAATTGAGATTTGTACAAATTATTCAATGATTCCATTTGAATAGCAGCTAAAGAAACTTGCTCATTGTATTTGTTTGTTGAAGCTACACTCTCTGAAGCTGCAGATAATCCTTCAGCAGCATTTTGAAAATTTTTCATGCTAGCTCCTAAACTTGCCATTAAAGCTGAATCAATTTTTGCTTCTTGTAGCAAATTGTCTAATTTTTGAGATAACATGACATCAGCTCCAACTTTTTCATCTGCAACTAATCCATCTTGTCCTAATTCAGGATACACTTTTGTCCAATCAAAATCTTCTTCTGGAGTATCAAAAGCAGAAACTGCGAAAACGCCTGCTTCCACTAATAAACCTATTGTAAGCATTAAACCTCCCGTTAATGGTCCTAAAGTGATATGTTGTATTTTGAATAAAGCTCCAATAATTACAATTGCTGCTCCCATTCCATATACGAAATTCATTGTTTTTTTGTAAGATCTTGACTGTGCCATTTTTAAATATTATGTATTTTTTATTTTTATTAAGTTATTTATTTCCTGTGCCAATATAATTCTGAACGGTTCTAAAACCAATATAACTTCTTGCAGTGTCTGCATATTCGAAATCTCTTGAGGAAACTTCTAAATAATAAGCAACATCTTTCCAAGAACCACCTCGTGTTATTTTTCGTTGATTTTTTCTATCTTCCACATTTGGATTCATCGTTGAAGCCATGTAATAAGACGATAAATTATACGCAGTATTTGTCCATTCAGCAACGTTTCCTGCCATATTATACAAACCATAATCGTTTGCATTGAATGATTTTGCTTCCATTGTGTACAAAGCGCCATCAACTGCGTAATTTCCTCTTACTGGTTTAAAGTTTGCTAAAAAACAACCTCTATCGCTTGTAGTACCTCCTGTTCCCCATGGATAAGTTGCAAATTCTAAACCTCCTCTTGCAGCATATTCCCATTCAGCTTCAGTTGGTAATCTGAAATCTGGAACAAGTGTTACATTTTTTTGAGTTCTTAAAAAACTATTTTTCTTTTTGGTTCTCCAATTACAAAAAGCATTTGCTTGATTCCAAGTAACACCCACAACTGGATATTCTCCATAAGATTGATGATAAAAATAATCTTGATGCATTGGATCATTGTAGGAATAATTAAAATCCTTAACCCAAACTGTTGTATCAGGATAAATATTCAATACTTCTGTTTGAACGAAATTTTTTCTATCACCACCTTTTCTTGCAGCATTGTCTCTATCAAACCAAGAATATTTATAGTTTAAATACTTTGTATTAAAGGTTCTAACACCATCAACTGCATCATCTTTTTTGATGTATAAAGAATCCATCACTTCTACATAATCTGTATCTGGATATTCGTCTTTTTTCCAAACCAATTCAGTTTCCCAATTCAAAGGTTGGATGGTATCAAACTGATAATAGTTTTCAAACATGTATTTTTGATATGGAGATAAATTCGTTGTATCTGCTGTTTTAAAAGCATATTGTTGAATTCCAGCAGCACGATTTCTTCCATTTGGATCAGGATTAGTATTGCCTAATGAAGCAAATTCTGCTTGATACGCCAAACGTGTTCTCACGATAGAATCTCTTACCCAATGCACAAATTCTTTGTATTCGTTATTAGTGATTTCAGTTTCATCCATGTAATAGGGTCTAACAGTCACTGTTTTTGTTGGCGCATTTAAAGTACCAATCATGTCTTGATCTTGTTTACCCATGGTAAATGAACCTCCAGGAATTAATGCCATTCCATAGGGCTTTTCAGAAAACCACTTTTTCTTGGCTTTCACTCCAACTAATTCTCCTCTGTCTTTGGAACCGCAACTATAAAAAAAAGTTATTAAAAGTGCAAATACTGCTGCTTTCTTCATAAAAAATTTGTCTTTACTAAAAGTTCGTAAACCTATTATTTTTTTTGCTAAAATACAATCTTACGAGTGTTTTTAACTTTCTTATTTTAAATATTTTTTGATTACATCAATTTTTTCATTGCTTTATACCATCTTTCAGGAATTGAATGCGCTGTTGCTTCTTGATAATCTTGATATGTACAGGGTATTAACGCATGCCTTTTGAATTTATTATCTGATAAAATTTGAACTTCAATCCACCATCTGCCTGTTTTATGGCTTTTATAAAAAACAAGAGGTTCATCATCTTCAAATAAAACTGTAAATTTTTGATAATTTTCTTTATTTGAAAATGGATAATCTTTTACTCTAAAATTCACACCTTCAATAAAATACCACATCATTTGCGCTATCAAATTCGCTGTTTGATGATTTTGATCGTATTTTGAATTGTACTCATAAATTCCGAATGAAGAAACTTTATCACTAATACCTGCATATCTTGCAATAGCACAAATTTCGTCTCCATAAAATCCATTTGGTGATGCATTGTTGTTGGCTGGGGCATCACTTTGCTTTACAGCACCAATATCAATAGAAACAATATCTGCATCACGAAAAGCGGGTTCAATATTTTCTAATTCTTTCGCTTTTCCTAATCTGTAAGTATCAAAATAAAGACTTTCTAATAAATCAATTTCATCTTGTGGGTTGAAATATGTTTGATATCCAACATTTGTATAATTGAATAAATTGTTGGGTTCTTGCATGATGATTTTACTCAAATAGGATTGCGATGTTAATCCTTCTTCAAAACTTCCCAAATCAAAACGACTGTCAACTGCTGTGATATTTACGGTTTGTTCTAAGGTGTCATAAGCACGATAATTGACATACGTGATGTCTTGACCTCCACCTAAAATTAAAGGAATAATATTGTTTTTCAACAAATAATTGATGATTTCAGCCACTGCAAAATAAGTGTCATTTACAGTATCTCCTTTGATTATATTGCCTAAATCAGCAATTTCTGTATGCCAATTTCCAAGAAATAGTTCGTAAAATTTTCTTCTGATGAAATGTAGATTTTCTCCACAACCAAAATTATTTTCAGAATTTCGATCTTCTTGAACGCCAAAAATGGCAATTTTAACTGAATCTAAATCCGGAAAACCATTTCTCGCTGTATGAATTTGAATTTTTCTACCAATACATGATGGCGAATGTAACACTAAATGTGCAATAGCATTTTCTTCAACTGGAGATAAAAAGGATGTATTCATGTATTATTTTAGCAGCCGCAATTTAACAAATACTTATTTCTTTTTTGCGGTTGTTTTCTTTTTTGTTACTTTTTTCTTAGGCATTTTTGCTTCCACCATTTCAAGTGCTTTTTCTTTGGTCAATTTTTCGATATTGGTAGTTTTTGGCAACTCAATTTTGATTTTACCTTTCAATAAATGAATACGTCCCCATCTTGCTTTTTCAACAACAATCCCAACATCTTCCCAATTATGAATCACTTTATCAAGTTCTTTTTGTTTTTTATCTTCAATTAATTCGACAATATCAGTTTTAGATAAATTGTCAAAATCGTATTTTTTTGATACATTAATAAAGGTATTATTCCATTTTAAAAATGGACCAAAACGTCCCACGCCTTTTTGAACAGGTAAATTTTCATAAACCGCAATAGGAGCATCTGCTTGTTGTTTTGCAACAATCAATTCTTTGGCTCTTTCCAAATCCACTTCCATTGGATTTTCATTTCTATCCAATGAAACAAATAAATCCCCAAATTTTACATAAGGTCCAAAACGTCCGTTTGAAACAATTACTTCTTCATTTTGAAATTTACCTAATGTTTTTGGTAATAAAAACAAATCAAGCGCTTCTTCAAGGGTAATTGTTCCTAAATTTTGATCAGGATTTAAACTTGCAAATTGTTTGTCTTCATCATCTGGAGCGCCAATTTGAGCCATGGCTCCAAATTTTCCCAAACGCACTAAAACCGTTTTTCCAGTTTCAGGATGCGTTCCTAAAATGCGTTCACCACTTTCTCTTTCAGCATTTTCTTTGACATCTTCTACATTATCGTGAAATTTTTTATAAAAATCACGAATCATGGCTGTCCAATTTTCTGTTCCTTCAGAAATATCATCAAAAGACGATTCTACTTTTGCAGTAAATCCGAAGTCTAAAATGGATGAAAAATTCGCCACCAAAAAATCATTTACAATATTTCCTATATCTGTTGGAACTAATTTTCCTTTGTCTGAACCTGTTTTTTCTGATAATATTTTTCTGGTAATATTTCCTTTGATTAAACTAAATTGTTCATAGTCTCTATTTTCACCTTCATTTTGACCTTTTTCTACATAACCTCTTTTTTGAATGGTAGAAATTGTTGGTGCATATGTTGATGGACGTCCAATACCTAATTCTTCCAATTGTTTTACCAAAGATGCTTCTGTAAAACGATAAGGAGGAGAAGTAAAACGCTGAGTTGCGTTTATATAGTAATAACCTAATTTTTCGTTGACGAATAAATTTGGCAACATGCCTTCTTGTTCTTCATCTTCATTATCATTCCCTTCTAAATATACTTTTAGAAAACCATCAAATTGAATCATTTCACCATTGGCAGTGAAAATTTTATCATTTGCATTGTTTTCAATTTTTACATTGGTTCTCTCCAAAAGAGCATCACTCATTTGCGAAGCTAAGGTTCTTTTCCAAATTAAATCGTACAATCTGTCTTGATCATTTTCAACGTCAATAGCATGCATTTCCATATTTGTTGGTCTAATTGCCTCATGCGCTTCTTGAGCTCCTTTTGCTTTTGACTTGAAAACTCTTGGGAAACTGTACTTTTTTCCGTAATAATTGGTGATTTCTTTTGCTGCTGCATTTCTTGCTTCCACAGATAAATTCAAACTATCTGTTCTCATATAAGTAATCAAACCAGCTTCGTATAAACGCTGTGCAACTTGCATGGTTCTTGAAACGGCAAAACCTAATTTTCTAGCTGCTTCTTGCTGCAAAGTTGATGTTGTAAAAGGCGCAGCTGGAGTTTTTGATGCAGGTTTTTTCGATAATTCAGCAATTGAAAAGATAGCATTTTTGCAGGAATTTAAAAATTCTTGTGCTTCTTCTTTGGTATCAAAATTTTTAGGAATCGTTGCTTTAAATGTTTTTCCTTCTGAATTTAAAAACTCAGCAATTACTTTATAATGAGTTTCTGTTTTGAAGTCTTGAATACTTCTTTCTCTTTCAACAATCAATCTCACTGCCACAGATTGCACTCTTCCTGCAGACAAACCGCCTTTTACTTTTCGCCATAAAACTGGTGATAATTCATACCCAACAAGTCTATCCAGAACTCTTCGTGCTTGTTGAGCATTCACCATATTATAGTCAATATCTCTTGGATTTTCAACCGCTTTTAAAATGGCATTTTTAGTGATTTCATGAAAAACGATGCGTTTTGTATTGACATCTTTCAATTCCAATTGTTCTTTTAAATGCCAAGCAATGGCTTCTCCTTCTCTATCTTCATCACTTGCTAACCAAATTGTATCTGCTTTTTTTGCTAATTTCTTTAATCTATCAACCAATGCAATTTTATCATCAGAAATGATATATTTTGGCGAAAAGTCTCCATCAATATCAATTCCTAATTCTTTGGATGGTAAATCTGCAATATGTCCATAACTTGATTCTACTTGAAAATCTTTTCCAAGAAATTTTTCAATGGTTTTTGCTTTTGCTGGTGATTCTACGATAACTAAATTTTTTGCCATTTTTTTGATTTGTAACTAAAAACACCCTGTAAGTGTCCTTTATTATGGATTACAAAAGTATGTAGTTTTTTTTTATTACAAATTTATTCTTTGAAAAACGAAATTAATTCATAAAAATGGTTTTCTTTTTTTCTGCCAATTTGTCATAAAAAATGAATTTTGGTTGTATCTTTGCATCCTATTTTTTGTAAATTGAATTTATGGAACCTGTTGAAAAAGTAATAGACGAACGATTGCAAGGCAAAGCACTTGTTACGCATTTTAGAGAGGGAAATACTAAGAAATTATTCATTGAAAGTTATGGCTGTCAAATGAATATGAATGATAGTGAAATTGTGGCTTCTATTCTTGCTGATCAAGGTTTTAATACAACTCAAATTTTAGAAGAAGCTGATTTAGTGTTGGTAAATACCTGTTCCATTCGTGAAAAAGCAGAGACTACTGTTCGCAATCGTTTAAAAAAATACAATGCTGTCAAAAAAATCAACAAAAACATGAAAGTGGGTGTATTGGGTTGTATGGCAGAACGTTTGAAAGAAAAATTCTTAGAAGAAGAAAAAATTGTTGATTTGGTTGTTGGTCCTGATGCGTACAGAGATTTACCCAATTTATTAGAAGAAATTGAAGCGGGAAGAGATGCTGTAAATGTCATTTTATCAAAAGATGAAACTTATGGAGATGTTTCTCCAGTTCGATTAAATTCTAATGGAGTTTCTGCATTTGTTTCTATTACAAGAGGTTGTGATAATATGTGTACTTTTTGTGTGGTTCCTTTTACACGTGGACGTGAAAGAAGTCGCGATCCACAAAGTATTTTGGAAGAAATTCGCAATATGGTAATCAGCAATTACAAAGAAATTACGCTGTTAGGACAAAATGTTGACAGTTATCTTTGGTTTGGTGGAGGATTGAAAAAAGACTTCAATAAAGCTTCTGAAATGGCGCAAGCAACTGCTGTAAATTTTTCACAATTATTGGATATGTGCGCTACAGAATTCCCAAAAACGCGTTTTCGCTTTTCAACTTCCAATCCACAAGACATGAGTTTGGATGTGATTCACACAATGGCAAAACACAAAAATATTTGCAAATACATTCATTTGCCTGTGCAGAGTGGAAGTAACAATATGTTGAAAGCTATGAATAGACAGCATACGCGTGAAGAATACCTACAATTGGTGGATAATATTTACAAAATAATTCCAGAAATGGCATTGTCTCAAGACATGATTGTTGGATTTTGTGGTGAAACGGAGGAAGATCATCAAGACACCTTAAATTTGATGGAGTATGTAAAATATGATTTCGGATTTATGTTTGCTTATTCTGAAAGACCTGGAACTTTAGCAGCAAAAAAAATGATAGATGATATCCCTGAAGAAGTAAAAAAACGACGTTTAGAAGAAGTGATTGAATTGCAACAAAAACACGCTTTGTATAGAACGCAACAACATGTAGGAAAAATTGAAGAAGTTTTGATTGAAGGTGTTTCTAAGAAAAACCCAAATGAATGGAAAGGAAGAAATACCCAAAATACGGTAATTGTTTTCCCAAAAGAACACTATAAATTAGGTGATTTTGTGATGGTAAAAGTGGAAGATTGTACTTCTGCAACCTTGAGAGGAATTGCAGTTGGATATTCAGAAAATAATTAATAGCCCATCCTTTCCTTCCCAAAGGGAAGGGAACAGTTGTTAAAAAATAAAAGTTTAGAATTTTAAGTTTCAAACCTTTAAACAATTAAACGCTTAAACTTTTCAAACTAAAGTTAAGATGGAAGATTTACAAACATTAAAACAACGTTTTGGCATCATTGGTAGTGATGTGCATCTCAATATGGCTTTGGAAAAAGCAGTACGAGTTGCTCCTACAGATATTTCTGTGTTGGTTACTGGAGAAAGTGGTGTTGGAAAAGAAAATATTCCTAAAATTATACATCAATTATCACACAGAAAACACGCAAAATACATTGCTGTAAACTGTGGCGCAATTCCTGAAGGAACTATTGATAGTGAATTATTTGGTCATGAAAAAGGATCATTTACTGGCGCAACTCAAGACAGAAAAGGCTATTTTGAAGTGGCTGATGGTGGCACCATTTTTTTAGATGAAGTTGGTGAATTGCCTTTAACTACACAAGTTCGATTATTGCGTGTTTTAGAAAATGGCGAATTTATCAAAGTTGGGTCGTCAATTGTGCAAAAAACGGACGTTCGAATTGTAGCTGCAACCAATGTGAATATGCAAACTGCCATCGAAAAAGAACGTTTCAGAGAAGATTTGTATTACAGATTGAGTACTGTCGAAATTCATTTGCCTGCGTTAAGAGAACGAAATCAAGATATCCATTTGTTGTTCCGAAAATTTGCTTCGGATTTTGCTCAGAAATACAGAATGCCTGCTGTGAGATTGGAAGATGATGCAGTGGATCTTTTATTGAATTACAGATTTCCAGGAAATATTCGTCAATTGAAAAATTTGGCTGAACAAATATCTGTCATTGAAGAAAGTAGAACTATTTCTGCATCAAAATTACAGATGTATTTGCCTGACAATAAAGGAAATTTTCCTGCAATTGTTGGAGGTTCAAAAAAAGAAAATGATTTTTCAAATGAGCGTGATATCATGTACAAAATTTTATTTGACATGCGCAATGATATCAATGATTTGAAAAAATTGACCTTAGATTTGATGAAAAATGGCAATATTGAAGAAGTTCAAGAAGAAAATCATCAATTGATTGAAAAAATTTACGGAAATAAAGACATTATAAAAAACAGTGTTGAAGTATTAAATATTCCTCAAAAATCTGCTGTTGAAAAGAATTACGATTTTATTGAAACCATTGAAGAAGACGAAAGTTTGTCTTTACAGGACAAAGAAATTGAAATGATTATCCGTTCTTTAGAAAAAAATAATAATAAACGTAAATTAGCAGCAAAAGAATTGGGCATTTCTGAAAGAACTTTGTATCGAAAAATAAATCAATACGATTTGTAAAGTGTTCAAGATTTAAAGTTTAAAATTCAAGGTTAAGCTTTGAACTTTAAATTTTGAATTTTGAATTTTGAATTTTAAACTAAAATCATGAAAAAACTACTATATATTTCCCTTTTCACACTAACAACTTTACTAATTGTTGCTTGTGGTGCTTATTCATTTACAGGTGGAAATACAGGTGATGCTAAAACTATCCAAATTGATTTTTTCCCCAATCAAGCACCTTTAGTTGAACCTGCTTTAACACAACGTTTTACAAACGATTTGCAAGATTTATTTACACGTCAAACAAATTTAACGTTGACAAACACCAATGGAGATTTGCATTTTAGTGGAGAAATTACTGATTTTAGAGTAACTCCCATGAGTGGAACATCAGACCAAACTGCCGCTCAAAATAGGCTAACAGTTTCTGTAAATGTGCGATTTGTAAATAAATTAGTAGAAAAAGATAATTTCGAAAAAACCTTTTCATTTTATTCAGATTATGATGCGAATGCACAATTAACAGGAAGTGTTTTAGAAAATGCATTGGATGAAATTGTAGAACGAATTACACAAGATATTTTCAATGCCTCTGTAGCAAAATGGTAAGAAATTAGCAGGATGAAAAAAGCAACATTTTTAGATATTTTACAAAAAAACAGTCCCATTCAACAAGTTGAAACTGCTGAATTGAAAGGTGTTATTGATGCTTTTCCTTATTTTCAATCAGCAAGAGCTTTGTATTTAAAAGGATTAAAAAATCAAGAAAGCTTTAAGTATAATAACGAACTAAAAATCACAGCAGCTTACACTTCGGACAGAACCGTTTTGTTTGATTTTATCACTTCTCCAAATTTTGAAATTCCCAAAAAAGACATTCATCAACAACTCAAAGAAAAAATTTCTGAAGAGCAAAAAAATGACACTTTTGATGTTCCACAACCAATAATTATCGAAAATTCATCCAAAGAAATTGAAGAAAAACTAAGCATTGGAAAACCGATT
>DAIUBY010000030.1:0-4866 GCA_036846425.1 Polaribacter sp.
ATGATTTTGCACTTTCTCAAGTAAGTTTATATCCAAATCCAGTAAACAATGGAGTGCTTAACATTATTTCACCAACCAAAGAACGAAAAGAAATTTCTTTATTTGATGTAAGTGGTAGAATGGTTTTAAGAACTACTACAGATGAAGATAGCATCAACGTAAGTCAACTAAAAACTGGTTTATACTTGTTGAATATTAACATCAATGGAAGTAGAAAAACTAGTAAAATTATCATCAATTAGTTCAAACTATAAATTTTTCAACAATGCGTATCAATAGTTTCACTTTAAAATCAATTTTTTTTGTACTCTCTCTTTCACTACTTTTTAGTGCTTGTGAAAGTGAAGATATCAATCCAACACTCAGTGTAAATTTAAGTAATACTGAGTTAAGTGAGGTTGCTGGTTCCATTACGTTCACTGCTACTTTAAATAGCGCTGCACTTCAAAACATTACTATTCCTTTGGTTTTTTCAGGTTCAGCAACAAAAGATACTGATTACACTGCAAGTGCAACAGCAATCACTATTAACAGAGGGCAAACTTCTGGAATTGTAACCATTACTGGAGTTGAAGACGGAATTGTAGAGGGAAATGAAACTATTGATATTGCCATTGGAAATGCTCCTGATGTTTTGATATTGAGCAATTTGAATTTT
Source organism: Polaribacter sp. (assembly GCA_036846425.1). Classification (GTDB taxonomy): domain Bacteria; phylum Bacteroidota; class Bacteroidia; order Flavobacteriales; family Flavobacteriaceae; genus Polaribacter. The sequence goes on from DAIUBY010000030.1 coordinate 659, forward strand.
TCAATAACACTTTTAGATGCTGATTTTGATACTGATGGAGATGGTGTTCTTGATGCTGTGGACCAATGTCCAAATGTAGCTGGAAATGCACTAAACAATGGTTGTCCTTTTGTAGGGTTTATCATCAATGAAGTGTTGTATGATCCTGCAGATGGTATTGCAGGAGATGCAAATCTTGATGGCACAAGAGATCCTTTGGCTGATGAATTTATCGAATTTTTCAATTCATCTGCAACTGCTATAGATCTTAGTGGCTACACCATTTCTGACGCTTCTCAAGTGAGACATACTTTTCCTGCAGGAACTATTGTTCCTTCAAAAGGCGTGATTGTTGTTTTTGGTGGAGGAACTCCCACAGGAACTTTTGGTGGAGCTATTGTTCAAACTGCGTCAACAGGTCAGTTAAATATGAATAATGCAGGCGATTTTATGACGATAAGAACAAATGGAGGTACAACTATTTTAACTTTTGACATCAATGGACTTTCAGGAAATCCAAATGAAGCTTACACAAGATTTCCAGATATTTATGGAAATTTTGAAAGATATTCTAATATTCCAGAAGCAAATGGTGCAATTCACACACCAGGAACAAAAGTAAATGGAACTTCATTTTAACTAAAAATGGCAATTCTAGGACCTGTTTTATCACTCGTATTTATTGTAGTTGTAGCTCGTTTACTGCTAAAAAAATACCACCCACATGCGGTTTTACTGATTGCGGGTCTTGGAATGCTGTTGATTTCGTTGCTATTAAAAAACAATTTGCCTCCTTTAAAAAACCCAACTGGTTTTGCGGGATTTGATTTGTTTGCTTTTATCAAAGAATCGTTCAGCAGCACAAATGCTGGTGTTGGATTAATGATTATGGCAATTGGTGGTTTTGTAGCATATATTGATAAAATTGGCGCATCAAACGCCTTAGTATATGTTGCCATGAAACCTTTAAATCTCTTTAAAAAACATCCATACATTGCAGCTTCGTTAGTGATTCCTATTGGACAAACACTATTTGTGGCAATTCCATCTGCTGCTGGTTTATCATTATTATTGATGGCTGCACTATTTCCAATTTTAGTGAATTTAGGCGTTAGTAAAGTCTCTGCAGCAGCTGTTATTACTGGAACAACCGCTTTTGGCATAGGCCCAGCATCAGCAATCACAGCAAGCGCAAGTAGTATTATTGGCACAGAATCTGTAAATTATTTTGTAAATCATCAAATAGCTTTAGTAATTCCTTTAAGTATTTCAATGATGATTACTTACTATTTTGTAAACCGTCATTTTGATAAAAAAAACGGCTTTGAAAAACCAACAACAACTTACACAAATGAAAAAATTGAAGTGCCATTGATTTATGCTATCATTCCAATTTTACCAATTGTTTTGTTGATTCTTTTTTCAGAGCTATTTTCAATATTTGCATCGCCCATAAAATTAGATACCACAACTGCCATGATTATCAGTTTATTTGTGGCATTACTTTTTGAACTAATCAGAACAAAAAGCTTACAAGAAGTTTTTGAATCCATGAAAGTATTTTGGAATGGTATGGGAAACATTTTCAAAACAGTAGTTACACTTATTATTGCTGCCGATATTTTTGCACAAGGACTTATCAGTTTGGGTTTTATTGATGGACTCATTTCTTTAACTCAAAATATTGGTTTCAATGCCACAGGAATTGGAATTATAATGGCTGTCATGATTTTTTTAGCTTCCATATTAATGGGAAGTGGAAATGCTTCGTTTTTTGCATTTGGTCCTTTAGTTCCAAAAATTGCAAAAACATTGGGCGTTGAAAGTACTACCATGATTTTGCCAATGCAACTCTCAGCTTCTATGGGAAGAACAGTTTCGCCAGTTGCAGGCATCATTATTGCTGTTTCAGAAATTGCAGGAGTTACCACATTACAAATTGTAAAAAGAAACATCATTCCATTAACGGTAGCATTATTGATAATGCTTATTGTTCATTTCATATAACCATTCGTATGTTCAAATTACTCAAGAACTGTAACATATATGCACCTCAAAAATTAGGCGTTCAAGATATTTTGATTGCCAATGATAAAATTGTGGCAATAGACACTAATTTGGATTCCTATGTTTCTGAAGCTGAAATTTTTGATTTTTCTGGACAAATCATCACTCCAGGATTGATTGATCAACACATTCATATTGCTGGTGCTGGAGGCACAAGTGGCTTTTTTTCTATGACTCCTGAAGTGAATTTGAGCGATTTAATTGCTTGCGGTTCAACAACCGTAGTTGGATTATTAGGAACTGATGGAAAAACAAGGAGCATCAGAACTTTGTATGGAAAAGTAAAATCATTAGAACAAGAAGGCATTTCTGCATACATGTATTGTGGATATTATGGCATTGATTCTGTGACAATTACTGATAGCATTCAATCTGATATGATTTTTATTGATAAAGTGTTGGGGTGTAAAATTGCCATTAGTGATATTAGAAGTTCCTATCCAACAGCTTTGGAATTGCTCAGAAAAGTTGCGGAAGTGAAAGTTGGAGGAAGTATTGCCAACAAAAAAGGAATTTTACACATTCATTTAGGAAATTTAGATTCAAAAATGGATGTATTATTTGAATTGGTCCAAAAATATCAATTTCCTATTGAACACATCTCTCCTACTCATGTTGCTAGAACAAAACCATTGTTTGAACAAGCTATTGAATTTGCAAAATTAGGAGGAACTATTGATATTACCACAGGTGCTTCAAAATTTACAGAACCTTATAAAGCTGTTTTAATGGCGCTAGAAAACGGAGCTCCTTTAGAAAATATTACTTTCAGCACAGATGGTCATGCAGGGTTGAGAAAAACAAACGAAAATGGAGAAATTATTGGTGCAAAAGTTGCTCCAATTGACCAAAACTTAGCTCAAGTTGTTCAGTTGATTCAAAAAGGAGGACTTCCAATTGAACAAGCCTTTCAGCTAATTACCACAAATCCAGCAAAAAATTTAGGATTGCATCATAAAGGAAAAATTGCAGTGGGTTGTGATGCGGATTTTTGTGTTTTTAATCAAGAATTAGAACTTACCAATGTTTTTGCAAGAGGAAAACAACTGATGCAAAACAAAAATATCATCGTAAAAGGAACCTTTGAAATCTCATCATAAGCCAAAAAATATGAAATCACTAAAAATTTTATTTCCCTTTTTATTGTTGCTAATTTCAGTACCTCTTAATTCTCAGGAAGTGAGATTAAGCAGTTATAATTTTGGTGAAGGGCTGAAATTTACCACTGGACAAGGACATGAAATTAAAATCAGCAGTTATTTTCAACCTTATTTTGAAACAAAACAATTTACTGAAGCTGATGTTGAAGCAGGAAATCGTTTCAGAATGCGAAGAGCCAGATTTCGTATTGATGGCGAAACTGCGAACAAACGTTTCAGCTATCGTTTTCAATTTGACTTGACTGGAAATGGTGAATTTGAAGAAAATGCAGGTTATTTATTAGATGCTGTTGTAAATTATGAACTAACCAAACAAATCCGAGTTTCGTTTGGCCAACGTGCAACTTATACCGATAATCGTGAATTGTTTATGAACTCTAACGCGCTACAACTTATTGAGAGAAGTAGAGTTACCTCAGCTTTTGCAGCCATCAGAGAATTTGGATTGTTCGTGAATGGTTCTTTCAAAACTGGAGGAAGTTCACTTATAAGACCTTATTTTGTTTTGACAAATGGTGATGGAGGAAATGTTTTTAACAAAGATTTTGGCGGATTAAAAGTTGGTGGAAGATTGGATTTTTTACCATTTGGAACATTTACCAATTTTGGACAATTCAATCAACCAGATATGATGAGAGAATTAACGCCAAAATTCGTAATTGGTGCAAATTTTAGTCACAATAATGGAATGAGCAGCAGACGTGGACGTGAAAGTGGTAGCATTTTATATTTAGATGCAAACAATGACTATTCATTACCAGATTTCACCAAATATGGAATCGATTTTCTCTTTAAATACAAAGGATTTTCAGCTTTAGGAGAATTTGTAAAAACAACAGCCACAGTTCCTACTGACATTACTCAGCGAATCAGAGAAAATGGTACTATTGCAAATACATTTCCTGTAAATGGTGTTGAAGACGTAGAAAATTATGTAAAAGGAAGAATGATGCTTGGTGAAGGATACAATATTCAAGCAGGCTATTTATTCAAAAATGGTTA
>DAIUBY010000030.1:4966-28356 GCA_036846425.1 Polaribacter sp.
TGATGCTTGGTGAAGGATACAATATTCAAGCAGGCTATTTATTCAAAAATGGTTATTCTATTGATGCAAGATATACACATTTAAAAGCGGATGAACATTCGTTTTTAAACAATGCAACCTTTTACAACAGACCTAATTATTACACTTTAGGAATCAGTAAATATTTATCACGAAATTATGGTGCCAAAATCCAAACATCTTTTACTTATGTTGATGGAAATGACATCAATAATAATGAAGGAAATCCAATTCCAGGTAATGAATGGATTGCAAGAATTATGCTAACATTTGCTTTATAAAAATGAAAAAAATTCTCAACTTTTGGTTGTATTTTTTGATGATACCTTTGGTTTTAGGACAAAATCCTGAGCCCAAAAAAGTTACATCTTTATACTTTCCAGAAGATGAAACCATTGAAAACGTAACTCCTGCATTGCAAAAAAAGAAAGGATTTACAAATTATGAAGAATTAATTACTTTTTTAAAAAATCAAAAAGAAAAATTTCCTGATTTAATTTCCATAGAATATTTAGGAAAAAGTCAAAAAGGATATGACATTCCTATTGTGTATATCAACAACAAAAAATTCAATACTGAAAAAATAAAACTTTGGTTTCAAGGAGGTTTGCATGGCAATGAAATGGGAAGTACAGAAAGCATGTTGTATTTCATTTATAAACTATTAAATGACAATTCTTTAGCTTATTTATTAGAAAAAATGGAAATCGCAATTGTACCCATGGTAAATATTGATGGTTATTTGAAAGAAGACAGATATGCTGCAAATGGACTAGATTTAAACCGAGATCAAACCAAATTGATGGCGCCTGAAAGTGTGCTTTTAAAAAATACGTTTAGTAATTACAAAGCAGAAGTTGCTTTGGATTTTCATGAATACAATGCTTACAGAAGAGATTTCGCAAAAATGGGTTCTTTTGGTGTTAGCTCAATTTATGATGTCATGTTTTTGTACAGCAGTAATTTGAATGTAGCAAAAAATATCAGAACAGTTACTGATAGTTTATTTGTTGGAAATGTTAGAAAAGTGATGGATAAACATCAATTACGCCATGCAGATTACATGTCAACAGACACATATTTTGGAGAAATTCATTTCAACAGAGGTAGTTCAAGTGCACGTTCAAGTGCCAGTTCTTATGCATTGGCAAATTCTATTTCATCGTTAATTGAAATCAGAGGAGTCCATTTGGACAGAAACTCATTTAAACGAAGAATTAAAACAGCCTATTTAACTGGATTAACTTTTTTAGAAACGGCATTTTACAACTTTGATTTGGTAAAAAATACGCTGAAAGATGCACAATCCATCAACCAAAAATTGAGTGTAACAAGTAATAAAAATATCTACAAAGACACTATTGATGTTATTGATATGAATGATTATTCCATTCTAAAATTACCAATAACAGTTCGTGATGCAAAAGGTGCAAAAACCACTTTAGAAAGAGAAAAACCTGTAGCTTATTTACTTAGCAGTGACATGGGATTTTTAGTTGAAAAAATAAAAACCTTGGGTTTAGAAGTAGAAACACTTTCTGAAGAAAATACTTTTACAGTTGAAGCTTTCAAAGTAACTGAATATAGCAGAGATGAAACTACCTACGAAAAAATGAACTTACAAGATGTAAAGACAGAAATTTCAACAAAAGAAATACTTTTTCCAAAAGGAAGCTTTAAAATCAATACCAACCAAAAAAATGCTCGATTACTTTTCGAAGTTTTAGAACCAGAAATGCCAAGTAGTTTTATCAGTTTTGGTGTATTAAAAACAGCATTAGATCAAGAAATTCCAATATATAGACTCTTTCAAATTAAACAATAAGACCATGAAAAAACTAATTTGTATCATCCTATTAATTAGCAATGCAGCATTATTTGCTCAACAAAACAACAATAAAAATTCCGCTAATTTTGAACTCGGAAAAGGATTAACTTTCAACTTAAACGAAGGAAATTATCAATTTTATTTAGGTGGTTTTATTCAACCAACTATTTCTTTTGAAAAAAATCAAGGAAACGAAACTGATTATGGATTCAATTCCAAAAGAAACTTTTTTATGCTGGGAGGAAATCTTGTAAAAGAAAAAGTTAGTTTTTTATTGCAAACCGATTTTAGCCAATCAAACCCATTAATGGATGCTTGGGTTGCCTATCATCCTTATACATGGTTAACAATTTCAGCCGGTCAAAAACAAACATTTGTAAACAATCGTGAAATGATTGTAAGAGAAGACAGATTGCAATTTACGGATAGAGGCTTATTGAGCAATACATTTAGCAACACAGGAAGAGAATTTGGGTTGTTTTTAGAAAGTAAATTTGGAAATAAATTTGGTTTTGCACCAAAATTCGCAATCACTTCTGGTGACGGAAGAAACTCATTTGGAACAGATTCTAGAGATACAGATTTAGGAGGATTAAAGGTCGGGGGACGCCTAGATTTGTATCCTTTAGGATTTTTTACGGAAGGAAATGATTTAATGACTGCTGATTTGGCTCGTGAACAAACTCCTAAAATCCTTTTTGGTAGTGCTGTCTCTAAAAATAACGGTGCCAGTAATTCAGTTGGTGAAGGTCATGGAGATTTTTTAATGTATGACGCATCTGGAAGAAACAAACTTCCTGATTATACACAATTGTATGTTGATTTATTATTCAAATACAAAGGTTTTTCATTTTTAAGTGAGTACGCAAATGCGACTGTTACAGGCATTAATTTGAATTATTTAAATCCGAATGCAACACAAATTTTAGCTCCACAACAAATTAGTGAGTTTTTAATTTTAGGCAATAGTTATAATCTTCAGTTTGGATATGTAACTCAAAAAGGATGGAGTTTTGATATGCGTTATGAAAGCAATTCACCCGAATTTGCAACCAATCTAAATTCTTTATTGAAAGACGCAAGTAGTTATACTTTTGGATTGACAAAATATCTAGACAATAACAATTTAAAAATTCAAACTGCAATAACTACTGTAAATGTTGCTAATGGAAGTAATCAAACTTTTGGAGAAATCATGATGCAAATCGCTTTCTAATTATGAAAACAGCGCTATTTTTAGCACTCTCTTTTTTCACTGTATTATTGAATAGCCAAACTTTAACAAGCAATTCAACAGGATTTTTTGAGTTTACGCCAATAGGTCCATTGAGTTCGAAAACGATAAAAGTTTTTTATCATATTCCAAATGGAACTATGAGTCAAATGCCCATTTTATTTTCATTTCATGGTGATGGAAGAAATGCTGATGATTATAGAGATTATTGGATTTCGATGGCGAATCAACATAAAATGATGATTTTCGCGCCAGAATTTTCTGAAGCCAATTTTCCTGGAGGTGATGCTTATAACCTTGCAAATATTTTTGTTGATGGAGACAATCCAAGTCAATCAACATTTAATGCAACAAACGAATGGACATTTTCTGTCTTAGACCCATTATTTGAGCAAATTAAACAAGCTGTTTCTGGCTCACAACAAGGATACAATGCTTGGGGACATTCTGCAGGAGCTCAATTTTTAAGTCGATTTGTACTTTATATGCCAAACTCTAAATTGAATGTTGCAGTTTGTTCAAACGCAGGATGGTACACTGTCCCTGAATTCGAAATTGATTTTCCTTATGGACTTGAAAAAAGTGAATTATCAACAAATAATATTGAATTGGCATTTTCAAAAAAAGTAATTATTCACTTAGGTTTGAATGATACAAATCCAAATTCTCCTGGTTTAAGACACAATACAATTGTTGATAATCAACAAGGTTTGAACAGATTGGTTCGTGGAAGATATTTTTATACTACAAGTCAAGCAACAGCTCAAGAAATGAATGTTCCATTTAATTGGGAAAAAGATGAAGTTACAAACGTAGCACATGAAGCTGGATTAATGGCAAATGATGCTTTAGAACATATCTTAAAAAGCACTTTATCTATCAATAAAAACAGTGCAGAAAAAACACTTACTTTGTTTCCAAATCCATCAAAAAACAACTTATTTTTTGATAATACAAAGCTACAATCTTCAGAAATTGCAATTTATTCCACCACAGGAAAAAAAATAGGAACTTTTCGTTTTACTAATTTTTTATCAAATCAAGAAATTGATATTTCAAATTTATCCTCTGGAATTTACTTCCTAAAATCTGACAGAACTTTTGCAAAATTTATAAAAAACTAATGCTGTTTTTTAACTCCATACTTTTATAATTTGACTTTCTTTCAATAAGTTATCATTGTTAAATCGCAGTAAAATTTGAGCAACTGCAATCGTATCTTTTTCGCAATAGGTTACAATTCTCTCTAAATTTTTTTCAACATAAAATACTTTTGCAACTTCACTCCCATCAATATCATCTTTGGGCGAAGGAATTCCTAAAATGGATGTCAATAATTTGAGTGATGTGTAGTGTTTATAATCTCCAAAACGCCACAATTCTAACGTATCTAAATGAGGAACTTCCCAGGGTTTTTTTCCGAATAAATTTAGCTTTTTTGGCAAGTCTATTTTATTAATAATCATTCTTCTAGCAATAAATGGAAAGTCAAATTCTTTGCCATTATGTGCGCATAAAACATGCTGTTTTTTGGAAAAATGGTTGTCTAATAAAAATTTGAAATCTGTTAAGATTTTGTGTTCATCATCCCCATAAAAAGAACGAACTCTAAGTTGTTTTTCTTTGTTTAAAATTACTAAATAACCTACCGAAATGCAGATAATTTTACCAAACTCAGCCCAAATTCCTCCTCTTTCATAAAATTCTTCAGCGGAAATTTCGTCTTTACGTTGGTATTGTGTTTTTTGCTCAAAAAGTAGTTGATTTTCAGTTGGAACTTCATTCCAAAAAGAATGTTGAGGAACAGTTTCAATATCTAAAAATAAGATATCATTCAAGGAAATAGTATGATTCATAGCCAATTAACTTTTCTTTAACGGCTAAATATACTAAAAAAAGCGCTGAAAATCAGCGCTTTTTAATTCATTCAGAAAAAGTGTTTTTTATTGAATCACCAATTTAGAAGTTGCTGATTTTGTTCCTTCAGAAACTTTCAAAATATAAATTCCTGATGATAAATTTGCAGCATTAATAGTTGTTTTTGAACCTGAAAAATTCGTTGAAAAAACTTGTTTTCCTAGCACATTAAAAATAGCAACTTGTTTATTTTCAGCACTATTACTTGTAATTGTAAATTGTTGATTTTTTACTGGATTTGGATAAACTGCAAAACCTTCAATAGTGTTATTTTTTATTGATGCAGTTGCGTTAGTATATGTTCCAATTGGAAAAGGAGTTGTGGTTGTTGAATTTGTTGTGCCTCCTTCTAAACCATCAACACCACTATATGTCCAATTTGCATCATTAAAGGTTATTCCTTCTGGACCTGTATTTGATTTTCTATAAGCCCAACCATCCAAATACTCCCAAGGTCTTCCTGTTCCATCTACACTTACTTCACCAAAAACATCGATAATTTGTCCATTTTCCACCAATTCAAATGCATCATCGCCATTAACTGCAACAGTTCCTGAAGTATACGTTGGGGCAAAACCAAAAAAAGCTTCAAAATTTGGAGCTTCTGAAGCAACATAAATAAATGTACCTGCAGTTGCAGCTCCTGTAGGGAATGAGAATCTAGCACTACCATTTAAAGTACCTGTGCCATTTATGATTGCACTGATTCCAAACTTTGACAAATCTGGAATGTCTTTTAAAACAAAAATCTCAATACCTTTTGGAGTTCCTCCAGTTAAAGGTCCGTCAAATACACCTGTAATTACCATACTATTTGTAGCGGCTCCAAAAACATTTCCATTTACCGAAAACATTTTATTGGCAACACCAGTTGAAGAAATTACAATGTCACCAGTATAATTTCCTTCTGATAAACCTGCCGCTAAACGAATATAGATAGGAGTTTCTGCAACATTTCCATTGTTAAGACTTAGAGAAACTGAATTTCCAAAACCTGAACCAGAAGTTAAAGAAACCTCATAATTTACTGGTGCAGTTACTATAAGATTATCTGTTAAAAACAATCCTTCAACTCTAAAATCTTGTTCAGCAGAAGGACCTCCAGTTGCTATTGTATAAACAAAATCATCTAAAAATTCAGTGTAATAAAACTGAGGATCTGCAGATAAAACTTGACCTGACAAAGCTACAGTTTTACTTGTTGCTCCAGTTGAAGTTAAATTGATATCACCTGTGTAAGAATTCACTGCTAGCCCAGCTTGCAAACGAACATAAACAGTAGTTGCAGCAACTGTTCCATTGGAAGGTGAAATTGAAATAGATGAACCAAAACCAGTTTCAGAAGTCAAAGAAACCTCAAAACCTTGTGGAGAATTAATAACAATATCTGCTGTTAAATTAATTCCTGAAACAGAAAATTCTTTCTCTGTTGAAGGTCCATTTCCAAAAAAATAAGTTAAATCTGTAATAGCATTACCAACTGAAATTTCTGGAGAAGTTGAAGCTGTTGTAGTAAAAGTTCCTATACCTCCCATTAATGTTTCAAAAGTATCTGCTCCACTTTGACAAACTCCTTTTGTGTCAAAAAAACCTTTCCCCCCAAATGTCCAATCAGCTATGTTGAATTGCCCATTAGGTATAGTTCCATTTTTTCTTTTAGCATAAGAATCTAAATATTCCCAATCTTTTCCTGTTCCAGATTCATTTGAAACACCAAATTGGTCAATTACAGTAGAATCAGATGTTAAAATAATTCTGATTCTATCATCTCCGTTTAAATTAATCGTACCAGATGCTAAAACTGAACCAACTGAAGGAAAATCTGACGTAAGTGCAGCTGCGCTTCCTGTTGTTGCAACATACACAAAAGCATTTGTAACAATACCAAGTGAAGATAAATCTTGTTTTGCTCCCCAAGTTGTATTTGCATTTGTTTGGTTTTCTAAGGAATACAATGAGAAATCTACAGTTCCACTAGCATAAATTTCTAATAATTTTGGGTTTCCACCAGAACAATCTCCATCAACAATAGCTGTGATGATTGGAGTTTGAGCAAAAGAGACTACAGAAAACAGTAAGGTTGTCAGCAAACTTAAAAAGTAAATTTTTTTCATCGAATTTGAATTTAAATAATTAATCCTCCAAAACTACAAATTTTTATAGTGTACAATTCACAAAAATTCGATTAATAAATTGTTAAGTTCTAAAAAATTAAACAAAAGAATCTGTATATCAACTTATTAGTAAACATTAAATAATTGTAAACGAAATTCATCAAGATTAAATGATTGTTAAGAACATACGATTCTTACAAAATTATGAGTATTTTTGAAAGATTTATTTCATTAAAAATTTTATGAATAAAAACGATATTAAAATCCTATTAGTGGATGACGAACCAGATATTTTGGAAATAGTTGGTTACAATCTTAAAAACGAAGGTTACGAAGTTTTTACAGCTGAAAATGGTTTAGAAGCCATAAAAGTTGCAAAAAAACACTTGCCACATTTGATTTTATTAGACATCATGATGCCAGAAATGGATGGAATTGAAGCCTGTGAAAAAATCAGAAAAACAAAAAATTTAGAAAATGTCATCATTGCATTTTTAACTGCAAGAGGCGAAGATTATTCGCAAGTTGCTGGTTTTGAAGCAGGTGCTGACGATTATATCACAAAACCAATCAAACCAAAAGTATTAATTAGTAAAATTAAATCGCTTTTGAGAAGGTTAAAATCAGATTCAACTACTGAAGAGGACAATTTGAAAATTGGCGATATTTTGATTGATAGAGGTGAATATGTAATTTACAAATCCAACAAAAAAATTGAACTCCCAAGAAAGGAATTTGAATTATTTTCATTGTTAACCTCAAAACCAGGAAAAGTTTTCAAACGTGAGGCAATCTTAGATACTGTTTGGGGAAATGAAGTTGTGGTTGGTGGCAGAACTATTGATGTGCATATCAGAAAATTACGTGAAAAAATTGGAGACGATTATTTTAAAACAGTAAAAGGTGTTGGTTACAAATTTGTTTTAAAAGGTCAAGATAAATAGTTTTGTGGGAATGAAATTCAAAAAAACCTACGCTTACGCTTTTTGGTCAGCCTTTTATTTGACACTTCTTTTTGTAATTATTGCAGTTATATCCTACTTTTATTTTCAAGATTTTTTAGGAAATTATACCATTTTGGTTGATATTTTATCCTTCTTTTTAATCTCCTTTTTTTTTATTCAATACAGAGCAGAGCATTTTATTTATAGAAAACTAAAAAAAATCTACAACGATGTTTCCATTTTAGATGTGAAAAATCTAAAAAAAGATTCTACAATTACAGATATTGATAATATATCAAAAAGTATGGAAGAGTTTGTGGAAGGGAAAAGACTAGAAATCAAAAGTTTAACTGAAAGAGATTCTTTTCGAAGAGATTTTTTGGGGAATGTTGCTCACGAACTCAAAACACCACTATTTACAGTTCAGGGATATATTTTGACGCTGATGGAAGGTGCTATAAATGACAAACAAATCCGAATGAAATATCTGGATAGAGCCAATAAAGGCGTGGAAAGATTGGTTGCAGTGATTAAGGATTTGGACATGATTGCCAAACTCGAGACTGAAAGTTTAAAATTAAATGTTGAGGTTTTTAACATCTTAGAACTCATTCAAAATGTATTTGATTTGTTTGAGATGAAAGCCAAAAAAAGAAATATTTCTCTAAAATTTGACCGAGTTTATGAATTTCCAGTTTTTGTGAAAGGGGATGTTGAAAAAATAGAACAAGTGTTGATTAATCTTGTTGTAAATTCCATTAAATATGGAAAACCAAATGGCACAACCATTGTTGGCGTAGAAAATTATAGTGATAAAAAATTCATTGTGAAAGTAATTGACAATGGCGAAGGTATCCAAAAGCAACATTTATCAAGACTTTTTGAACGTTTTTACAGGGTTGATCAAAGCAGGTCAAGAGAACAAGGTGGCTCTGGTTTAGGTCTTTCTATAGTAAAACATATTTTGGAAGCGCATGATGAAAATATCTTGCTAAAAAGTTCTTTTGGTGAAGGTTCTGAATTTTCTTTTACCATCGAAAAAGCAAAATAATGAGCCATTAAAGCAAATCAAATCCAATATCTTTTCTGAAATACATTTTTTCAAAACGAATATTTTCAATGCTTTTGTAGCTTTTTTGCAAAGCTTCTTCAATAGTGTTTCCAATAGAAGTGATAGCCATTACTCTTCCTCCATTTGAAACTACTTTCCCTTTTTTTAAAGTAGTTCCTGCATGAAAAACGATTGAATTTTCTACAGTTTCAAAACCTGTAATTTCTTTATTTTTCTCATAATCATTAGGATAACCTCCAGAAACTAACATCACTGTTGTAGCTGTTTTTGAGGAAACTTGAAATGATTTTTCATGCAATGTTTGATTGGCAACACCCTCAAATAAATCAAACAAATCCGATTCAATTCTTGGAATTACAACTTCAGTTTCAGGATCTCCCATTCGCACATTATATTCCACTACTGATGGATTTCCAGCATCGTTCATTAAACCGATAAAAATAAAACCTCTGTAATCAATTCCGTCATTTTGAAGTCCAGCAATAGTTGGTTTCACTACCAATTCTTCCACTTTTTTTAGAAAACTTTCATCAGCAAAAGGTACAGGAGAAATTGCTCCCATTCCACCAGTATTCAATCCTGTATCTCCTTCTCCAATTCGTTTGTAATCTTTTGCAGATGGTAAAATTTTGTATGATTTTCCATCTGTCAATACAAAAACCGACAATTCAATCCCTTTTAAAAACTCTTCAATAACCACAGTTGATGAAGCTTCACCAAACTTTTTGTTGGCCAACATTTCTTTCAATTCTGACTTTGCTTCAGCTAAAGAATTCAAAATCAAAACACCTTTTCCTGCTGCTAAACCATCTGCTTTCAACACATAAGGAGGTTGCAATGTTTCTAAAAAAGTGAAACCCTCTTGAAATGTTTCATTTGTAAATGATTGATATTTTGCAGTTGGAATGCCATGTTTTATCATGAATTTTTTTGAAAAATCTTTACTTCCTTCCAGCAAGGCACCATCCTTTTTTGGACCAATAACTGGAATACTTTTTAGTTCATCATCAGCTAAAAAAAAGTCATGAATTCCAGCAACTAAAGGAGCTTCTGGACCAACAACTATCATTTGAATATTGTTATTTAAAACCACATTTTTCACAGCTTCAAAATCAGTTGGATTGATATCAATATTCGAAGCCAAACTTTGAGTTCCTGCATTTCCTGGAGCCACAAAAAGTTGAGAAATCTTGTTACTTTTCGATAATTTGTGTGCAAAAGCATGCTCTCTTCCTCCTGAACCTAAAATAAGTACATTCATGATTTTTATTTTGATTTGAGTGCAAATATATTTTAAAATATTTTGGGAATTAAAATCCCGATTTTAAAAAAAGTAGATTTATTAAAAAAAGTTGAAAAATAGAGATTTCAATTTTTCAAAAATTTAATAAGCCTTTTCTTCTTGAGAAAAAACATTGAATAGTGTTTTTATTATAATTTTTAAGTCTAATATAAAAGTCCAGTTTTCTATGTAAAAAATATCCAATCGAACTCTGTTTTTTATATCCGATTTTTTAATAACTTCACCTCTATATCCACTTATTTGGGCTAATCCTGTAATTCCGGGTTTTACGGAATTTCTCAATAAATAATTGTCTATTTCTGCTTCATATTTTTTAGTGTGCAAATTCATGTGAGGTCTTGGCCCAACAACACTCATATCTCCAATAAGAACGTTCCAAAACTGAGGCAATTCATCCAAACTGGTTTTTCTTAAAAAGGCTCCAACTTTAGTAATTCTTTTGTCATTTTTAGTAGCAGAAAGGATATTTGCTTCAGAATTTACCCTCATAGATCTTAACTTATAACAGTAAAATTGTTTTCCATTTCTTCCATCTCTTTTCTGTTTAAAAAATAAAGGTCCTTTAGAGTCTATTCTAATGATAATCCAAAGAATTGGTAAAATCCAGGAAAGTATAAAAATACATGCCATTAATGAAAAGCAAAAATCGAAAATCCTTTTTATAATATGAGTTTCTATTTTCTCAAAAGGAAGTGTTTGAGGTTTTAATATAGGAACTGTGCCAAAAAACTCCAACTCAAAATCTTTGCTATAAATTGCATTGCTCTCTGGGATTAGTCTTAAATCCAAATCATTTTGATGCGCAAATTTTCTGATTTTAATTATTTTTTTTGGAGAAATTTCAATTGGATTGTAATAAATCTCATCAATACTATTTTCTAAAATATAGGTAAATCCATTTTTTATAGAACCTAAATATTTTTCTGATTTAAATTCTTTCTCTGAAAAAAAACCATAAAATTTATATCCTAAATCATTTCGTTCGTTAAATAAATTTTGAAGAATTTTGGCAGATTTGAAATCGCCAAATAGCACAACATTCCTAAAATCTTTGCCTTCTGACCTATAAACTTTTAAGATGATAAATATGAAAAGTTTGACAAAACTAATGCAAGAAATTATCAATAAAAAAATTAATTTTTGGTTTGTAATAATTTCGCCTTCTCTAAAAATACTAAAGTAACTAAAGTAAGCAAGAAAAAAGATGAAAAACTGAGATGCTGATTGTGTAATTAGTTTTATAAAATTCGTATATCTGTAAATACTATAAAAGTTCGTAAAATACGTAAGCAAGAACCAAAAAAGTGAGATGTAAGAAAGAAATGAAAAGTTCAAAAATTGTTTATCAGCAATTAAAAATACAACCCCATTAATAAGAAGTAAATCAATTAAGATTATTAATGGTCTTATAAAAAAAGATTTTTTTTCTTTCATTTGATGTTGCTTTCCTGTTTTTAAAAAAAAACTCTCACAATAATAAATATCAGTTTATTATAAAACTAGAATATTATTAAAGCATACAAATATGAAAATAATAAATTTGAATTGCAAATTTTATAGATTCTTTAAAATATTAAGGAAAGAAATACTTATATGATACCCCATTTCAAGAAATATTTGATTGCTGAGAAAAGATGATTAAAAAATAAATTGGCGTTTTTTAAAGACCCTTGTTTTAAAATATGTACAATTTCCTCTTGCGGATAATAGAGTTTCTTTTTATGAATGAGTTCAATTTTTTTACAAATATCAACATCCTCCATATATAAAAAATAGCGTTCGTCAAAACCACGCAATTTGATAAACTCTGCAGCTTTATACAATTGAAAACATCCTGTCAAATATTCTGCAAAAAAAGGTTTTGTCAGGTCTTTTTCTCTATACTCACCTTTATAAATTATACTTTTAAAAACCGGTTTTAAAAAATAAAAGCGACGAACAATCAGTTCAATAACACTTGGGTATCTTCTGCAAGAATATTGATGATCGCCGTTTAAAAACAAAACTTTTGGAGCAATCATACAAACATCTTCTTGTTTTTGTAACTCAGAAATTAAGTTCGGAATTACAGATTTTTTAAAAAAAACATCTGGATTGAGTACTAAATGAAAATCAGAATTGTCTTTAATCGAGTCTAAAATTAAATTATGAGCTGAACCAAAACCAATGTTTTTTTCGGTTGCTATATATTCAATTCGCTCGTCATTAAAGAGAAATTCATAAAATTTGTTTGGAGTATTGTCAATTAAAAAAAGTTTACTCTGCATTGGAATTTGCAAAAAACAATGTACGGTTTCATACAAATCGGATAGATTTTCCTCAAATAAAACAATAGAACACGTAATTTTTGTATCATTCTTCATTTAGTATGTCTTTTCCTCAAATTTAAAATATTTAATAAATTGATATTTACAACCCTTTTTTTCAATTTAATACTAAATAAATTTCTGTTTTTTTATGCCAAATAACAGCGCAGAAAGATAAACAATTGATTTTCAAAAAACAGTTCATTTTTATTGATTTTATGAAGTTCTTTTGTTTTTTTGCTTTATCAGAAATCTTGAATTCAGTAATTGTTATCATTTTAATAAGGCTATTTTTCTTTGCGAAAAAATCAATGAAATTAAAATAGAGAAGACCATTCCTCTATGTCTCCAAAAAAAAGTTTCTGTAAAACACACAACCAATATCAAAAATATAAAGGACATAAAAAAATAATCCTTTTCAATAAATGCCATTTTTAATAACCTATAAAATAGCATTGAAAATAATATAAATCCTACAATTCCCAATTCTGCAAAAACCTGAATGTACTGATTGTGGAAATTGTAATTTAAAAAACCAGGATACAAATTGTATTCCTCATATTTTTTGTTCAAATATTCTTGTGAATTATTCAATCCCAAACCTAATAATATTTTTCTTTGTTCTAGGAGAATTTCAGTAAATAACTTTATCTGAAAAATTCTCAGTCCAGTTCCTGTCCACAGATAAACATGTCCGAATTCTTTCTTTGTTAAGACCTCTTGAATATTTGTTTTTTCAAATTCAACTTTTAATCTGTCTCTTAAATTGGTAGATAAAACTCCGAAAACAATAAAGAAACCAATAATTATAAATACGAACTTACCATTTATTTTCTTGATTTTTATTTTTTTTAGAAAATAAAAAAGAAATCCTAAAAAGGTTGTGATTATGATGATTTTTGATGAAAGTAATAGTAAAAAAACAGATAAAAAAGCCAATCCAAATTTATCAAATTGAGATTTATGTTTTTTAAATAAAAAATAACTAATCCCAAAACTTGTAAAAACAGATAAATAAATTGCATTTAAATTGCTTAAATTACCACTTAGTTCATGATAAAATAAATATGAAAAATCTTTAATTATCAGCGCTTTCATACCTCCAAAAACAACGCAATACATAGCATAAAAAACCAAGGATTTTGAGAAGATTCCAAATACTTTTTCTTTATTAAATGTAAGATTGGAATTGAGCAGAAAAGCAGTTGGCAATACCAAATAGGATAAAAATCGAACCAACCCATCAAGAGTGCTTGGCACGTTGTCTGTCCAAATTAAAGAGAGAAAAAACAGGCTGTATAATGCAATAAAGGAATAGAAAATTTTACTAAAATGTAATTCAGGTTTGTTTTTAGCATAATTTACTATAGATGCAATAAAAAAAATTATGACAGCAATACTGTTAATAGCATAACCTCCCAAAGGCAATGATACTAGGATTAAAATCAGAAATATTTCGAGAATATTAGGAAGATTTAATTTTTTGAAGGCATTCATAAAAGTAAGAAAGATAACTGCCATTTATTTTGTCAATATTATAATCCGTTTCAATTTTTTCTAAATTAATTTTAATTTTTTTACTTTCAGATTCTTTGCTTTTTGACTTTAAATAATAGCTTACATCTTGAGGTGTGTAAAAATAGTAAGCGTTTTCTTTTAAAACAGCTTTGTTGAAAATATTATTGTGCGCTATGATTAAATTCCCTGAACCCATTGCTTCTAGTAGTGATGGATTTGTACCACCAACAGAATGTCCATGAAAATAAAGATTGCAAAAATATCTTAAGGAGTTTAATTCTTCTATATTATAGATGCTTCCAAGAAAAATTATTTGTTTGTTATTTTTAAATTTCTCTTTAATTCGCTTACCAAAACTGTTGATATTATAATCGCCAACCACTAAAAATGGCAATTTTACATCACTTAAAACCACCCCGTTAAGAATTGTTTCTATATTATTTTCGGGTTCAATCCGTGCAATAAGCATATTGTATTGTAACTTTTCTAACTGAAACTTATGCAAAACACTTTCATCAACCTCATAAACTACTTTACTGCCGTAAGCTATAAACTTAGAATCCGTTTTGTATTTTTTATCAATATATTTTTTGATACCTTCAGAATCAGAAACCAAAAAATGACTGTTTTTTGCTGCCAATTTCTCTGCAAATCTCAAAAACAATCTTACCGAAAAAGAATACTTGCTCCTTTTCCATTCCAAACCATCCATATTGGTGATAATTAATGGTTTTTTAGGAAACAAAAAAGACCAAACTGAACTACTTGTATATCCTAGCTGAAGTATGATATCTAAATCCTTTTTTCTAGAATCTAAAATACAGTTTAAATCATAAATAAATTGACCAATAGTTCCTGTTTTTTCCTCAGGGTCATAACAATGAATCAATTGAACACCATTAAAAGTTGACTCTTTATATGGGTGACTTGAAGAATTATACACATACACTTCACAATCATTTTTTACTAAATATGTTGCCAAATATTCTGCAAACTGCTCAAAACCACCATAATGATTTGGAATTCCCCTTGTCCCAATAATTCCTATTTTCATTCTTCAATCAAATTATTTGTATGCCCTTTTCTAAAAAAAAGTAACGCTCCAACTATAAACATATAAAAGTCCTCATTATTATAAATCCCACTAATAATTAGTGAAGAAAAAATGAAATAAACTCCAAAACCTGAAATTAAATTGTTAATAATCTTTGTTTTTTCTGTTGTAAAATTTGCGTGGGCAAAAAGATACATATTGATTAAAAAAAGTAGATATATAAAAAACCCGATAATACCTGTTTTAAAGAAAACTAATACAAAACCGTTGTGAAGTATTGGAATATATCTCATTTCTGAGTCGCCAAGATATACTTTAAATTTCAAATCAACTAAAGCACCTAAACCTTTTCCAATAAGAAAAGTTGCTGGTGTATTTATTTGATCTATGGCCAAAGTTGCTTCATATGCACGCCAATGATCCCACAAATAAGCATGATTATTAGGGTCTACAGTTCTTAGAGGTGTAAAAATTTCGGAAGGAGCAATTTTTAATTTGTATAAGAAAGATTCTAAACCAGGTTTGTCTCTTTCTAAATTGGCATTAAAAAGATACACATAAAATAGTAAAAAAGCTGATAGTGCTAAAAATCCATATTTTAAACCTTTTGAAGTGATTTTTAAATAGCCAAAAATTGCCAGTAAAAACAACCCTAAAGAAACAAACATGGTTCTAGAAAAATAGAGAAAAAATGAAAGAAATATGATGCTTAAAATTACTTTTTTAAGTAATTTATTTTTAAATACATCCAAAAATTGAATACGATAAGAAGCAATAATAATTGTCAAAGCTATAACTTCTGATAAATTAGATATTCCACCAACAGTTCTGATTTTTGTAATAGATACAGAAAATAAATCGGTATTTAAAAAAATAGTAGTAATATGAATGATTGAAAGTAAACTTACTACATAAATAAATACCTTAAGAAAACTTGAAAAATCAACTATTTTTTTTGCCAAAAGATATCCAGCAACTAAAGCAATAATAGGTTTTGTAAAATAAGCAAAGTCCTTGATGAAATCGTATAAAGTGGGTTTTTGAAATATTGATGAAAAGCCTGCAATAAAGAGTATAATGACAGCATAAGAAATGATATTTATAACATTCTTAGAAATCGTTGAAAAACAAAATAAACTTAATAAAAAATATATACCAAAATGCAATTCAAATATTGAAAATTGAATTATTAATAAGGTAATAAGCCAAAAAAGAGCTTGATACTTTTTAATGGTGAGCATTTATTTTCTGTATGTTTTAATATAACTCATTCTGTTCTCTAAAGTAATTATTATTACAAAAATCTAGCATATAAGTTCTTAAAGTTCGTTACATATTTTTCAAGTGAAAACTCAGTTTTTGCTCTTTTCTCTCCTTCTGAACCAAATAACTTTAGTAAGTTTTGATTATTAATAAGAGTTTCAATTGCTATTTTTAAATCAGATTCATCACAAGGTTCAAACAAAAATCCTGTTTTATTATGAACTACTATTTCTTTCAAACCCCCATGATTAGCCGCAATTATGGGTTTTTGAGAAAGCATACCCTCTACAGCAACCAAACCAAATGGTTCTGGATCTGTAGTTGGAACAACAACAATATCTATACAATCATAATAATTCCAAATTTCTTTTTGAAAATCAACTATAGTGACAATGTTTTCAAGATTTTTATATTGTATTTCTTTTTTTATTCCTTCTAACAGAAATTGTTGAGATTTTATAGGAGAGCCAATAAACAATAAGTATATATTTTTTATACTTTCTTTTTTTAATTTTTCAAAAACATTCAATAATAATTGCTGTCCCTTGTGTTTGTTGATTCTTCCCACTAATCCAATTATTATGGAATCATTTTGTATGTTTTTAAAAAGTTTTTTTCTCACTACATTCCTTTCCTCTTCACCCAAAATGGAAGTTGTCCTATTCAAACCATTATAAATAATTTCAGATTTAAGTTTTAATTTTGGTTTGCCTTTGTATAAATTTTCAGCTGAAGCCAAAGAATTAAAAACTACAAAATCTGACAATAAATTGACTAGAAAAGGATATGATTTTGCAACAACTTTAGGATATAAAATAATTTCATGAACATGCCAAATGTGTTTTATACGATATATTTTTCCGTAAAATGCTCCTAAAAAAACAGCCAAAGTATTTGAGTGAATAATGTCAATTTTTCTTTTTCCAATTTTTTTTCTAAGAATGGATATTGCTTTGAATATTTGAAAGGGAAATTTTAAAATATTCCAATTTTTAAATAACTCTCTTGATACTTTTAAAACAGGAATAATGAAAACTTCAACATCATTTTTTTTTAACTCATCTGTCAAAGGTCCTTCTTCTGGGACAACAACTATTGGATTTAGAGAGTCTTTTATTGAACTCACAAGAAACAACAAAGTTTTGTCAGAACCATATAAATCTGCTGATTGATGAACAAAAAGTATGTTTTTCATTAGGTTATAATTCTTTAATTATAAATATTGTTATGTTTTAGTTCATCAACAATTATTGTAAAAATCTTTGTGATGTATGTTTCCAATCATTTTTTATATTTCACTAATTGTTAATGAAAGCTAGGTTTAACTATTTTTCTAAAAGAATTTGAAAGGTGGTATTTTAGTAAAGAAAAATAAAAGTCGAAATATGCAAAAGGTTTTGAAATTTTTGCTGTTGAAATTTTAGCGATTCTTGCCTCTTTAAATGCCTTTATAATATTTTGATTACTGATGCCACCGTCATTCATTTCTGCAGAAAAATCATCAATAAAAACAGCTTTAAGTAGGTTTTTAGCTCTCAATAACATTTCATAATCTCCTACTATTTTATAATTTTCATCAAAATTTCCATATTTTTCAAAATACTTCTTGTTATGAAAAGCTCCTACATGAGCAATTTTCATATATCTTTTGAAAACATCCCATTTCCACAAATCAGAAAAAACATATTTTACATTATTTTTATTCATCAATTTTACTTTTGAGTATATAAAATCTGCTTGTTCATTAGATAAAATTACTTTTGCATATTTTTCTAAAACACCCTCTAAATAAATATCGTCCGAACCTAAAAAAGAAATCCATTTGCCTTTAGCAAGTTGTAAACCCTTATTCCAAGCGTTATAAATTCCTGTATCTGATTCGCTTATCCAAGTATATGGTATATTTTTTTGATGAAATTGAGGTTCATATTTTTTGATGATTTGCAACGTGTTGTCTGTAGATTTTCCATCAACAATTAGGTATTCAAAATCAGTAAAATTCTGATTCAAAACTGATTGAATTGTTTTTTCAATCGTCAAATCTGAATTTAATGAAACTGTTATGACACTCAATAATACACTCATTTTTAAATTAAATAATATGATTTAGATTGTTGAATTTATAATTAATGAAGTTGATTTTTATTGATTGACAAAACTTATTTTTTTAAAATAGTAAAGGTTTGAATCGGCAAAAGTATCGATAAACTTAAGATACTCAAAATAGTTCCTAAAATAACAGCACCACTTCCTAAATCAGTATTTTTTACTAAATACATTGAAAGAGGGATATTAATGATTGCGCCAAATATATACATCCACATTTGAAGTTTTATTTTTCCAATTGCATTTAAAAAAATCATATAAATTAGTCCGTAAATTCGGATTAAAACAAATAGTCCCATTAATAAAAGTAAGCTATTTAAAATTTCCAAGTCTTTTTGTGTCCAAAATTTTATAAATGGCTTTGCTATAAAATATAAAATGAGAATAACGAAAACAACTACAAGAAATAATTTGTTTAATCTTAATAATGTCATTTTAATCCAATTAAAATCCTTTTTTTGAAAAGCATCTGTATATAATGCCCATAAAGGATCCAACGCAATAGCAGAAAGTGTTATCAATAAATTAAATAATTTAAAAACAACGTCATAAGTTGCTACGTCTTTTGGTCCTATGAGATTTGTGATGATTAAATTATCAGTGGTAAAAATGACAATCATGCAAAGTTGAATCACAAAAAATTCTAAACTCAAACCCATTAAAGATTTCACTTTTTCTTTACTAAAAAAACTGATTTTAGGGATGATTTGCTTGTTTTTTTTAAAAAACTGAAACGAAAACCAACCTCCAATTAAAATGGTTGACCCTCCATAAATAATGGCAATTAATAAAAGACTTTTAGTGTAAAATTGCATTAACAATGTGATTGATATCAAAATAATTACTTGATAAATCAGTAGAGAAAGCTCTACATTAGAAGCTTGCTGATTTGCATAATAGAGTGATTTATAAAGGGTTAAAATAAATCCAATGATTACTAGAAAAAAAGTAACTAATAAAATAATTTGGAATTCGCCATTTGATAAAAGTGTGGTATTGAATAGTTTTTGAAAATCAGTGACATAAATAAATATAGCTGCAACTATAAAAATAAGAAATGAAATTGCAATGATTGAAACATAAGCTGTTGAAATATATGTTTTTGCAAGTGTAAAATTTTTCTGACTCAATGCTTCTGATAATTTTGTTTTTAGACCGTTTCCAATTCCACCATCAACAAATATTACAATATTTACTAGAGAAAAAATAGTTGCCCAAATTCCATATAACTCTTTATCTAAATAATTGAGCAGCAATGGAATCGTTACAAAAACAATAATCATATTTATAGACTTGAAGACCAAGCCTAGCGAAATATTTTTAATTAAAATTTTTTTTCTATCCATTTTCAACTTTCTATTGCATTCTAAACAGTGTTTTTTTTAGAGTATAGAATAATCATCAAATAATGATTATAATTATTTTTACACTATCATTTTTCTAAATTTTTATCAATTTATCAGACCTATTGAAAAAAGATTTTTTGTCATCAGTAGTTATAATGATTCCAATTTTATAAGTTCCTTTCTTTATTTTTTCTTTTTTTAAAGTTAGTTTGAAACCTGAATTGTCATAATTAAAATCATCATTAAAATATGCTGTTACATCAGGACGATTAACGTTATATACATCAATTGCATAAATGTTATTTTCACCCTCTAATACCAATTGAATTGAAGAGTTGATTGCAGATTTATTCAATAAAAATGCCCAACCATTTGCAGAAATCAAATCTTTCTCCAAAGAAATCTGCTCAATATTACATTTGATAGTTTCTGATAATTCAGGAAGTGATTTTAAAAGTTTTGCATGAATCTGTTTTTTAATTTGAATCATTTGTTGATTTGCAGATTGAAATAAAATAGCTCCTTCAGATTCAATTCCTAACAAAATTGTGTAATTTCCTGATTCTAATTTATCAGTAAAAAATGAAGCCATAAAACCAACATCTTTTAATTTATCATTCTTAAAGTGACCTGAAACATCTAATCTTTCTACTTTGTTTGTTTTAAATAAATATGATTTATGATTGCTTGTTAAAGCAAATACGACAGTATCTTTAGCATTATCTATACTATTTTTATCAAAAGCCCAGCCTTGAGCATTGATTACATTATTTTTAAAAGTAAAATTTTCGAAATTAAACTGAATTTTATTTTCATTGATAATAGGACTATCAATGATTTGCACTTGACTCAAAGTATTTATTTTACTAAAAATAGAGTCTGCTTTTTGAAACTCAACTTCACTAAAAAGATGGTTTTTCATCTTAGTATTTTCTTTTGAATAGAGGTAATAAAAACCATCTAAAAAGCCAAGATGAACTTGCTGTCTATAAATTAAAGTATTAAAATCGGATACATTTTGAGGTGTAATTACATACAAGTCATTGTTACTAATAATTCCTGATGAGATATTATTTTTAATTTTTTGTTGAAAAATTACATTTTTATCTCCAGATTCGCGAGCAACATATCCATTGGTTATGGGTAAATTATTTTTCAATGCAATAAAACACCAATCTTGGTAATCTGAGTTGTAAATTAAACTATTATTGTAAAGTGGATAGGTTATTATTTTATCAAAGTTTGATGAAATTGCAGTCCATTTTTTTTCGTTTAAAGGCTGGATTTCATAATTCCCAAATGCAAGATTCTTGTTGAAAAATAGTTTAATATCATAAAATTGTACAATCGTGATTATTAAAAGTAATGTCACTTTAATTGATTTGTGAATTTTCATTTTAATGAATACTATAATAAAGAACAAAATTAAAGCGTAATAAAAAATCCAAACAAACCTTCCACTTGCCCTAAAAACATTTCCAAGTTTAATAATTATTTCAGGTAATTGATATTCAAATAACAACGTTTGATGAAAGGTTACTTTATTGGAAATAGCAAATAGTAAGTAAGCAAATAGTAAAATTAAAAACGGAATGAATTTGTAATATTTTTTTTTTTCAACTTTATTTTTAATTATTAAAAAAATAAAAAATAGAAAACTTAAAGAAAGTAACATTATCAATCCAAAACCTAAATAAGCATATCCTTCATATTGACGAACATTATAAGAATCTAATGCATTGAAGAAAGACGACCAACCACTAGAATTAAAAAAAGAGTTTAAATTTAGCCCATAAAGTCCATAGCTATTTACAACCTCAATATTTTTATTCCCAGAGAAAGTAATCATGCCAATTATATACCAACAAATTAAAACTAAAGCAATACCAATAGCGTTATAGGCGAGCATTCTCTTGAAAGAAATCACCTTCTCAAAAAAATAATTTTTAAAAGTTAGTATCAAATTGAATCCAAAAACCATTAAAAATAAATACGGATTTATCAAAGCACTTACTAAAAGAAGTATGAGTTGTTTTTTGTTTATCAAATCAACATTTTCCTTTGAAGGTGTTAGTAAATAAAAATAAATTGAAGCTACACACAACCATTGAGCGCAAAGTGCAGGATGAATTCCTCTATACATCAATACTGGATTGAATGAAATCAATAGAACTGATAAAATAATTAATGCATAATTATTGGTAAATAAGTTTAAGAGCTTGAAAGTAAAATATCCCATCAATAAATGACATGATAAAAACCAAATTCCAAAATATTGAAATGTTTCAGGCAATAAAAAAGAAATTGATTTGAAAAATATTGCTAATAATGGAATCGAATCTGTAAAACCAATATTGGTGCCTTCAGGAAAATTATAGTTTTCAATTTTACCTATTGGAAAATGCCAAGGTTCATTTTTAAAATATGCCCAACCTAAATAGTGCTGTCCCCAATCATGATAAACTGACATTAACCAATTAATATTACTAGGCAAAATAATCTGAAAGCCATAACTTAAATGGAATAGTATTAAAATAAATACTAAAGATAAAATCAGATTTGTTGTTTTATGATTTTTGAACATAATCAATACTTTCTATAAAATCTAGATAGGTTTTTGAATTTGGTACCGTAATATTTTTTCGAGAACTAAGTTGTAGCAATAATACAATCAAAGTTACTGTAAATAATTGCAACATGATTCCTGTTAGAATCAATGTTAAGCTAGATGCCCAACCTGGAATAGCATTTGTTGTAAACAATTTTTGATATAAAATGTAAATGATAGAAAATGCGCAAAGCAAAATTCCATAAAGTGTAAATTTTAAAATTCTTAATGAAAGGAAATCAAAATAAACAGAAATTGAACTCAAACCATGAATGATTAGGTTGTAAAAATTCATTTTTGAAACGCCATGGTATCTTTTTCCTCTGTCTAATAAAACACTGTCATAAGGAATTTTAGATTGAATGACACTTCCAGAAAAATGATTCCATATATTATTCTGATGCACTACTTTTGATAATAGAGCTTCAGGGATAGCACTAAAATTACCGAAACTTATTTTTTGTCCAGTAAATAATTTAAATATTTTTTTATAAACAAGATACCCAAACTTGAATAACAAAGATTCTTGTCTTTTTTTTCTTTGTGCAAAAATAATTTTTTTATCAAGTTGATTTTCAGCATTTTCTAGCAACAAGATAATATCTTCTGGCTTGTCTTCGCCATCACAATCCATCACAATCACATACTCTTTTTCTTCAATTTCATTGTAAATATATTGAAGTCCTGTAGCAATTGCTCTTTGATGTCCAATATTTATTTTTAGATTTAAAATCGTAATATCCAAAGAAGATTTTGTGA
>DAIUBY010000031.1:0-25325 GCA_036846425.1 Polaribacter sp.
TTTTGAATGTCTCTTTCTGAATTGTGATAAACAACAAGTGATGCTGTTATTAAAGTTTCACCCATACAATTTTTCTTTGATGATTTGCCTATTTTTCAACTTAATTTTTCCCATTTTTGAGAAGTGAAATTGAAAGTTTTAATTGGTTTTGCTGGAATTCCAACAGCGATTACAAAATCTGGTAAATTTTTTGAAACTACAGAATTTGAACCTATAATTGTGCCTTTTCCAATGGTAACTCCAGGAAGAATTGTTACGAATTCTCCAATCCAAACATTGTCTTTTATAATCACTTCTTTTGCTGATAAAATTCTATCATTTGGTGGAGTATTTGGATTGCTATCATTTTCATTTCCTGAATAACTTCCATGTAAACAATCTGAAATATATATTTTGCTTGCCATTAAAACATTGTTTCCTATGGTGACAGATTTTACTGCGGCAATGTGAACATAATCATTTATTTCTACGTTATCTCCAATTGTCAAACATATTTTGTGTTTATTATTCAGTGGAAAAGCTTCAATTCTACATCCAAAACCAGTTGTAAATTTATTTCCAATTTTAATATTTTTTTTATTTCGAATATCAAAAGGAAGTCTAATTAGTCTTGCATTGCTGAAATACAATTTTGTGTACACAAAAGACAAAGCTAATTTTATAGTTCCAATTATGCCGTATTTTTGTAACATTTGTTTTTGTTTTTAATGAGTTATTTTAAAATTATTGCAAACAATTCACTCCAATTATTCGCAATAGGTTGTTCATAATCAATGTTTTGTGTTTTGCTAAATAGTAATTTATTTTCTAACTCATTTATTAATAATTTTGATAATTGGTTTGCATCATCAGGATTAAAAAAAACTGTTTTTTTATAATCTCCTAAAGTTTCTTTTGCATAAGGAAGATTAGATACAAAAATAGGTTTTTCAAATTGTTTAAATTCGCTTATTGGCAAACCCCAAGTTTCTAGTTTTGATGGAAAAATCAGTCCATCACATTGTGCATAATATTCATATACTTTTTCTCTTTTTATCAGACCAATGAATTTAATATTTTTTAAATAACCGTATTTTTCAACTATTGATTTGGAATATTTATTTTCTGAGCCGTTAATGGTAATTATCGTTGTTATGTTGTGTTTTTCTTTTCGTGATAAAATTTTCATTGCTTCGCAAATCACTTCAATATTTTTAAAAGGTCTTGGAAATGTTGGATAAAAAAATATTTTTTCATCAGTTTTTTTTGTCACAACACTATTCAAAAGAGAAACATTTATTTTTGGTGTTTCTGGTTTTGAAATAATTATCAGATTTTTATCTAAATCGAAAGTTTGTGTGAACCAATTTTTTATCCATAATTGTTGAACAATTATATATTTATTTTTATTGATATTTATTTTATAAAGATATTTATAAAACAGTCTGAAAAAAAACTGGATTGGCTGAATAAAAATATCACTTAAATTTATAGTATTGAAAGGAGCTGGATTGTGGCAATACACTGCCTGATTAACGTTCCCAATTCGAGGTGAGATATCATGAAGCGATATCCAAAAAAATACATTTTTCTTTTTTGCGATTTTTTTAAAATAAACATATTCATAATATAAACGATAAAAATAGGATGTTCTTGATTTTGGAAATTCTATAAATTCTATGTTAGCGAAATCATTTTCGGCAAACAACTTTTTCTTGTGAACTAAGGCTATAAAATGAAATTGATTTAAATATTCACTTTGGTTTATAAAGGTTAAACAATCTCTAATTATTGATAAAGGACCACCTTCAAAAAGATTGATGCCAGATAATATGATTGTTTTTTTTTTCATGTTTTTAAGTGGATATGTTATTCTAGTCGATATCTAAAAACATCTGTATTAAAATAAACTCCTTTGTAAGGAATAAATAAATCTGCATATCCAGAAATTGACTGAAACAATAGAAAAATAGAGGCAATAAATAAAAGTATAAGAAAATTAACAGTGAGATGTTTGTCTTTCAATATTATAAATTGACAGGCTAAAAGTAAACCTTCCATTACTGTAAAATATAAACTCCCTCTATTTACTAGAATTAATATAGTACTCGAAAATAATGCATAAATAACCAATCCTACAAAATAACCATTGAAAATAATTTTGTAATAGATTAATTTTTCAGTTAATATTTTATAATTATACATGAATAAAGTTATAAATATAATCCTTTTTAGCAATCCAAATATGCTGAGTGACACTGCTTCTTCTTGATAAGAACCTGTATAAACCATCACTTTATATGCACCCATAACTCCTAAACTTTCCCCTATAAATGAGAAAACTAAAAAAGGAAAATTTGTTTTTCCAATGATGAATGAAACAATAAGAGTTGCATAAATGAAAACTGTCTTTATATCTCTGTTCAAAAAATAAAAAACAATAAAAAGCACAGCTGAACTATGAAACATAAAAGCAAAGGCAACTAACAGGAAAAATTTTAATGAATCTTTGTCAATTATATATTTTATAGAATAAAGACAAATTGCCAAGGCTAATAACTGTCTGTTTGAACCCATTACTCCTAAAGTAGTTGCATAAAAAACCAACAATGAAACAAAAAAATATGGAGTTAACTTTTTAAATGCAGAGAAGATAAGTAAGTAATATAAAATTGCTTGAACCAATAAAGAAACAGTGTAACTATTCCATAAAAACTTTACGAGTAGGATAAAAGAACTATACCCAAGCTCAAATCCGGTAAGGGAATAATAAACATCTTTCATGGTATGCAAACTCTCAAAGTGCAGTAAATATGGCTCCCAATCTGTGCCTGTTTGCCAACGTAAACCCACTTGAAACACAAAAAGACAGTATACAAAAATAGCCATGATTTTATGTTGAATATCAAGTATTTCTGTTCTCAGTTCAATAAATGAGAAAATCAATAAAATTACAAGCGTAAAGATATATATACTCATTTACAGTAAGTTTTTGTATAAAACGGTTAGCTGACTAACTATGTGTTTATTAGAATAAAAATCATTATAAAATTCACGATACGACCCTTTTAGTTTTGTTTTGGCAAAGTTTAATTTATCAATAATACTCTGAACGTTATTTTCAAATAAAAAATCTTTCGAAATAATCACCTCTGGAATTGCACATCTGTTTGATGCTATTACAGGTTTATTAAATAAATATCCTTCAATTATTGGCAATCCAAAGCCCTCTGCAAACTGGGATGTCATTAATACAATATCGCATTTTGAATAATAATCTATCAAAATCTCATCACTTACATATCCTAAGAGGTGAATGTTTTTTAGGTTTAAATCTTTAATTTTTTTATTATAAAAATCACGTAAAGGTCCTTTTCCAGCTATTAAAAACTCAAAATCATAATTTTCTAATTCTTTTGCAACATCAATTATTAAATCAATTCTTGACCTTTCTTCAATACTTCTAACTGTTAAAACTTTAATTGCTGATGACTGAAACTCCTTTTTAATTTTAGTTTTTTTGGAATGATTTTTTAATGATTCATAGTTTTCAAAATGTGATGTATTGTGAATAATAACATATTTTTTGTTGTTTGAGAATAAACTCATTTTTTTTGCATAATCAGAAATGAAATGAACAAAATTTACTCTTTTGTAAAGATAAAACTCTAAAAAATAAAAAATATTTTTATACTGATGTCCAATTGCTTTGTGTTGATAATACAAAGCATCATGCACTGTAAATAAATTGGTTTGATAAATGCCAAACATAGTCATTAATGTGTTGTGTGAATGAATAAAAATAGATTTTTCTCTTTTTTTAATTCGAATCATAAACCAATTGAAAACAATATATTTAAAAAAATTATTTTTTATTCCAATACATAGAAAATTTCTGTATTTATAAATAGTTGTTTTATCATCCCAATGAATGTAATAGTTTATAGATGAGTTACTAGCTTTTGATTGAAAATCAATCACATTTTCAACACCTCTTTTGTGCTTTAACATGTTCCTAAAGCCAAAATAAACTAATCTTGTATCTTTAAAAGTACCTTTCATTAATTTTTTAAAGTATATTTTTTTTCAACACTTCTAGGAATTGTTTTCCCCAACGCAAATCAGGTTCCATATAATTCCCCTCAGCCCATTCATTCCAAGATTTTAAAAATATGATTTTATTTTGAGGTTTTTTGGCTTTTATTACTTCAACTGCTTCTTTTAGATGTTCTTCAAAAAATGCCGGTGTTGAATTTGTTAAAACCAATCCTTCACGACCACTTCTTGGTGAATGATCCCAACCAGGAATAATGCTTGGAAAAACATTTTCAATACTATCTTCTTCGGAATTAATAAAATATTTTGATACTATTTTATAAGGATATGCCAAAGGCAATTTTCTGAAAACTCTATTGAATTTATTGTAAACTTTTTGTCCAAATGTTCTATGATTTAGTGTGTAATCAAATAATCGTGTTGTATTTGCTGCATCAAAACCATTGGCTAAAATATTTTTTACAGTAGCCTTATTATCCAAACAATGCCCTACAAAATATATTTTTTCAAGTCCATTTTCTAGCGCCAATTTTTGCCAAGTTTCCATAAAAATTTTCACTTCAGGTTCACCTAAAGGTTTGTAAATCATAAATAAAGGATTACCATCAACTGTGATATATCTTTTGTCTTTAAAAGCTGGAAGCACTTCATAAAAATGGGCTGTATAATCTTCTATTCCAAGATATTTTTGTTCAATCAAAATATTTCGATTAGTCATTCCATGTTCAAAGCCTTTCCAGGTTTCGTTTGCCCAAGCTAAACAAAACGGAAAATCGGGTTCGCCAGAAGCTAAAACTTCATTGAAAGGACGTTCAATGAGGCGTTTTCCATTTCCAAACCAATAATGCCAATAAATAAAACCTTCAATGCCATGTTCGAGAGCCAAATCTGCTTGTGCTTTTCGAGTTTCAGGAACTCTTAAATCATAATAGCCTAAATCAGCAGGAATTCTTGGTTGATAATGTCCTTTAAAAAGTGGTTTTGCTTTGCCAACATTTGTCCATTCTGTAAAACCTTTTCCCCACCATTTGTCATTTTCTGGAATAGGATGAAATTGTGGTAAGTAAAATGCAATAACTCTTACTTTTTTTTTCATAAAATACTTTTTATTTCTTGGAAAAACCTTTTATCATTTCTAATGGATTGATTGACAATATCAATGATATTCCAAAGATAACTAGGAACAAAGCAGTTGATTTTATAGTTATTGAAATCATCATATTTTTAAAATTCATTACGTAAA
This sequence comes from Polaribacter sp., assembly GCA_036846425.1. Taxonomy (GTDB): domain Bacteria; phylum Bacteroidota; class Bacteroidia; order Flavobacteriales; family Flavobacteriaceae; genus Polaribacter. The sequence continues at coordinate 5,279 of DAIUBY010000031.1, forward strand.
CCAATATATAAATTGATACTGCTACAAACAAAAAACTAATAATAGGTCTGTAATGATTAATATTAATTTTTGCATACAAAATAGAGATACACAACATAACTGTCATTGCAAAACTCGAAACAATAGCTGCTGTTAATAACCCATATTTTGGTAAAAATATAATATTTAAGGTTATACTTATAGTTGCGCCAACAATACTTACCAATGAGTTTATTTTTGTTTTCCCTTTTGCGGTAATTATGGTTCCATATAACATGCTCAGAGACGCACAGTAAACACCAATTATTATAAGTGGAACGTACCAATAAGCCTCATGAAACTTGATATCTGTCATTAAAATAAAAAATTCTTGAGAAAACACACTCAAAGAAAAAACACCAATTAGTAATACAAAAACAAAACTATTTCGGATGTTTTCAAAAACAGCTAAAAACTGATTACTTCCCCAGTTTTTAAAAATATAAGGTTCAAATGCTTTGTATGCACCAAAAGAAAATATGTTTAGAATCAAAGCAATAGAAGCTGCAATACTATAAATTCCTAATTCACTTAGGTTTAAGTATTTTTCTATTAATATTCTATCAGAAATTGTTGTTAGAAAATAGGCAATAGAACCAGGTACTAATGGAAGTGAAAATGCTAGTACTATTTTTATTTGTTTCAAATTTAAATTCCAAATAATATGATTACGCACCATAAACAAGAATATAAAAGCAAAAATAAAATTGACAATTAAATTGGCATACAAAACTCCCAAAGCTTTGTAATTACAAAAGATAACAAGTACAAATGTTAAAATAAAAGAAAAAATACCTCGTAAAATATTTAGAATGGTTAATGGCAAAGGTTTTTCAATTACTCTAAATAATGCCGCTGGAAGAACAGAAAATAAGTTAAAAAAATTTGTAAAAATAGCAACAACTATAAATGGATAAAAGGGGATATCACTTCCAATTGCACTAAAAAAATTGTGCCCAAAAAAAAGCAATAAAACAACTATTAATATATTCAATAAAATTACGAAGGATGATAAATTACCAAGTAACTTTTTTTTCTGTTCAGGAGTTTTACACCTGTAATAAAAAACTAAAAAATAAGTGTTGATGCTTAAAAAACCAAATGCTAATAAAAAAGTATTTAAGGTATTTACATAGTTTACAATTCCATAATCTGAAGGAGTTAAATATCTAGTAAGAATTGGAAGCGCCACAAAACCAATTAACCTAGGGATTATGTCACCTAAAGCATAAATAGTGGTATTTTTAATCAACGTATTTTTGCTCATTCGTTCTAATTTATTAGCTCTTTTAATACAGATAAATCGAAATTTTGAATATAATCATGAACTAAACTATAGTCAGTTTGAGTTTTATTTTGAATCATTTTTTCTAATTCAATTTCATCTTCTGCAATCAATAGTTTGGTATCAGAGCCATCAAAAGGAGGTACAGATTTATATCCTAAAAGATTAACTCCATCTTTTTGTTTTGGGTCAAATAATATATAATTGACTCCATGAATTAGCGCTTCTAATACCAAAGTAGAATTAACACCAATAACCAAAGAAGATCTTTTTAGAGAGTTTTCCAAAGGTTGATTATCTTTGATATAAAAGTCTTGATCCAAAAAAGCATGCACCCAATCTTTATTCATTGTTGGATGCGTTCTATACCTTGCTTTTTTTATACCCAGTTTTTTTAAAACAGTTTGCACTTTATACAAATACAATGCTGTCATACTTGGATCTGTAATTACAGTATTGTCATATTCATGTTGGACCCAAGTTGCTGAGGTTAATGGAACTACCAGAATATCTGAGATGTCAGATCGTAATTTTTTTGTTTTCTCTAAGTTTTTATATTTTGGATTTCCAACGACTTGTATTTTTGATGCATCAAAACCTGCATTGATGTAATTTTCTTTTATTTTTTCGCTCCAAACTAATAAGTAATCACTTCTATTATCAACTTCTTTGCTATAAATTCCTGGCAAACCATGAGAGAAAATAAACGAAGGTTTGTCTATTTTCTTAAAAATATCAATACTGTATTTACTATAAAAATACTGGTCTGTGTATAAAAACAATGCTCTAAAATCTTGAGCTTTATACTGTTTGAGAAGATGATATTGAAATTCTTCTAATTTTTGATGAAAAGAAACTTCTAGAAATTTATAAAAATCTTCTTTTCTAAATCGATGTTGCATTTCTTGATACCATTTGATGGTTTTTAAATCACCAAAAATATTTTTCCTCCCAATTGGATGCCAGACAGGTGAATAAGAGTCAAATTGTAATCTAGTAAGTTCGTCATTTATTGGAAGATAAACTGTAGATAAAATTTTTAAATTTTCAGAAGATTTATAATTCGATTTTATAAACAAGGCATTCAAAAATTGATAAAAACGTATCATTTTAACATTAAAATCTAAACCTGTTTTTCTATGATAAGGTTTAGCCATGTAGGTTTCAGAGATATAAATATGGAAATCTAATTCTACTTTAAAAAAGTCTATATATTTTTTAGCTAATTTATCATCAACATTATCTCTCAAGTATTTGATTAAATAAGTATCCATTTAAAAGTAAAATTTAATTACCAAATATGATTGTTTTAAAATTACTTTCAACTATTTGAAACTTACTTTTAAAAAAAACTGTAAACTTAAAAATTCTTCAAAAGCACCAAAAGTTAAGGAATTTAATGTTGTTCTTTTGCTGGTAACATTCTTTAAATTGGATTCTATGACGTCTATTTTTAATTCAGGAATGGAATTGAAAAGTGCTATCATGTCTTTTTTGCAAAAAAAACGCAAATGTGTTTTATCAAAAATTCCAAAAGCTTCATATTCAAAACTACCTTTCACAACAATTTTATACAATGCGTTTGCATAGCGTATATTTGGAAGACTAATATATATAGCGCCATTCTTTTTTAAATAGGGTAATATTGTTTGTACTGATTTTTTGGCATCTAATAAATGTTCTAAAACATCAGCCAAAATAATAGCATCAAAATATTCTTTTTGATATGGTAATTCTTTTTGTTCTTCAATATTTCCAAAAAGGAAAGAATCAAAAATTTCTTTGTCTTTGCAAACATCTACTAAATCATAAGCATGAATTTCTTTTGCAACTCCAATTCTTTTTAATTCAACTAAAGTAGCACCTGTTCCAGCGCCAACTTCTAATATTTTGAGGTCTTTGTTTTTACCCATAAAAGAAATAACATCTTTACGAATACTTGAAAAGTAATCTTCTTCTTGTTTTGCTAAATAGTGCTCAATCATAATTATTTTTTTAATTTTCTAATAACAAATCTAAACTAAAAGGGGTTCCTTTTTCAGTAGTTGAATTTATTTTTTTTCCTAAAATTTCTTTGTAATATTTTGGATGTAGCCCCAAACCCGGTCTTATTGAGCGCACATTTTTTTTGGTAATAATTTCTCCTTTTTCAATGTCTTCCACAACATATAAAGAGCGACAAAAATGTCTCCCATTTTGCTGTTTTTCTGTTAAAGAATAATTTACAGTGCCAATTGCACTTTCAGCTTCTCTCACTGCTTTTACCATAGCAGTAAATTCTTCTTCATTCATTGAAAAAGAAGCATCTGCTCCTCCAATATCTCGATTTAAAATAAAATGTTTTTCTATGATTTTTGCTCCTAAAACAGTGGCAACTAAAGGCACAGTACTTCCCATAGTATGATCTGAAAGTCCGCTAATTACACCAAAACGTTCAGCCAAATCTTTTACCATACACATATTGGCTTCTTCAATTGGTGCAGGATAACTAGAGGTGCATTTAAGAAGAGCAATATTCGAATTCCCCATTCTTTTACATGCATCTAAAGCTAATTCTATATCTTCTTTCTCGGCAATACCTGTTGAAATAATTACTGGTTTTCCTTTGGAAGCAATTAATTCTATAAGAGGAATATCTGTAATTTCGAAAGAAGCAATTTTATAAGCAGGAACCTGTAAAGTCTCTAAAAATTCTACTGAAGTAGGGTCAAAAGGAGATGAAAAACAAATTAACCCTTCTTGTTTTGCAACATCCATAATTTGTTTGTGCCATTCCCAAGGCAAATGAGTTGTTTTATACAAATCGTGCAAATATTGTCCGTCCCAAAGTGTTCCTTGCGTGATTTTAAAATCGTCCTTTTTACTTTTTAGTGTAATGGTATCTGCTGTGAATGTTTGTAGTTTGATACAATTTGCACCCGCACGTTTTGCAGCTCTGACTGTTTCTATAGCAGTTTTTATACTTCCATTATGATTGGCAGATAATTCAGCAATTATAAATACTGGAGAATTTTTATCAATTGTATAGTTAGCTATTTTCATGCTTTTTTAAGAGTTTGATGAATATTTTTTACAATAATTTTTTTAAGTTGATTTTTGCAACATATACTGATGAACCTTCTTTGTTTTCGAAAGAAGTATAATAACTTAACCATAAAATATCACCAATTACAACCATTCCAGGATAAGAACCATCCCCAAAACTTGGGATATCTATCACTTTTTTGTAAGTATTCGTTTTTAAATCAAAAACACCCAAATAAACATAAGCATAGTGAGAACCTGAAAATAAGATAGTGTCATCATCAAGCATTAAAAAATTTGGGCCTCTAAAATTATCAATTTGAATTTCTGAAAACCAATCCCATTTTTCAGTTGGATTATTTGATTTTCCTAACAATGCGGGTCCTTTATCCCTTCTGACTAAAACATAAAATTCCCCTTTGCTATTTACTCTTATAGTTGCTTCAGATGGGTCATTATCAATTTTACTAAATGCATTTTGTTTTTTAAAAAAAAGTCCATCATCGCTTTTATAGATGTCAAATATTTCATTGCCATTATAACCAACTGTGTAAGCTTTGTTTTCATGCCACGTAATGCGCCAAGGCCAGGCTTCGTTTCCTGAAATTTTATTAGTAACTGTTGCCAAATTATCTAACAAAACGTTTTGAGGTGCTTGCCAACCATTGGTTTCAGAATATTTTAAATTGTAACCACTAAATGATTTTATTTTTTGGTTTTCGTAAGTTGAACCATGAATATACAATGAAAGTTGATTGCCATTAATTGCAAATTTTGGGTCTCTTAAATCAATGGCCGGTTCTACAATTTCTTTGAGAAGGGTCCATTGTAAACCATCAATGCTATTAAAAATTTGTATAATCCCATCTTCTCCATAAGCATGTTTATCAGCTTCTCTAAACACTAAAAAAAACTGATTATCAAAAAAAGTAATATCCGTAAAAGCTTTATGTCTACCTTCTTGATATGCAACTCTAGTTACTTTTATTGAATCGATTGATGGTTTTGGAATATCATCAATATTGTTTTTATCATCACAAGAAAACATAAATCCCAAAAAAAGTTGTAAAACGATTAGTTTCATTTGATTTTTATTTAACATACTCTTCATAGCCTTTATAAAATTTTTTACTTACACAATGCTGTTTTTGATATGAAATTTCAATACCTAATTTGTCTTCAATCGCCCAAATTACATCATTAAAACCAAATAAATGTCTAAAAAAAACAGTGCTAGAAAATCTAGGATTTATTTCAAATATTTTTGGAATATTTTCTTGTAATCGTAATTGCACATTTATAGAACCTACTAAATTTATTTTTGATGCCAACTTTTCTAAAAGTTCTGTAATTGTTTTATTTTCAACAACTTCTCCATAACCAGTGTATCCTCCATGTAATTCTCTTTTAAAAATTATAGAATGAATTTCTCCTTTTTTACTTCTGAATAATCCACAGGTAAACTCACCATTTTCATCATCAATATATTCTTGAATTATATATTTTTCAGAACCGTTTCTGGTGTAAAATAAAAATTCATCCATGGAATTAATTAGATAAATATCTTTACTCCCTGCACCTTTTTTCGATTTTAAAATTATTGGAAATATAGTGATTTCTTTTATCTCATTTGCTAAAATTGTTTTTGGAAAAGGCAAGTTTTGATCTTTTAAAAATTGGGCTGTTTTATATTTATCAAACCCAATTTCTAAAGCTAACGAAGAAGCAGTAATCATTTTTGCCTTTCCAATTGAGTCTAAAATATGTTGCTCTGAAAAATATCTTAATTCTGGCTCTGCAATTGGAATAAAAATATCAATTGCATTTAAATCAATAAATAATTTTAACTGATTTAAATATTCTGGATGTGAATATCGCAATCCTACAGAAAAATTTGGATAAATAAATTGTGCTGCATTTTTATCGGAAATATCAATTCCATATAAATTTTTAGTGTATTCTGATTTTAACAAAATTTTACCAATACTTTGACCAATATCTCCTCCACAACCAGATACTAAAATATTATAAGTTTTTTTCATTTTTATGCTCTTTTTAATATGGTTGCTAAATAAGGTATATCTTCATCTTTTTCAGCGATTTCTGTCAGTAATTTTTTGGTATCATACACTGAGTAAAGCAACTGGAAGTTTCCTTTTTCAGAATCTAAAATTGCATAAAATGCTTTTCCTCCTGTTTGTCTTGATTGCCCAACAGAACCCGGATTTATTAACATACTATTTTCATTTTTGATTGCAAATTGGTAATGCGAATGACCAATTAAAACAAAATTATGTTTTGAAGAATCGCATTTTAAAAGCGTTTCAGGATCAACATCTGGATAAATATAAAAATCATTTGACCAAGGACTTCCATGACTCATTAAAATTGTAATTTCATCAAAAACAACTGTTTTTGTTTCTGGTAGATTTTTTAAAAACAACAATTGATTAGAGGACAATTTTTGTATTGCTTCTTGATGTCCACTTCCATATTTTGAGCGAATATTTTGAGCTTTTGAAGGATTTTCTATCAAACTTTCTAATATAAATTCATGATTTCCTTTAATCATATCATAAGACCAATTGGAAAGCAATTCCAATATTTTATCTGGATGATAATAATACCCAACAATATCTCCTAAAACAATTAAGTGTTTTACATCTTGCTGTTTTGCATCATTTAAAACGGCAACAAGTGCATCATAATTACCATGAATATCTGAAATAACAGCTATTTTCATTCGTTGATTTCTATATTTTTTAGGATTTCAAAGGCAACTTCTTTGGGGGTTTTTAATTTTCCTTCTTTTTGTAATCCTTTAAAATTTTCAACATCAGGAAAATCACTTTCTCGTATATATTTTTGCATGTCTGTATCCATAACTCCAGGATTAATATTTAAAAAACGATGTTGTAAATATTCACTTTGAGCGACATTAAAAAACATTTGGGTAAATGCTTTTGAAGAACAATATAATGACCAATTACTTATGGCTCTATTGGCTGCACCAGAGGAAATATTTGCGAAAGTTAGTTTTTTAGCGCTGAAGTTTTTTAATAAATATTGAACCAATAAAATTGTCGATTTTATATTTACAGACAAGGTTTTGTCAATATCTCCCTTTGTGATAGTTTCAATTTTTGCAATTGGCTCTAAAACACCTGCATTATTTATAAAATAAATCGTTTCTGTTTCTATAATTTCTGATAAAATAGCTATTTTTTTAAGATTAATTTCTTTGGATAAATCTACTTCAATAAATCGAAAATTACTTTTAGAATATGATTTTTGATGCTCACTCATACTCCTTGATAACGAGATTACAAAACAGTTTTTATCATTTATCAAAAGGTTTACAAATGCTTCCCCTAAACCCCTATTAGCGCCTGTTATTATAACTGTTTTTTTCATGATTTATAAATTTTTGCTCCTTTTATTCAGTTTTCTATGAATAATTACGTCTATAAAATTACCATTAAAAAAGCAATGTTCATGTAAAGTAGCTTCTTTTTCGAAACCAGCTTTTTCAAGAATTGGATATAAATGAGGTCTTACATCAAAGGCAAAAGTTGAAATTTTATGAAGATTTAAATCTTGAAAGGCAACTTTTTCTATCAAATCTAAAAAAATTGTCCAATGTTTTGCAAAATAGTGTTGTTCTAAACTTGTATTCATGATAAAAGAAATTTCGGCATTTTTATCAATCCAATTGATATGTACCAAACCTCCATAGCCAATACAAATATCATTTTGTAGATATGAAAACAAAATTTGAGACGGATTTTCTTGTTCAAAAAGTAACTGAACTACATTTTTAAAATAGGCTTCTTGATTTTCATTTGTAAGCGTTTTATGCTGTCTTAAATGATATATTTGTTCATTTCTCCATTTTAAAATAGAAAAACGATCTTCGTATCTAATTGGTATTATAGAGAACTCATTTTTTATGAAATTTTGTTGATTTAAAACCTTGTATGAGTTCATTTTAATGCTAGTTTAACCTTTTAAATCCAGAATGACAAACAGGCCCTTCTAACAAATCATTTATATTTAACCTCTCAGATTCACATTTTGCGATTATTTCATAAATAGGATCTAATGCATTAAAATAATCATCTAAATTTATTTCTGTATGAGAAGTAGCAGCGTAAAAATGAGTGCTTGCTAAAAATCCTTTTTTGAGCATTTCTTGAGTGATTAATGTTTTATAAGCAGCTGCATTTTCGCAATTGAAACCATAAGTTGTCATTGCAGGAATTCCTGAAATAGTAATATCTAAACGATGTGTTTCTGATAATTTTTTCCAACCATTTTGCATTTTACTTCCAGTTTCTGTAATTATTTTCCAGGATTCAACACGTTCCATTACTTTTAATGTTGCAATTGCGGCTGTTGGCCCTATTCGTTCTGTCCAAAAAGTACTACTAATAAATGTATTTTGCGCAGCTTCCATTACAGATTTTTTTCCTATTACTGCTGTTAATGCATATCCATTTCCTATGGTTTTACCCAACATAATCATATCTGGATCTACATTAAATTTTTGATAAATTCCACCAAAAGTTTCCCTAAAACCTGATGAGCATTCGTCAAAAATAAGTACAATATTTTTTTTGGTTGCAAGAGCTCTAACCTTTTCTAAAAAGTTGTTTTCTGGGCCAAAATTTCGCATTACTTCCATTTTAATAACGCCAATATTATTATTTTCAACAATATCAACAAGCTCTTCATAATTATTGTAATGAAAAGGGAAAACCGAATTTTTTAAATTTTTAGGAACTCCTTTTGGGCTTAAACCAGGAATTAAATGAGAAGATAAATCATCACCGCCATTATGATTTGCAGATAAATACCAATCATGCCAACCATGATAACCACAAATTGCAATATTGTCTCTGCCAGATGCAGCTCTTGCTATTCTAATGGCAATTGAATTGGCTTCTCCTCCTGTTCTTGCAAGTCGAACCATATCTGCCCAAGGGTTCATTTGAACTAATTTTTCAGCTAGCTCAACCTCTTCTGGACAATTGAAGGTACTCATATTTCCCTTTTTTATAGTTTCCATAACAGCAGCGTCAACTTCATCATTTCCATAACCTAAAGTGTTAGTGCCTATTCCCATAATAGACATGTCTGTGTACTCTTTTCCATCTAAATCCCAAACTTTACAACCTTTAGATTTAGAAAAATAAGAAGGCCAGTGTTCTGGTAAAAACATTTCTGGTCTCTTAGAAAGTAACATTGTTCCCCCTGGAATAAGTGTTTTTGCTTTTTTATATAATTCTTGTCCTTTACCCATTTTTATCATTATTTAATGATTTTAAAAAACCCTCATTTCTTATAATTTGATCATTTATTTTCGTTAGATTATTTTCTATAATAAATTCTGTATATTCTAGCCAAGTTTTTTCTGTACCTAAATTTTTAATAAGATTTTGAATTAAATTGAAATCTCTAGGTTCATCAATTGTCATTCTAATGTGTGAAAAATCTTCCTTACAATCATAATTTTTTATTGTGAATAAATTTTCTCCCTTTCCATTAGCATTATTTCTAATGTAGGGTGTAACGTGTTCTTTTTCTGATGTTAATTTTGCATTTTCCCAAGTTTTTTTTAGCGCAGAAAATTTAAAAACCTCTACATCTTGACCATCAGGAAAACGCTCAATTAGACTATTTGAAACGTAATCAAAAGTATTATTTTGAGCAAATAATATTATTTTGTCTACCAAACTGGGATCTAACAAAGGGCAATCTGAAGTAACTCTTACTACCCAAGTTGGTTTTTTATTTTTTACTGCTTGGTAAAAACGGTCTAAAACATTTAATTCTGAGCCTCTAAAACTTTCAAAACCCCATTTTTTTGAGAGTTTATAAACCAATTCATCTTCCTCTTTTAAAGTTGTTGCTACTATAATTTCTGAAACATTTTTGCATTTTTTTAATCGCTCTAAATGAATTTGAAGCAACGTTTTTTCGGCAACTTCTTTAAGTATTTTTCCTGGCAATCTAATGCTACCCAATCTTGCTTGAGTAACTAAAATTGTATTTATTTCCATAAAGATGGATTTAGTAAATTTACATCATCAACCCTAATTTTATGAATTTCTTCTAGTATCTTATTATCAATTAAATGATTTAAGGCTGCAATATTGTCTTTCATTTGTTCTAAAGAATCTACACCTATTAAAACATTATTTATAGTTGGTTGTTGCAAACAATAGTTTAACGCTAAATGTGCTATTGAAATACCATAAATTTCTGCCATTTTTTTTATTTGTAAAAGTTGATTTTTTAGACTTTGTACAGTTTTGTTATCAGCATTTATTTCTTTAAAAAATAAGCCTTGTAAAACTGCAGACCTAGTGTGTATTATTTTACCTTTTTCTTGTGCTTTTTGCAATATATTACCCCTTAAATTTATGTTGTCTAAAAGGTTAAAAGGTAGCTGAATTATATCTATATCCTTATTTGATATTACTTTTTCAATTTCTGCATTTGTATAAACTGAAACCCCTATATTTTTAATTTTACCTGCTGATTTTAAATCCTTTAAAATATTTAAATTAGAGATATTTTTTAGATAACTATCAAAACTATGAAATAATAATGCTTGCAAAAAAGGCACTTCTAAATCAATCAAATACATATTTACTTTATCATTAATGTTATCATCAAAATGATGTGGCAATTTTGTAATTACTTCAAATATTTTATTTGATTGCTTTTTATGAAATTCTCCAATTACTTTGTGTGCATTTCCATAACCTTCCGCAGAATCTAATGTTTTTATACCATTATTAAAAGCAAACTCAAGTATTTTGTGACTGTTCTCCAAAGAAACTTGCCCATTTGTGTTATTAATGCCATAATTTAGTCCGAATTGAACTGTTCCTAAAATAAGCTTCTGTGTTGTTAATTTATCCATAAATAGACATTCTCAAAGAATTACTAATTTGATGATTATACTTTTTGTTTCCAGTAATTATTTCATCAATTTTAAACCCTATTTTTTTATATAACTCGACAGCAGATTTATTGTTTTCTATAACACCAAGTGTAACTTTAGATAATTGAAGTTCATTAAAACAATATTCTAATATTCTTAAAGAAGCTTCTTTTGCATAACCTTTTCCCCAATTTAATTTATCTCCTATTAAAATACCATATTCTCCAGATTTATTTTTTTTATTTATTGGATCAATTTTAATATTACCAATGTGTTTATTAGATTCTTTTAAATGAATTGCCCAGAAATAACTTTCTTTTTTTTCTTGGTCTTCGATATAATTTTTTAGCAAATCTATGGTGTAATTTCCTCTAGTTTCTAAATACATATTTACCTCATCATCATTTATCCAACCCACATAATCTTCAGAGATATGATGTTTAGATACCCGTTTATAAATTAATCTTTCAGATACTAAATCAATATTTTTCACTGTAAAAATTATTAATAGTATTTATAACATACTCTTGATCTTCTTCAGATAAAGAGGGAAACATTGGTAAACTGATACATTTTTTATAATAATTTTCCGCATTTGGAAAATCGCCTTCTTTCCAACCTAAATTTTGATAATAAGGCATTAAATGACAGGGAATGTAATGAATTTGTGCAAATATATTTTTCGTTCTTAAATAGTTATACAAAGCTAATCTGTCCTCAACTTCTATAACATAAAGATGATAAGCATGTCCCTCAACTACCCCAGATTGTCCGTAAACAAAAGAAACATCTTTAAAAGCATCAAAATATTTTTGAGCAATATTTCTTCTTTTTATAAGCCCTTCGTTTGCTCTTGATAACTGACTTAAACCTAAAGCAGCTTGAAAATCGGTTAGACGATAATTGTATCCTAAATCTTGCATTTCCATATACCATAAAGGATACTCCTCTAAACCACCAGCTAATTGAATGGAATTTTTGTACAATTCATTGCTTTTTATAATTCCATGTGTTCGTAATTGGAGTAATTTTTTGTAAAGAATTTTGTTATTTGTAGTGATCATTCCACCTTCTCCAGATGCAATATGTTTTACAGGATGAAATGAAAATATAGCTAAATCTGCGTAATTTCCATTTCCACAATTTTGAGTTGTTTTTAAGCTATTCAAAAAATAACCTCCTGGAGCATGACATGCATCTTGAATAATCCAAATATTAAATTCTTCTGCCAAAGCTTTAAATTCCTCTAAATTATTTGTTCTTCCTGCAAAATCAACTGGAATAATTCCTTTAAAGGTTCCTTTTGGGGAATTTTCTAATAATCTTCTAACTTTATTAATGTCTAATAAATAGGTTTCTGGATCAATATCTGAAAAAACCACTTCACCACCACAATAACGAATGCAATTTGCTGATGCTGCAAATGTTATTGGAGTTGTAATTACTTTGTCACCATCTTTAACACCTAAAGCTAAGGTACATAAATGCAGTGCAGCAGTTCCGTTTGCCACAGCAACAGCATATTTACTTCCCACATATTTAGCAAATTCAGTTTCAAATTCAGCAATTTTTGGCCCCTGAGTTAAATAGTCTGATTTTAACGTATCTATTACAGCTTTTATATCTTCCTCAGTAATGTGCTGTTTTCCGTAAGGTATTACCTTCATTTGTTATATTTCAAAATTAGCATCAACATGTTCTTTTATCAATTTTCGTAAAGAATCTACAGTTTCCCATTCTAAATTAGTTTCTGAATTGTATGAAAATCCACTTGGAACCAATTTAGCATTAAAATTTGATATGAAATCAGTCAAATTCCAAAATGGGGTTTGTGGTAAAATAACATAATATTTATCCAAATCATATGTAAAAAAAGAATCAGAAGAAGTTATCATTTCTTCATGAATTTTTTCCCCTGGTCTAATTCCAATTACTTTATGTTCGCAATTTGGACCTACAGCTTTTGCAACATCAGTAATTTTATAGGACGCAATTTTTGGGACAAAAATTTCTCCACCCCAAGCAGAATTTAAAGCATGAAGCACCATATCAACCCCTCCTTGTAAAGTTATATTAAAACGTGTCATCTCTTTTACAGTTATAGGCAATATACCTTCTTTTCTTTTTTTTAGAAAAAATGGAATTACAGATCCATTTGATCCCATAACATTTCCATATCTGACTACAGAAAATTTGATATTATTTTTTCCTCTAATATTATTGGCCGCTACAAATAATTTGTCGGAAGTCAGTTTTGTTGCTCCGTATAAATTTATAGGTGCACAAGCTTTGTCTGTTGATAAAGCAACTACATGTTGAACTTGAGTCTGTAAAGCTGCTTGAATTACATTTTCAGCACCACACACATTTGTTTTTACGCATTCATCAGGATTATATTCAGCAATGTGAACGTGTTTCATTGCAGCTGCATGAATTACATAATCAATTCCAGAAAATGCTCTTACTAGTCTTTCTCTATCTCTAACATCACCTATAAAATATCTCATTTGTGGAAATTTAGATACAGGATAATCTTGTGCCATTTGATATTGTTTTTGCTCGTCTCTAGAAAAGATGACCAATCTTTTTACGTCTGGCCATTTTTTTAAAATATGACTAGTTAGAGCTTTTCCGAGAGAACCTGTTCCTCCTGTTACTAAAATTGATTTGTTACTTAACATAATTTTGTGTGATCAGAATTCTGATTTTTAAATTTAATTTTTTTAAAATAAAAAATGAATGAATGAGATGATGTGTCTTGAACTATTATTTTTTTCAATATTCTTCTCTAAAAGATAAAAAATTCTAAATAAAATTAAAAAACAAAGCGTAATAAAAAAAATCATCCAAAAGCTATTGTAAAATTTTGATAACCAAATTAATCCTACTCCTAAAAACAAATTTAACAAACTTAAAAATAAACTAGCTTTAAAATGTGTTAATCCCGAATTTATTAAAATATGATGAATATGATTATTATCTGGAAGAAAAATATTTTTCTTATTTATTAATCTTACACCAATAATTCTCGTCGTATCAAATACAGGAATAAAAAATATAGCCATAATAATTATGATACTATTTTCCGGATTTAATCCTTTTTCATTTAATAAAGAAATGTCTAATGACATGAATTTTAAACTCAGGAATCCTACACAAAATCCTATAATTAATGAGCCAGTATCACCCATAAATACTTTTCTTGATTTAGAAAGATTAAATCGCAAATAGCCAGACAAAATCCCAATTAACGATAAACTCAATAAAAAATAGAAATGTAATTCTAATAAATAAAATAAATACCCAAAAATAGAAAAAACAATAATTCCTATACAAGCTGCTAACCCATCAATTCCATCAATTAAATTGTAGGAATTCATAATAACAAGTATCAGAAATAATATAATTATATATGACACTATAGCAGGAATATTTTGAATTCCTAGAAAACCATTTAGTGATTCAACTTCAAAACCATTAGAAAACATTACCAATGATATGGCTATTATTTCCCCAAATACTTTTGCTCTTGCCGTAGAAATAACTAAATCATCTTTGAGACCTATTGCAAACATTAATGTTAATGATGCACTTAAATTTGTGCTTATTGAATTTGTGTCCCAATTTTTTAAAATCACTAAAATAAATAATAATGTTAAAAAAAAAGATACCCCAGCCATTGTAGGAGTTAAATCTACGTGAGAACTCCTTCCGTTTGGAGTTTCCATTAAATTACGATTTTCAACAATCCATGAAATTTTAGGAATTAGAATGATGACTAGAATGAAAGATCCTGTTAGAGACAACAAAGCCGCAAAATTAATATCATTAATGTTTAAAACTTTTTCAATTAATAACTCCATTTAGATTTTTTTTAAATAATTGTATAATTCCAATTAAAGGAGGCAAGGGGATAACATTTTTTCAAGTTGCAATTTAAAAAAAATTATTTTTTGTAAATAACTGTTTACCAATACAAATCACATACAAAAAATTCATAATCAAATAAAACAATCAATTTCCAACTTTATTAATCATACTTGATGACAAAATCAAGCAAATTATTAATTTTTTGCAATTTAGGGAATAACAAAAAAAATCATTTGTATTGGGAATGTATATTTTTTACTTGCGAATATATGATAAAAATCCATAAAATTTCACCGTGTATTCAATTTTATATAAAAAAAAAGATGAAGAAATAAAAAAAGGTTTGACCTAAGCCAAACCTTTTGTAAAATATAAATTATTAAAATATATTACAATACAGCATCAATTTTGCTTGTGTACACATTTTTTGGAGCAACTCCTACTTGTTTATCAACAACTTCGCCGTTTTTAAAGATCAAAACAGTTGGAATATTTCTTACTCCATATTTCGCAGCAAACTCTTGATTTGCATCCACATTTACTTTTCCAATAATTGCTTTTCCTTGATATTCTGCGTGAATTTCGTCAACGATAGGGCCTACCATTCTGCATGGTCCACACCAAGCAGCCCAAAAATCCACCAATACTGGTTTGTCTGATTTTAATACGACTTCCTCAAAAGTTGCATCTGTTATTTCTAATGCCATTGTATGTTTATTTAATTTATTGTATTGATTTATTAATTACAAAAGTAAGCAATTTATTTGCTCGGAAATTTTCAAAAAATTGCTTTTTACTATTTGTCCATCAATTGAAGCTATGCTGACAATTAAAATACTTTAGCGGCAATTTCACGAATATTATCGCTTTTTCCCATAGAATAATAATGTAAAACAGGCACTCCAGCAGCTAGTAATTCTTTTGATTGATGAATTGCCCATTCAATTCCAACTTGTTTTATTTGCTGATTTGTAGTACATTTTTCCACTTCAGTGATTAAACTTTCTGGTAAATCAATTCTAAATACTTGTGGTAATAACTGCAAATGACGCTTCACAGCCAAAGGTTTAATTCCAGGAATAATTGGCACAGTTATTCCCATATTTTTTGCTGCTTCCACAAATTCGAAATATTTTTGATTATCAAAAAACATTTGAGTTACGATATAATCTGCACCAGCATCTACTTTTTCTTTCAGTCTTTTTAAATCGGTTTGCATAGAAGGAGCTTCCAAATGTTTTTCAGGATACCCAGCAACACCAATACAAAAATCGGTTTTGTTATTGCTTTCTACAGCATCATGCAAATATTTACCATTATTTAAATTATGAATTTGAACAACCAAATCTTTGGCATATTCATGACCACCTTCAATAGGTTCAAAATATTTTTGATGACTCATGGCATCACCTCTCAAAGCCATGACATTGTCAATTCCAAGATAATGACAATCTACCAAAACATATTCTGTTTCTTCTTTGGTAAATCCTCCACATAACACATGAGGAACAGTATCCACATCGTATTTATGTTTGATGGCTGCACAAATTCCCACAGTTCCAGGTCGCATTCTGGTAATTTTTCTGTCTAATAATCCATTGCCTTTGTCAATGTAAACATATTCTTCTCTTGACGTTGTCACATCAATAAATGGTGGATTGAACTCCATTAATGGATCAATATTATTGTATAATTCTTGAATGCTATTGCCTTTTTTTGGCGGAATAATTTCAAAGGAAAACAAGGTTTTCCCATTTGAATTTTTGATGTGATCTGTTATTTTCATAATCCTCCATTAATCCCTCCAAAGGAGGGAAATTTATGCCCCTAAAAATTCTTTTTAAAAGAATATAGAAGCTGTTTAATTCTACTTTATTTTACAAATTCGTTTTATTTTCCAAAACTAGTTCCTTCCCTTTGGGAAGGTTAGGATGGGCATTTATTCTTCTGCCAATGCAGGATACAACCATTTTATTGCTTTTTCTTTTGTAATGCCTTTTCTTTCAGCATAATCAGTTACTTGATCATCTGTAATTTTTCCTAAACCAAAATATTTGGCTTCTTCATTGGCAAAATAATATCCCGAAACTGAAGCTGCAGGCCACATTGCCAAACTTTCTGTCAACGTTACACCAATTTGATTTTCCACATCCAACAGTTGCCAAATGGTTTCTTTTTCCAAATGATCTGGACATGCAGGATATCCTGGAGCAGGACGAATTCCTTTGTATTTTTCTTGAATTAAATCGTTGTTTGTCAATTGTTCATCAGCATCATATCCCCAATGTTTTGTTCGGATTTGATGATGTAAATATTCCGCAAAAGCTTCTGCAAAACGATCTGCAATTGCTTGCGCCATAATTCCATTATAATCATCTTCTTTGGCTCTGTAACTTTCTGCCAATTCTTGAGCCCCAAAAATTGATACACAAAAAGCACCAATATAATCGGTTTTTTCAGTGTCTTTTGGTGCTATAAAATCAGCCAAAGCAATGTTTGGAATGCCTTCTCTTTTTGATAATTGCTGACGTAATGTTCTAAAAACAGCAATTTCTTTTCCTTTTTTCAGCACAGAAATATCATCATTATTGATGGAATTTGCTTCAAACAAACCAAAAATCGCTTTTGGTTTTAATTGTTGTTTTGCCACAATTTGTTGTAGCATTTTTTGAGCATCTTCGTACAATTCAGTAGCTTGATTTCCAACAATTTCATCTTTCAAAATTTCAGGAAACTTGCCATGCAAATCCCAACTTCTAAAAAACGGACTCCAATCAATATAAGGTATTAAATCTTTCAAACTTAATTGCTCAAAAACTTGAATTCCGAGTTCTTTAGGTTTTACAATTTGAGACGTTGTCCAATCAATAGTATATTTTCTTTTTCGAGCTTCCTCAATGGAAATGTAATTTTTTTCTTTGCCGCGTTTTAAAAATTGCGTTCTAAATAAATCATACTCGTTTTTGATGTTGGCAACATATGCTGAGGAAGTTTTTTTATTCAATAAATCACCAACAACAGTCACAGCTCTTGAAGCATCATTTACGTGAACAACAGCATTTTTATATTGCGTGTCAATTTTTACAGCAGTATGCGCTTTTGATGTTGTTGCACCACCAATTAATAATGGAACTTGAAAGTTTTGACGTTCCATTTCTTTTGCCAAATACACCATTTCATCCAAAGAAGGTGTGATTAATCCACTTAAACCTATGGCATCAACTTTTTCTTTTTTGGCAGTTTCAATGATTTTTTCTGGAGGAACCATCACTCCTAAATCTACAATTTCGTAGTTATTACAAGCCAACACCACACTCACAATATTTTTTCCAATATCGTGCACATCGCCTTTTACAGTTGCCATTAAAATTTTTCCAACAGGTTCTTGTTTGTCAGTTTTTTCAGCTTCAATAAATGGATTTAAATAGCCAACTGCTTTTTTCATCACTCTTGCTGATTTTACAACTTGAGGTAAAAACATTTTTCCAGCACCAAATAAATCTCCAACCACATTCATCCCAATCATTAAATTGCCTTCAATAACATCAATGGGTTTTGCAGCTTGTTGTCTTGCTTGCTCTACATCTTCAATGATAAAAGCATCAATTCCTTTGACCAAAGCATGCGTAATTTTATCTTGCAAAGAGCCTTCTCTCCAAGATAAATCAGCCGTTTTTTCAACGGATTTTCCTTTTACAGTTTCAGCAAAATCAAGCAAACGTTCAGTAGCATCTTCGCGTCTGTTAAGGATGACATCTTCAACGCGTTCTAATAAATCTTTTGGAATATTGTCATAAACCTCCAACATTGCTGGATTTACAATTCCGATGTTCATTCCTGCTTGAATTGCATGATATAAAAACACAGAATGCATGGCTTCACGCACAGAATCATTTCCTCTGAACGAAAAAGAAACGTTGCTTACGCCACCACTTACGGACACATTTGGGAGATTTTCTCTCACCCATTTTGTAGCTTTGATAAAATCGAGTGCATTGTTTTTGTGTTCTTCCATTCCTGTGGCAACAGGAAAAATATTCAAATCGAAAATAATATCTTCAGATGGAAATTGAACTTTATTGACTAAAATATCATACGAACGTTTGGCAATTTCAATTCGTCTTTCATAATTATCAGCTTGACCAACTTCGTCAAAAGCCATGACAATTACTGCAGCTCCATAACGTTTAATTTGTGTTGCTTCCCAAATAAATTTCTCTTCACCTTCTTTTAAAGATATGGAATTCACTACACATTTTCCTTGAACAACTTGCAATCCAGCTTCGATAATTTCCCATTTTGAGCTGTCAATCATAATTGGAACTTTGCAAATATCAGGTTCAGCTGCAATAAGATTTAAAAAACGAATCATGGCTTCTTTTCCGTCAATTAAACCATCGTCAAAATTAACATCGATAATTTGCGCACCACCATCCACTTGATGTCTTGCAATTTCTAGCGCTTCATCAAATTTTTCATCTTTTATCAAACGCAAAAATTGGCGAGAACCAGCCACATTTGTACGTTCACCAACGTTTACAAAATTGCTGTTTTCATTTAAAATCAGAGGTTCTAATCCTGATAAGCGCATGTATTTTGTTTGCTTCACTTTCATTAATCTACCAGTTCTAAAACTTTACGTGGTTTATATTTTGATGCAATATTCGCAATAATTTTGATATGTTCAGGAGTTGTACCACAACAACCACCAATAATATTTATCAAATTTTTCTTTAAATATTCTTCAATTTGTTCGCCCATTTCTTCGGCAGTTTCGTCATATTCTCCAAAAGCATTTGGCAAACCAGCATTGGGATGTGCAGAGATAGCAAAATCGGTTTTGTTGGCAATTGCTTCTAAATGTGGTTGTAATAAATTGGCTCCTAAAGCACAATTAA
>DAIUBY010000031.1:25425-28257 GCA_036846425.1 Polaribacter sp.
TTGGCAATTGCTTCTAAATGTGGTTGTAATAAATTGGCTCCTAAAGCACAATTAAATCCAACAGATAATAATGGAATGTGAGAAACAGAAATCAAAAAAGCCTCTGCTGTTTGACCAGAAAGTGTTCTTCCTGAAGCATCAGTAATTGTTCCACTCAACATGATTGGAACATTAATTTTTCGTTCGTCTTTTACTTCTTCAATGGCAAATAATGCTGCTTTTGCATTGAGAGTATCAAAAACGGTTTCAACTAATAGTAAATCAACTCCACCATCCAACAATGCTTCCACTTGTTGCTTGTAGGCAATTCGCAAATCGTTGAAAGTAACAGCTCTAAATCCTGGGTCATTCACATCAGGAGACATGCTTGCTGTTTTATTAGTTGGTCCAATAGAACCCGCAACAAATCTTGGTTTGTGTGGTTCTTTTGCGGTAAATTCATCCGCAACTTCACGTGCAATTTTTGCGGATTGAAAATTCAATTCATACACCAAATCTTCCATTTGATAATCTGCCATAGCAATCGTTGTTCCTGAAAAAGTGTTGGTTTCTACAATATCTGCACCAGCTTCAAAATACTTTGCATGTATTTCTTTGATAGCTTTTGGTTGTGTGATGGAAAGCAAATCATTGTTTCCTTGCAATGAAGTTGGATAATTTTTGAAACGCTCGCCTCTAAAATCAGTTTCGGTAAATTTATATTGTTGAAGCATGGTGCCCATAGCTCCATCTAACACTAAAATTCGCTCTTGTAAAGCTTTGTAAATAGTTGACATTGATGTTGTTTTTTAAATCAAATTGTCATCAGGAAAGTGTGAAATTTCGCTGTTATCTGTCAAGTAAATGCTAATTTAATTTTAGATTTTACTTGTAGAATGTAGCACCTTTTCTTTTAAAAAAGGAGGTTGCTAAGGTTTCAACGGGTCTAATCCCTCAACCTTTCGTGATAACGTTTTATAAGTATAAGAACTCGCTACAAAGTAACGTAATATTTTTGAAATTGTTGATTGAATTACTTTGAAAAATTAGTTTTTATCAAACAAATCCGAAGATAAATAACGATCTCCTCTGTCGCAAATAATTGCTACAACAACGCCTTTGTCTAATTTTTCAGCTACTTGAATGGCTACTGCAATATTTCCTCCACTGCTCATTCCTGCAAAAATTCCTTCTTCTTCAGCCAATCTTTGTGTCATTGCTTTGGATTGTGCTTCAGTAACTTCAATAACTTCGTCCACTTTTTTTCTATTGAAAATAGCAGGAATATATTCTCCTTCCCATTTGCGAATTCCTGGAATTTTTGAATTACTATCTGGCTGAACACCAACAATTGTTATGTTTTTATTTTTTTCTTTCAAAAAATCAGAAACTCCCATAATGGTTCCTGTAGTTCCCATTGCAGAAACAAAATGTGTTACTTCTCCTTCTGTATCTCTCCAAATTTCAGGTCCTGTAGTTCTATAATGAGCTTTTGAATTATCAGGATTGTCAAATTGATTCAATCTATAATAGCCTTTTTTGTATTTCAATTTTAAAGCATAATCTCTAGATCCTTCAATTCCTAATTTTTCTGGTGTTAAAATCACTTTTGCTCCATAAGCACGCATGGTTTGAACTCTTTCAAGAGTTGAATTTTCAGGCATTACTAACACCATATTTACACCTAAAATCTTCGCCATTAAAGCCAAAGCAATTCCAGTATTTCCACTTGTAGCCTCCACTAAAGTGTCACCTTTTTTAATATTTTTCTTATTAATAGCTTCATAAATCATGTTGTAAGCAGCTCTGTCTTTAACACTTCCTCCAGGATTGTTTCCTTCTAATTTCAATAAAAGTGTTACACCTTCTTTTTTGAAAATATGTTGAACTTCGACTAAGGGAGTATTTCCTATGAAATCAATGATACTTTTTGTTTTCATCTGCTACTTTTTAAAGATTTTATTTTCGTATTGAACAGTTACCACTGAATTTTCTTCAATTGATTCTCTAATACATACGTTTGCACCAATCACTGAATTTTCACCAATTACTACATCACCTCCTAAAATGGTGGCATTTGCATAAATGGTTACATTGCTTTCAATAGTTGGATGTCTTTTGGTTGCTGCCAAACTTTTTTTCACTTGCAAACCACCCAAAGTTACGCCTTGAAAAATTTGCACATTATTTTTGATGATGGTGGTTTCGCCAATTACAATTCCTGTTGCATGATCAATGAAAAAAGAATCGCCAATAATTGCTCCTGGATGAATATCAGTCCCTGTATATCTGTGTGCAAATTCGCTCATCATCCTTGGTAAAACTGGCACATTCATTTGCAATAATTGATGGCTTAAACGATAAACAGCAATAGCATAAAAACCAGGATATGCTAAATAAACTTCTTCCAAACTTTTTGCAGCAGGATCGTTTTTAAAGGCAGCTTCTGCATCTAAATCTAATTTTTGACGAATCAATGGAAATGAATCTTTGTAGGAATTCCATAAAGCTTCACCTTCTTCAACGCGCAATCTTTCTAAAATTTTCAGAAATTTTTGTGCAGTTTTTTCTCCGTGAATTTCTTGATATTGTTCATCAAAAACACCATTGATTAATTCCTTTGTAAAATTTTCAACAGCATCTCTTAAACACATGCTGTAATTTTTTACGGCTATAATTGGTTCAATTGTTTTCATTTTTGTTAAGCTTCAGGTGCTAAAGTTACTTCTAATCCATCCAAATTTGGAGTCATTTGAATTTGACATCCTAATCTGCTGTTATCTTTTACGTAAAAAGCTTCTGCCAACATTGCATCCTCATCATCTGATTTTTCGGGCAAATTGTGGTCAGAAT
>DAIUBY010000032.1:0-7310 GCA_036846425.1 Polaribacter sp.
TAACAATCAATCAATTATTTTTATATATTTAGGTCAGTTTTAGAGAGCTAACTTCTTAAAGCTAAATACAATCTCAATCAACAACAATTTTTTTAAAAACAATCTACACATCATGAAAAACAAAATTCTTTTTGCAATCTGCCTTTTGTTTGGCTTGCTATTTATCAATTCTGGTCTCAACAAATTTTTCAATTACATGCCAATGCCAGAAGAAATGCCTGAAGCAATGCTTTCAGTAATGGAAGCTTTCAATACCATTGGATGGTTAATGCCATTAGTAGGATTTGTGGAAATTGTTGCAGGAGTGCTTTTTATCATTCCGAAAATGAGGGCTTTAGGTGCTATTATGATGTTGCCAATTATGGTAGGAATTGTATTGACGCACATTGTGAACATTCCTGATGGATTGCCAATGGCAATCGTATTGATGCTGATCAATCTTTGGGTGCTTTTTGAAAATAGAGCGAAATATGCTCATATTTTAAAATAAATAAAGCATATCATACATCGCAATAAATAAGGCACTTATCAATCCTCACAATTCAATCGCTTGGATTTATGTTATAAAATTGCACTATCAAAATCTTAGGGACTTTTGTAATAATATTTATTGAGCTGTCAATATTCACTGCAAAGTTGCTCTATTATTAAAAATGTTAAGATTAAACAATTCGTAAATTAATTAAAAAAATAATGAATATTTTGAAAGCCTTGCCATTCATAGGAATGCTATTTTTAGTTTCTACTTTCTTGTCTTGTGATGAAAAAGACAAAGCCACTCAAGAGCAAGAGGCACAATACATCCATCAACTATTTACAGAAATTGAAATAATGGCAAAAAGTACTCCTTGCGAAAATGCCACAACTTGGAGTTTTACCAGTTATGGAAGCAAAGCGTGTGGAGGTCCTGTGGGTTTTATAGCTTATTCCAAAACCATTTATACCAAACTTTTTCTCCAAAAAGTAGCCGCATATACAGCTGCCCAACAAAAATACAATGAAAAGTGGAGAATTGTAAGTGATTGTTCAGCGCCTGCACAACCAATTGGTGTGATTTGTGAAAATGAAAACCCTACATTTGTGTATTAAAAAGGAAAGGCGTAAAGTTGAATAAAAATAGATAAGGAAACACTATGAATATCATATCATTACAAATATCCGCTGATACCAATATCAACCTAAAAGAAAAAGTTGAACATTTTGAAAATCTACTCAGCGAATTGCGCAAAAAAGAGTTGCCAGATGCGTTGATACAGTCAATAAATAAAGCTGTTGAAGAAATAAATACAGCTTCTACTCAAGAAACAGCACTGAAAAATGTGCTTAGGAAGAAACAATCAGCCATCATTAGAATGGTAGAAAAGGAAGTGAAATTGGTTCCAAAGTTTTATTATCGAAATCTTTGGATGGTGCTAGGAATGTCAGCTTTCGGAATTCCAATGGGAGTTGTTTTTAGTATGAGTTTAAAAAATATGGCTTTTATTGGAATTGGATTGCCCATAGGCATGGCAATTGGCATTGCAGTTGGAACAGTTATGGATAAAAAAGCGTTTGAGGAAGGCAGACAGCTTGATGTTGTAATAAAATAATAAGGATAATGTTTACTATCGAACAAATCAAAGAAGCACATTCAAAAGTAAAAAGTGGTGCAGATTTCCCAAATTATGTGCAAGATCTTATAAAATTAGGCGTCAAAAACTATGTAACTTATGTAGCTGATGGAAAAACTGTTTATTTTGGAAAAATCGGTTTTTCTATTGAAAAAGAACCTGCATACGACACATTGATAGTAGCAGATATTAGTAATAAAGTTCAGTTTGTCAATGATTTAAGAAATCACCAAAATGGCAATACCAATTATCCAAGGTTCTGCTCGGATTGTGCAACTTCAGGTGTAGAAAAATGGGTTGTAGATGTAGTACAAAAAACATGCACTTATTATGATAAAACTGGCATTGAATTGTTAGTTGAGCAGATTCCAATAGGTTAAATAAAAGGATTGCTTAGATAAAGTAATGATAACAACTGTTAAATGACAATCCACAAATAGATTGTTTTTGCTATTCAATCTTAACAACCTTAGCACTTTTTGAATCTTTAATAACGGTAACTATATACAAACTACCATTGTCATCATCGCTCATATCTTCATACTTTTTTTCTCCTAAAATAGCATTGACAAAAGCAGGGGTAGTGTTGCTATGTCCTACAATCAGCACTGTTTTTCTATGTGTGGCTTTTTGAAAATCGGGTGCATACAATTCTCTGGGATTGTATGAAATGATATTCAAATTTTTATCATCCGCTGTCGGTTTTGCCGTTTGAAGTGTTCTTTTATAATTGGTGCTATAAACAGCATCTAAAGGGATGTTCTGAAAATACGATGCCCATTTTTTTGATCGTGCAATTCCAAATTCATTCAAATTTGGGTCTTGATTTGTGGAATCAGTTCTGTCTTTTTCTGCATGGCGAATTAAATAATACGTTGTGGTAGTTTCTTGTTGGCAAAAAGAGAAAAAAATCAGAGCAAAAATCAATAGTTTTTTCATAATTAAACATTTTTAAATTACGAAAATACCAAAAAAAGCTGCCTTATTAGACAGCTTTCTCAATTTGTTATGTTAAAAATTAGTTCTCCACCAAATCAGATTGATTTCTAAAGACTAATTTTTCATCAAAAGCATCTAGTAAAATGATGCTATCTGTGATAATTTTTCCTGACAAAATTTCTTTAGAAAGTTGGTTCAAAACTTCTTTTTGAATCACTCTTTTTACAGGACGCGCACCAAATTCTGGTTGATATCCTTTTTTTGCTAAATACGCAATTGCTTCATCAGTAGCGTCTAAGGTAATATCTTGTTTGGCAATCATCTTTTTGAGGATGTCCAATTGCAAACGCACAATTTCGAAAATATCTTTTTTGTGCAATGGTGTAAACATGATCACATCATCAATTCTGTTTAAAAATTCAGGTCTTACAGATTGTTTTAACAAACCTAAAACTTCAATTTTTGCCAATTCAGTAATGGATTCTAAGTCTGCTTTTGGATCGCTAAATTTTTCCATAATGATATGGCTTCCCATGTTAGACGTCATGATGATAATCGTGTTTTTAAAATCGGCAACACGTCCTTTATTATCAGTCAATCTTCCTTCATCTAACACTTGCAATAAAATATTGAATGTATCAGGATGTGCTTTTTCAATTTCATCCAACAGCACCACTGAATAAGGTCTTCTACGAACAGCTTCTGTGAGTTGTCCTCCTTCATCATAACCCACATAACCTGGAGGCGCACCAATCAATCTGCTCACAGCATGGCGTTCTTGATATTCGCTCATGTCAATTCGAGTCATGGCATTTTCATCGTCAAACAAATATTCAGCCAAGGCTTTTGCCAATTCTGTTTTTCCAACGCCAGTAGTTCCTAAAAACAAGAAACTTCCAATAGGTTTGTTGGCATTTTGCAGTCCTGCTCTTGAGCGTCTCACAGCATCTGCTACTGCAATAATGGCTTCCTCTTGACCAACCACTCTTTTGTGAAGTTGATTTTCTAATTTTAGTAATTTGTCACGTTCTGTTTGAATCATTTTTGTAACAGGAATTCCTGTCCATTTGGCAACTACTTCAGCAATATCCTCAAAAGTTACTTCCTCTTTAATGAGCGAATTTCCTTGTTGATTTTCAGATAATGTTTTTTGAAAACCTTCTAATTTTTCCTGAGCAACTTTGATTTTTCCATACCGAATTTCAGCTACTTTTCCATAATCGCCTTCACGTTCTGCTTTTTCAGCTTCGTTTTTTAGGTTTTCAATCTCAGATTTGGTGTTCTGAATGTTGTCCACCACTTCTTTTTCTGATTTCCATTTGGCATTGATTTCATTACGTTCTTCTTTCAGATTTGCCAAATCAGAACGTAAAGATTTCAACTTCGCTTCGTCTTTTTCACGTTTGATAGCTTCAATTTCGATTTCTAATTGCATGATTTTTCTGTCCAACACATC
The DNA here is from genome assembly GCA_036846425.1 of Polaribacter sp. Classification (GTDB taxonomy): domain Bacteria; phylum Bacteroidota; class Bacteroidia; order Flavobacteriales; family Flavobacteriaceae; genus Polaribacter. The sequence goes on from DAIUBY010000032.1 coordinate 4,006, forward strand.
CAATTCTTCAGGTTTTGAATTGATTTCCATGCGCAATTTAGACGCAGCTTCGTCCATCAAATCAATCGCTTTATCAGGTAAAAAACGATTGGTGATGTAACGTTGAGACAGTTCAACAGCCGCAATAATTGCTTCGTCTTTGATGCGTACTTTGTGATGTGTTTCGTATTTTTCTTTGATACCTCTCAGAATTGAAATCGCACTTTCCGTATCAGGCTCATCCACCAACACTTTTTGGAAACGACGTTCTAAGGCTTTGTCTTTTTCGAAATATTTTTGATATTCATCTAAGGTTGTAGCACCAATGGCACGCAATTCTCCACGAGCCAAAGCTGGTTTTAAAATATTGGCAGCATCCATAGCGCCTTGTCCACCTCCAGCTCCAACCAGAGTGTGAATCTCATCAATAAACAATACAATATCACCTTCAGAAGTAGTTACTTCTTTGATAACTGCTTTTAAGCGTTCTTCAAATTCACCTTTGTATTTGGCACCTGCAATCAAAGCACCCATGTCTAAAGAAAAAATGAGTTTGTCTTTCAAGTTTTCAGGCACGTCACCATCTACAATTCTGTGTGCTAAACCTTCTGCAATCGCAGTTTTTCCAGTACCAGGTTCGCCCACTAAAATGGGATTGTTTTTGGTTCTGCGTGATAAAATTTGTAATAAACGTCTGATTTCTTCATCACGTCCAATGACAGGGTCTAGTTTGCCTTCTTGGGCTAATTGATTAAGATTTTTGGCGTATTTGTTTAAAGAATTGTAGGTCTCTTCTTGACTTTGAGAAGTTACTCTTTCGCCTTTTCTGAGTTCGTCAATGGCTGGTTTCAATCCTTTTTCAGTAACTCCTTGGTCTTTTAAAACTTGAGCAATGCTACTTTTTGAATTGAAAATTGCAAAAATCAAATGCTCAATAGAAACAAATTCATCTTTCCAGTTTTTTGCGATAATAGCTGCATCATTCAGCGTTTTTGAGGTTTCTCTTGAAAGCATCAATTCTGCTCCAGAAACTTTTGAAAAACTTTGCAATTGTTTTTCTAAAACTTGCTGTAGGAGGGAAGTATTGATATTCAATTTTTTTAATAAAAAAGGCAATACATTTTCATCAACTTCTGTTAAAGCTTTGAAAATGTGCTCATTTTCTATTTGATTATGACCATAACTTTGCGCAATTTGCTGCGCCATTTGTATGGTTTCTTGCGATTTTGTGGTAAAATTTTGAAAGTTCATAATAGATCTTTTTTTTAATGAAATCAGCAATTGTAATACCATTTCATTTTTTTAAAAACATTCAGTCATTTTGTCTTGAAAAAGTGTATTTCAACTGACTTTTTGACTTGAAAAAGTTTGCTATCTTTGCCATAAAAAACGATAATAAATGAGTTTATTTACAAATCTCTTTGGCGGCAAAGAACCTCATAAAGATACAAAAATGAATTTGAATTGGATGCCATTAACCACTGAAAATCAGCTAGCAACAATCAAAAATGAATCAAATACGCAGGCTGTTTTGATTTTTAAACATTCCACAAGTTGTGGCATCAGCAATATGGTAATTAAGCGTTTTGAAAAAATGTTTTCTGAGGAACATTTGTCCATAAAAACCTATTATTTGGATTTGTTGCGTTACAGAAATATTTCCAATAATATCGCAAATGAATTTGAAGTTGTGCATGAATCTCCTCAAATTTTGGTTATAAAAAACGGTGTTTCTGTGTTCAATGCGTCACATTATGACATTTTGGAAATAAATTTATCAAGATTTATCTAGCATAAATTTGTTTGAAACCCTTTTTAAGTCTTACTTTTGTTATCTAAATTTTTAGAAATTGTCAGAAAATAGCGTATCACAAAAAAAAGTAGGAAAAGAATTATACGGATACCAACAAGATGCACTTCAAGAAATCTTTCGAAGATTTGAAAATGCTCCTGAAGCTTATCATTTGTTGTATCAATTGCCAACTGGTGGTGGAAAAACAGTTATTTTTTCTGAAATTGTACGCCGTTATTTAGAGCGTTTTAACAAAAAAGTATTGGTGTTGACTCATAGAATTGAGTTGAGTAAACAAACCTCAAAAATGCTGAATGAGTTTCATGTTGCCAATAAAATCATCAATTCTACTGCAAAATTAGACGATCAAGAAAATTATAGCTGTTTTGTGGCGATGGTTGAAACACTCAATAATCGTTTGAATGATGAAAAATTCGACATTTCAAACATTGGTTTGGTGATTGTGGATGAGGCACATTACAATTCTTTTACCAAAATTTTCAAGTTTTTTGACGATAGTTTTATTTTAGGTGTTACAGCAACTCCTTTAAGTTCGAATATCAAATTACCCATGTATGAAAATTATCATGAGTTGTTTGTGGGCGAATCTATCCAACATTTAATTGACAATGATTACCTCGCAAAAGCGAACATGTATTCGTACAATGTTGGTTTAACATCGCTTGAAGTTGGTGCAAATGGTGATTACACCGTAAAATCATCAGAAGATTTATATACGAACGCAGACATGCTTTCGAAATTAGTTTCTGCGTATGAAGAAACTGTAAAAGGCAAAAAAACACTAATTTTCAACAACGGAATCAACACTTCTGTTCAAGTTTTTCATGCGTTTAAAAAAGCAGGTTATCCAATAGCACATTTGGATAATACGAATACAAAAAAAGAACGCGAACTGATTTTACGTTGGTTTCATAAAACTCCTGGCGCAATTATTACCTCAGTGAGTATTTTAACAACTGGTTTTGATGAGCCTAGTATTGAGGCAATTATTTTAAATAGAGCTACAAAATCATTGACATTATATTATCAAATGATTGGAAGAGGTTCCCGTATTTTTGGAAATAAAACCACGTTTGATGTAGTTGATTTAGGAAATAATTTTTACAGATTTGGACCTTGGGGAGCAGATTTAGATTGGCAAAAAATGTTCAGGTCTCCTGATTATTATTTGAATGCGATTTTATCTGATGAGGAAATAGAAAGTTCATTTCGTTATGAATTGCCTGCAGATTTGAAAAAAGATTTTGCCAATTCCAAAGACTTATTTTTCGATGTAAAAAGAGTGTACATTGAAACCATTAGAGCAGGAGAATCCTCAAAAAGAGTGTTGGAAAAATCCATAGAACATCATGCAAAAATTTGTGTAGAAAACAGTGAAGATGTTTTTGATGCGTTGATTTTAGCGAAAAAATTAGGTGAAGAAATTGACGACAGAATCAATAGATATGCAAAATGTATTTCAAAAAGTACACACAATTTTGTAACTTGGTTGAAAGATGATTATCGAAAAAAA
>DAIUBY010000032.1:7410-21751 GCA_036846425.1 Polaribacter sp.
TTCAAAAAGTACACACAATTTTGTAACTTGGTTGAAAGATGATTATCGAAAAAAATTAAACACACATTTGCGAACCAATTTTGATGAAATTTATGAGCAAGTTTATAGTCATCCTCCTGAAAATTAATTTTTTAAAGAAATAAACTCCCAAGATTGAAAAAAAGTATACTTTTTTTTTGTTTTCCGTTTTTGTATTTGAAAAACAGTTATTTTTGCTTCGATTATAATAGTAAAATGTATAGTTTTTCTAGTCTTGTGCGAAGTTTATTTTTGGAGAATTATAAATCCACTGCATTTTGGAAATGCAACGAAAAAACAGAGATTTTTCCACTTATTTTTCTCAAAGATTTGCAACGCTATTTTAAATTGCATGTTGTTTACCTTCAAATAATTCAGTAATCAAAATCACTTTAACATATCAAATTTTTCATACTAAGATTGAAAAATATTTTAGTTTAAACTATTTATTATACCTTATTTTAAAAGAAAGTGAATACAAAATATAAAGATTTAATAGACCAAACTTTCGAATTTCCACAAGAGGAATTCAAAACAGAAAACAATAAATTAGTGTGGCATGACATCAATTTGATGGAATTAATTGAACAATATGGTTCTCCATTGAAATTCACCTATTTGCCAAAAATTTCAGACAATATCAACAGAGCCAAAGATTGGTTTAAAGAAAGTATGAAAAAACACAAGTACAAAGGCAAGTATTTTTATAGCTATTGTACTAAAAGTTCACACTTTAAATATGTGTTGGATGAAGCGTTAAAAAATGATATTCATATTGAAACCTCTTCAGCATTTGATATTGATATTGTTAAAAACCTAAAAAAAGAAGGCAAATTAACGAACAAAAATTTTGTGATTTGCAATGGCTTTAAAAGAGATCAATACATTGAAAACATTGCAGATTTGATTAATTCAGGACACACGAATTGCATTCCCATTATAGATAATTATGAAGAATTGTATAAGTTGCAAGAACATATCAATAAAAAATTTAAAGTTGGAATAAGAATTGCCTCAGAAGAAGAACCTAAATTTGAATTTTATACCTCAAGATTGGGTATAGGATATAAAAACATTGTTTCTTTTTATGAACGTGAAATTGCCGAAGATAAAAATGTGGAGTTAAAAATGCTTCATTTTTTTATCAATACAGGTATTAAAGACAATGCTTATTATTGGAATGAATTGGTAAAATGTATTTCAGTATATATCAGTTTAAAAAAAGTGTGTCCAACACTTGATAGTTTAAATATAGGTGGAGGATTTCCTATTAAAAATTCATTGGCTTTTGAATTTGATTATCAATACATGATTGATGAAATTATTTATCAAATTAATGAATCTTGCAAAAATGCAGAAGTTGATGTTCCTCATATTTTTACTGAATTTGGAAGTTTTACAGTAGGAGAAGCAAGTGGTGCTATTTATGAAGTTTTGTATCAAAAAAAGCAAAATGATCGTGAACGTTGGAATATGATTAATTCATCATTTATCACAACATTACCAGATTCTTGGGCAATCAACAAACGTTTTATTATGTTGCCAATTAACAAATGGAATTTTAAATACGAACGCGTTTTATTGGGTGGATTGACTTGTGATAGTGATGATTATTACAATTCAGAGCAACATATCAATGCCATTTATTTGCCAATTTATGAAAAAGATAGACCTTTATACATTGGTTTTTTCAATACAGGAGCGTATCAAGAAACAATAGGTGGTTTTGGTGGATTGCAACACTGTTTGATTCCCCACCCAAAAATGATATTGATTGATAAAGACAATGAAGGGAAAATCACCACACAAGTGTTTAAAGAAGAACAAAAAAGCAGTGAATTATTATCAATTTTAGGATATTAATTTTAGTATTTTTGAAACATAAAAAATAGAACTAGATTACAAAACAACATGAAAACATTCGCAGGAATTCCTGAAAATTATGCCTCATTGAGCAATTCAAAAATTGTGTTGATTCCTGTTCCTTTTGAAGGAACAAATAGATGGCAAAAAGGAGCAAGCAAAGGACCACAAGCCTTTCTAGAAGCCTCAGAAAACATGGATTTGTATGATATTGAAACCGATTCTGAAGTTTATAAAGAAGGTGTTTTTTTAGCAGATCCAATCACTGAAAATTCCTCTCCACAAGCCATGGTGAATGCAGTGCATCAAACTGTAAAAAAATTCATCAATAGAAACAAATTTGTGACCATTTTTGGTGGTGAACATTCAGTTTCTATTGGAACTGTAAAAGCATTTAACGATTGTTTTCAAAGCTTAACAGTGTTGCATTTGGATGCACATGCCAATTTGAGAAAAGAATTTGATGGTTCTCTATATCATCACAAATGTGCCATGTACGAAGCAAATCAAAATACCAATTTAGTGCAAGTAGGCATCAGAAGTATGGATATTTCTGAAAAAAGAACTATGAATTCAGACAAAGTATTTTTTGCTCATGACATGGCTTTGAATGAATATTGGATGGATGATGTGATTGATCAATTAACAACGAACGTTTTTATTTCTTTTGATTTTTCTGCGTTAGATGCAACTCTTTTTTCTGCAACAGGAAATCCAGTTTATGGTGGATTATTTTATTATGAAACCTTAGAATTTTTGAAAAGAGTTTTTGCTGAGAAAAATGTAGTTGGATTTGATATGGCCGAATTTTGCCCAAATCCAAATCAAAAAACTTCGGATTCATTGGCAGCAAAATTATATTACAAGATGTTGAGTTATAAGTTTTCATCAAAAGATGATACCTATGATACAGATGATTCAAACTCGAATAATAATCCTTTTAGTAAATTGTCAAAATTTAAAAACGACGAAGAGGAATTTTAATATTTTAAATCTTTAAAATTTTTAAAAAAGTTTCAATGTAGTTTAGCTTTTATTTTTCCCAATAAATTCAAAAACTAAACTTACAAAGCTATTTTATAATAACTAAAAAAAATAAATATCATTGTATAAAATCAATGATAAACTAAAAAATAATGAACAAACCAATTACCAATTTTATAGAAAAATACTTTTTACATTTCAATGCAGCTGCTTTAGTAGATGCTGCAAAAGGATATGAAAAGCAATTAAATGACGGCTCAAAAATGCTAGTTTCATTAGCAGGAGCAATGAGTACAGCTGAGTTAGGAAAAATATTTGCAGAAATTATTCGTCAAGATAAAGTGCATATTATTTCGTGTACAGGAGCCAATTTAGAGGAAGATGTGATGAATTTAGTAGCACATTCTCATTACAAACGCGTGCCAAATTACCGCGATTTAACGCCTCAAGACGAATGGGATTTGCTCGAAAAAGGACTTAACAGAGTTACAGATACTTGCATTCCTGAAGAAGAAGCTTTTAGACGTTTGCAAAAACACATCGTAAAAATTTGGAAAGATGCAGAAGCAAAAGGTGAGCGTTATTTTCCACATGAATTTATGTACAAATTATTGCTTTCAGGAGTTTTGGAGCAGTATTATGAAATTGATATCAAAAACTCTTGGATGTTTGCAGCTGCTGAAAAAAACTTGCAAATGGTAGTTCCAGGTTGGGAAGATTCAACCATGGGAAATATTTTTGCATCCTATGTTTTAAAAGGAGAAATCAAAGCAAGTACTATGAAATCAGGAATTGAATACATGACGTTTTTGGCTGATTGGTACACTCAAAATTCGAATCCAGAAACTTCAAATGGCATTGGATTTTTCCAAATTGGAGGAGGAATTGCAGGAGATTTCCCAATATGTGTAGTACCAATGTTATACCAAGATATGGAAAGAACTGATACACCATTTTGGAGTTATTTTTGTCAAATTTCTGATTCTACAACCAGTTATGGTTCGTATTCAGGAGCAGTTCCAAACGAAAAAATTACATGGGGAAAATTAGATATTGATACGCCAAAATTCATCATAGAAAGTGATGCAACTATTGTTGCGCCTCTGATTTTTGCCTATTTATTGGAGATGTAAAAAAATGATAATTTTTTATACAAAAAATACCATTTTAAAGAAAAAAGATTTTATTTTCGTATTTGAAAAAACATATATATGAACAGAGTAATTGTAGATTACGCTAAACTAACAAAAGATATCTTGAATATGCTAATCGAAAAATATCCTGATGGATATGATTATAGCGATATTATTTCTTTCAAAAATGCCAAAGGTGAAACCATTAAAGCTGTGGAAGTAAGAACTGATGAAACTATTTATTTAGTAAAAATCAGCTCTAAATTGGAGCAAACTATGGAAGATTTTGCAGATGATGAAGAATCATTTGATGAAAACGAAGATTTTGATGTAAACATTGAAGATGAAGAAGCAGCAGAAGAGGATTAATTCTTCTCAAACATCTTTCCCTTTTTTACTTCATAAAAAATACAAAACCTCACAATTTGTGAGGTTTTCTTTTTTGTAGAAATTTGATTATTTCGTTTTTGTAGAAATTTATTTATATATTTAAAATCAATATTGGCTGAGGATTGTTATTTTAGCTTTTTGATAAATTGTTTGTGGATTTGAAGAATTTTGTTTTAGTTATTTTGAGTTATATTTTAATCACTGATTGCAAAAACGCAATGAAGTAAACTTTTTTGAATACTTTAATAAAGGTAATTAAATAAAATGTCAGGTTATTATTGGATATGTTACTTGGGATCATTAATTATTTGGTTATTTTCTCTATGTAAGGGAAGTGTTAAAGAAATTGAAGAAAACAATATCTACTCATTTTATGTAGGCTTAGGTTTTATTTTATTTATAATGTTGTTATTTGAATTGTTTACATAACAAATTATTATATTTTTGGATTGCTGGCACCATTAAATATTTTTATAAAAATTTCTATAGAAACCTAGCTTTGCGAGATATCCTGACATCTCAGTAATAAAACAATCCAAGAAATGATAACTATTTTTTTAATTAATCATTTTTAAACAAATTTAAATGATAATAAAACTTTTGTATATTTATAAAAATTTCTAGTATGATAACTAAAACGAAATTAAAAGAGCAAATTGATAGTTTTCCAGAACAATTTTCCATTGATGAATTAATTGAGAGATTAATCTTGATTGAAAAAATTGAGATTGGAAAAATGCAATCTAAAAATAATGAAATTATTAGTGAGTCCGAACTTGATAAAGAATTGAATACATGGTTCAAATAAATTGGACTTTACAAGCTAAAAATGATCTAAAAGATATTGCAGAGTTCATTTCTAAAGACTCCATAGTTTATGCAAAACGACAAGTATTCAAAATCAGATTAAAAACTAATATTTTAAAATATCAAAATTATACTTGGAAAAACGTTCTAGAAATTCAAGATGAAAACATACGTGAAATTTTAGAAGGAAACTATCGAATTATATATAAAGTTGTTACTAAAACAAGAATTGATATTTTAACAATCCATCATGCTGCAAGAGATTTACGTTTACGGAAAATATGAGGTTATAAATTTGAGTCACAAAAACAGAAAATAAAAATATATTTAGTGAATTTATATTCTTTGTAAATCACAATTACCCAAAACTAAAAAAACCTTTACCAAAAACAATTTTTTTGATACAAAACTATCAATTTTTTTTAGTTTTTAGATTGTTAAAATCACTTTAAAATATCATTTTCTTATTTAAAAACAGAGGCTATTTTTTGCTAATTTCGCTCAAAAATAATTTGAGTTTTATGAATACTGTAAAGAGAGTTTTTACGCTATCAATTGCCTTTATTTTGGTTTCGATTTTATACAATTGTGGCAGCACAAATAAAATAGAAGCTTTAAAACCATATCCATCCAACAACAATCCAATTGCTTATAAATCAACAACTTCTATTGTAAGTATGCCAATGGTGATTACGTTGAAAGAGATTGAAAATCAACTCAATAAATCTTTAAGCGGGTTGATTTATGAAGATTCCAATTTGGAGGATGATAAAACCGAAATGAAAATTTGGAAAACAGGCACTATAAAATTAATTGAAAAAGACGGAAAAATTCAATCTGAAATTCCATTAAAAATATGGACAAAATTTAAATATGGAACAGAATTTATGGGATTAAATGATACCAGAGAAATCAATCTGAATGGCAAAATAACGTTAGTGAGTTCCGTGAAATTATCCAATTGGATGATGAAAACGAATTCGGAAATAGAAGATTTTCAATGGAATGAGAATCCTTCAATATTGGTTGCTGGGAAAAAAGTTCCCATTACTTTTGTTATAAATCCTACGTTATCTATTTTCAAAGGAACTTTGGCTAAAAAAATTGACGAAGCAATTTCTCAATCATGCAACTTTAAACCTTATGTGTTGGATGTTTTAGAAACGATTAGTTTGCCAATTAAAACGAGCCCTGAATATGAATCTTGGTTTAAAATTATTCCTATTGAAGTGTATGTAACTGATGCTGTTTTGCAAAAAAATAAAATATTGATGGATTTAGGTTTGAAATGCAATATGCTTACCAATGTTGGGCAAGAACCTGAAAAATCCATTGAGAGAGAATCCATTTCATTCAAACCAGTTACTAAAATTCCAACACAAACAAATGCTTCTATTGCCGCAATTTCTACTTATGAAAATGCATCAAGAGTAATTACTAAAAATTTTCAAGGCAAAGAATTTTCATCTGGAAGTCGAAAAATTACTGTTCAAAAAGTTGATTTATGGCTCAAAGACGGCAAAATGATTTTTGCGCTAAATATGGCTGGAAGTATAAATGGAACATTGTATTTATCAGGAATTCCTAATTACAATACTATCACCAAAGAAATTTATTTTGATCAACTGGATTATCTTTTTAATAGTAAAGGCATTCTGACTAAAACAGCGAATTGGCTTTTGCAAGGTGTTATTTTAAAGAAAATTCAAGAAAATTGCAGGTATTCTGTGCAAGATAATTTAGAGGAAGCTAAGAAAAGTTTGTTGCCATATTTGAATAATTATTCTCCTATGAAAGGCGTTTTTGTAAATGGCAGTTTAGACGATTTTTATTTTGAAAAAGTAGAACTTACTGATAAAGCAATTATTGCATTTTTAAAAACTAGTGGAAAAATGAAGGTTTTTATAGATGGAATGGAATAAAAGAATTTGGTTAGATTTACTATTAATTTGTTATATTTCAGTATATTATGAATTAATAGAGCAATTAGTACCTTTCAAAAATACACTACAAAACGGGTGTAAAAATACAGTCTAACAAGAATTTCTTTTTTTCAAATATTTTCTATAAAACAACAAAAACGAGTAAAAACTCGGTTTTGAAATTAATTGTATTAAATACTAATTTATTTTTTTACAGCTTTATCAGCAATGATTCTGGTTTCTTTATTGGCAACTTCCCAAGCAGTATGGAATACCAAACGTGCTCTGTTTTCTAACAATTCATAATTGATTTTGTCAGGAGTATCTGTTGGTCTGTGATAATCTGCATGAGTTCCGTTAAAATAAAAAATAATTGGAATATTGTGTTTTGCAAAATTATAATGGTCAGAACGATAGTAAAAACGGTTTGGATCGTTTTCATCGTTATATTTATAATCTAAATTTATTTTGGTGTATTTTGAATTGATTTCTTCAGAAAGTGTGTGCAATTCTGTACTCAATTTGTCTGATCCAATCAAATAAACATAATTTTGGTCTTCTTTGTGACGATCGTCAATACGTCCAACCATATCAATATTCAAATTACAAACCGTATTTGCTAGAGGGAAAATTGGATTTTCGGTATAATATTGTGAACCTAACAAACTTTTTTCTTCACCTGTAACATGTAAAAATAGGATTGAACGTTTTGGGCCTTTACCTGCTTTAGCAGCCATTTGAAAAGCCTGTGCAATTTCTAACAACGCTACAGTTCCTGATCCATCATCATCTGCACCATTATAAATTTCACCATCTTTTACACCTTCATGGTCAAGATGTGCAGAGATAACAATGATTTCTTCTGGCTTTTCAGATCCTTTGATAAAAGCAACCACATTTTCAGAGTCTTTTAAAGGAACTTGTCTTTTGCGCTTGTTTAAAAATTCAGCAGGAACCTCTTGAAAATAATCATCACTAGAAATTGGCGAAGGAATTCCTTGACTTACATAATAGTTTTTTAGGTATTCAACTGCTTTTTTTTGTCCAGACTCACCAGTATTTCTTCCTTCAAATTCATCAGAAGCATAAATGAATAGGTGAGTGCCTAATTCTTTGGCAGTTATAGTTGATGCGTATTTGGCAGCTTGATCAATGTTGCTGTCTTCTGCACTGTTTTTGTTAGCGCCACAAGCATAAATGACAAGTGCACCAGCAAGAAAAAGTATTTTTTTCATAAATGAAATCTTTAAAAATTATGGATTTTTTTTATTTTTCAAATGTAAGAAAAAAGTCTCTATTGTTAGATTACAAGATTATTAGATTACTTGATTAATAGGTTGTTTCATCAAAATATTAAAGTCAAAAAAAAAGAGCTGCTTTCGCAACTCTTTTTGGTTTTTATTTTTGCCAAGGTTGATAATTTTTTCTTCTTGGGCCTTGCAAATCGTGCATTTTTCGATTTCCAAAAGTCACTTGTAAATCGGAGGTTGTTTTTCGTTCCCAAATACTTACATTTTTAAGTTCTGGCGATTTCAAATCGGGGGTTGCAATACCTCTAAGAGTTAATACTGTAGCCATTTTTTTCACTTCCCATACGTTTGTGTTTTTTGCTTCAGGCCCAGTTACACGTTGCTGAGCAAAGGCACTTCCTACGAAAAACAACAAACAAATAAATCCTAATTTTCTCATAATTAATTGCTTTTAGTTTAGCTTATTTTACACCTCAAAGATAAAATTATTAAAATTACTGATTTGTTAAAATAATACTAATAAATTTAATAAATTTCCTTTAAATTAATAATAATATAATAAATTATGATTTATTAACAATATATATAAAATATATATAAAAAAATGTAAAATGTGATATGAATAATTTCTGATACTTTGAAAATATTATCAATCTCATATTTTTTCGATTATGAGGATTTTTAGATATCCAAAATGGAGTTCTTTGAGGTTCAGGTGACTAAAAAAATTGAAGGTTAAAAAAGTGTGATTTTAGGTTAAAAAATCAATTGTAAGAAAAGGTAAGTTTTAAAAAATGTCAAGATAAAATTCAATTTTTGTCAATTTTAAATTAAAATTGGGTTTTTATTTCATCACAAATTGTTGCAAACTTTTATCAAAACGAAGCATTTCATCAGTAAAAAGTGATTCAAACACATTATTTTCTATTAATTTATTAGGAGTGTGTTTATGAAATGCGTTTTCGGTCATCAAAGCAATTTCATCAGAAAATTTGATGGCCAAATTGACTTCATGTGTTGAAATAAAAATAGTTTTGGAAGTCTCTTCAACCAGTTTTTTTAAAACCTTAAAAATGCGCAATGTATGATGCAAATCCAAATGTGCAGTAGGTTCATCTAAAATAATCAATGGCGTATCTTGCGCTAAAGCTCTCGCAATCAATACACGTTGCAATTGTCCATCACTCAATTCATAAAAACGGCGCTCTTTTAAATGCGTGGTTTCTGTCAAATCCATTGCTTGATGGATGTGCAAAATATCGTTTTCTGTTAATGAATCTACCCAATTTGTATAAGGCTGTCTACCAAGTGCAATCAATTCAAAAACAGTGAGTTGACTCTCTGGCAAACGTTCTGTAAGTACCAAACTAATACAATTTGCCAAGTCTTTAGTTTGATACGATTCAAGGTTTTTTTCATTGATATAAACAGCACCTTTTAACGGCTTTTGAATATTGCAAATCGTTCGCAATAAGGTCGATTTTCCAATACCATTTTTTCCTAAAAGCGTTACAAAGCTTCCTTTTTGCAGGCTAAAATCAATGTTTTCACCTACAATAAAAGCCTTCTTTTTGGATGTATATCCAATTTGTAAATTTTCTGTGCGTAAAATAATATCTTTTTTTTCCATATATTTTACACAAATAATTTCTTTTTTCTAACCAATAACCAAATCACAATTGGCGCTCCAAAAAGTGAAGTAATTGCATTGATGGGCAATGTAAATTCACTTGTGGGAAGCTGCGCAATTATATCACAAATCAGCAAAACAATTGCGCCAATAAGTGCAGTTGCAGGAACGATTATTTTGTGATTTGAAGTGTTAAAAAACAATCGTGCAATATGTGGCACAGCCAAGCCAACAAAGGCAATAGGACCTGAAAAAGCAGTGATAACTCCTGTTAAAATACTGGTTATCAATAAAATGATATTTCTAGTTTTTTGAATTTGAATGCCCAAACTTTTAGCATAGTTTTCGCCTAATAACAAACTATTTAAAGGTTTTAAGATGGGAAAAATAGCCAACATTCCTATCAAGTAAAAAAGTGCAAAGACTACAATTTCAGTCCAACTCAAATTTCCCAAACTACCAAAACTCCAAAAAACATATTGCTGAATTTGAGAAGCTTCACTATAATAAGCCAAAACGCTGATAATAGCTGCTGTAAAACTACCAAACATCAATCCTATAATTAAAATAGACATGGTATTTCGTACCTTGTTGGCTGCAAAAATTACCGCTGATAATACTAAAAACGCTCCTAAACTGGCAGCAATTGGTAATGAAAATGAGGCAAAAGTTTCCGAAATTAAAAACCCACCAAAAAAACTAGAGCCTAATAACAACAGGGCAACTCCCAAACTTGCACCCGAAGAAATACCCAACACAAATGGCCCTGCTAACGGATTTCGAAACAAGGTTTGCATCAACAAACCACTCACAGACAATCCTGAGCCAACCATAATTGCGGTAATTGCTTTTGGCAAACGAAATTGTAAAATGATAATTTCCCAACTTTCTTTAGAGGATGCACCTCCTAATAAAATGGAAAAAACTTCTTGAAAAGGAATCCCAACTGAACCCAAACTAATATTCACAAAAAACATCACTATCAGTAAAACTGACAATAATATAAAGTTTTTTTTGTAAGTTGGGTGGTTCATTTTATGAGTTTAATACTATTCAATTATTTTAATTATTTATTGATAAATAGCTATTTATTACCAATTCTTAAACTTATTATATTCTCCTAAATCAATTTCACTTTTATCATGATTTTTAGATGAGTAATAAACTTTAAAGGTTTTTCCTACACAGCCCTTAGTGCCATCTTTGCATCTAAAAAAACTAGTAGTGAATTCTTTTTCATAATCTATATTATCAACTTTATATTTATAAGTTAGGGTATATGCATTCTTTGAAAAATGAAAATCAACTACTATTCCCGTAGTTATTTTTTTATTGTCTTTAATTTCATTTTGATAACTAATTTTATCATAAACAACATAAATAATAATAACAAGCATAAAAAAAATTAGCCAAAAAGTATTCTTATTATTTTCCATTGAAATTATCATTAATTGTATTGATACTTATAGAATCTCCAAATTTCGTATTTATAAACCATTAACTTAGAAATTTATGCTACATAATCCCTTAAAAAAGCAACTAACTTTTCAATCGCCAAACCTCTATGTGAAATCCGATTTTTGTCTTCTGAGCTCATTTCAGCAAAGGATTTTTGAAATCCATTTGGTTGAAAAATGGGATCGTATCCAAAACCCTGACTTCCTCTTTTTTCTGTTAAAATTCTTCCTTTGCAAATGCCTTCAAAAAAGTATTGATTTCCTTCTAAATTCAGACAAATTACCGTTCTAAATTGTGCTGATCTATCTGTAAAGCCAGCCATTTCGTTCAATAATTTTTCCATATTTTTTTCAGCATTTGTAGGTTCTCCTGCAAAACGCGCTGAATAAACTCCGGGTTTTCCGTTCAAACAAGTTACTTCCAAACCAGTATCATCCGCAAAACAATCTAGTTGAAAATTTTGGGTAATAAAATTGGCTTTTAAAGCTGCATTTCCTTGCAAAGTAGTTTCGGTTTCAGCAACATCTTCAGTACAATTAATTTCTTTCAAACTTACCAATTGTATCGATTTTGGAAGCATTTCTTGTACTTCTTTCAACTTGTGATTATTGTTGGTGGAAAAAACCAGTTTCATTCTTGGATGTTTAAAAAAGCAAAACTAAACAAAATTTTAAGGGTTTCTGTTGTTACATCAATTCATTGCTAAATTATTTCACTGATGATGATAAGGTTCGTTTTTTAAAATGGTAAAAGCTCTGTACAATTGCTCTATCAAAAAAACACGAATCATTTGATGTGAAAACGTCATTTTTGATAGCGAAATTTTGCCAAGCGCTTTTGCATATACAGCCTCAGAAAATCCATAAGGACCTCCAATTACCAAAACAAGTTGTTTGGTACCTGCATTCATTTTTTTTTGAAGATAATTTGAAAAAGCAACTGAGGTAAATTCTAGTCCATTTTCATCCAACAATAGCAATTCGTCAGTAGGTTGTATTTTACTTAAAATGAGTTCGCCTTCTTTTTCTTTTTGTTGATACTCGCTTAAATTTTTTACATTTTTAATATCCTGAATAATCTCAAACTCAAATTTGATGTAGTGTTTTAAACGTTGTTGGTATTCATCCATCAAAGATTGTAGCGCTTTGTTGTCCGTTTTTCCAATGGCAAGCAGTTTGATTTTCATAAATCAAAAATACAAATTGTAAAGTTTGAATTTGTATTTTTACCTCAATAAATAAAAATTCATGATTTCAAAAGCACAATTTGAAAATGAAATACAACTGATTATCGAAAATGCTATCAGAGAAGATGTAGGTGAAGGTGATCATAGTTCACTTTCTTGCATTCCAACAGAAGCTACAGGTAAAGCAAAATTGTTGGTGAAAGACTCAGGAATTATTGCAGGAGTAGATTTTGCAAAACAAGTTTTTGAATATGTAGATACTGATTTAAAAGTAGAAACATTAATTAATGATGGTGAAAAAGTAGCTTTTGGTGATGTTGTTTTTCATGTTTCAGGAAGTTCACAATCCATCTTAAAAGCAGAACGTTTGGTGCTGAATGCCATGCAACGAATGAGTGCTATTGCTACAAAAACAGCCTCATTTGTGGAATTATTGCAAGGTACTAAAACCAAAATTTTAGATACCAGAAAAACCACTCCAGGAATTCGTGCGCTAGAAAAATGGGCTGTAAAAATTGGAGGAGGAGAAAATCACAGATTTGCGTTGTATGATATGATTATGCTGAAAGACAATCACATTGATTTTGCTGGCGGAATTACAGCAGCCATCAACAAAACAAAAGTGTATTTGAGAGAAAAAAATCTTGATTTGAAAATTATTGTGGAAGCTAGAAATTTGGATGAAATTTCAGAAATATTAAAACATGAAGGCATTTATCGAATTTTGATAGATAATTTTTCATTTGAAGATACCCAAAAAGCAGTAGCATTAATCAATGGAAAATGTTTGACAGAATCTTCAGGTGGTATCAAAGAAAACACCATCAGAAAATATGCAGAATGTGGTGTTGATTTTATTTCATCAGGAGCTTTAACGCATTCTGTTTATAATATGGATTTGAGTTTGAAGGCTATGGATTAATGTGGCAATGAATCAATTTAGCAATTTAGCAATGAACTAATCTAACAATAAAAACAACAGAAACATTTCAAACAACAGAAACCCTCAAACAACTGAAACAAAATAATGTCCAAAGAAGTAGAAGAGCAATTGCAAAAAATACCAATCATTAATTGGTTGATGAAATTTGGAAAGAAAATCAAAATTCCAGGTTTGGAAGGCATGTCTTTGTATGACGTACTTGAATTGTATGTAATTGGCATTATCAAAGGAGCATTAACCTCAAGAGCAGGAGGCATTGCTTTTAGTTTTTTTATGGCAATTTTTCCGTTTTTACTATTTATTTTAACATTGATTTCTTACATTCCAATTGATGGTTTTCAGGATGGATTGTTTACCTTAATTCGCGATGTTTTACCTCCAAAAACCTTTGATGCTGTGCAAATTGTTTTAGGAGACATCATCAACAATCAATATGGTGGATTGCTTTCTTTTGGATTTATATTATCCATTTTTTTGATGACAAATGGCGTGAATGCAATTTTTGGCGGATTTGAATATTCGTATCATGTAAAAGAATTTCGCAATGTTTTTAGATCGTATTTTGTGTCTTTGGGTGTTTCATTAATTCTTTCTCTTTTTTTAATAATTACAATAACACTCACCATTTTTTATCAAGTTGCATTGGTAAAAATTCACGAGAAAGGTTGGTTTAACACTTCTGATTTAAACTTGTTTTTTATTGGTAAAAACGTATTGTTTTTAATCATGATTTTCACCATTGTTTCCCTGCTTTTTC
>DAIUBY010000032.1:21851-23029 GCA_036846425.1 Polaribacter sp.
GGTAAAAACGTATTGTTTTTAATCATGATTTTCACCATTGTTTCCCTGCTTTTTCGATATGGAACCAAGCAAGGAAAAGATGTAAAATTCTTTTCAGCAGGTGCAATTTTAACAACGGTGGTTTCGCTATTTACCTTTTATTTATTCGGAATTTATGTCGAGAAATTTGCGCAATACAATCAACTGTATGGCTCAATTGGAACACTTTTAATTTTGATGTTATTTGTATGGCTAAATGCAATTATATTGCTGTTAGGTTTTGAATTGAATGCTTCTTTGTATTCACTAAAATGGAGAAATAAAACCCAAAAACACCTTGAAAATAGCTAGGTTTTATCGATATTTGCAGGTCTTAATGTAGCAATTTAACAATTTAAAAATGTATCAATTAACTAATTTAGAGATTTAACAATTGTTACTAACAACGAAAGACTAAAAACTAAAAACCAATTAATGAAACCAAGCATTCCAAAAGGAACTAGAGATTTTTCACCAACAGAAGTAGCCAACAGAACCTATATCATCAATACCATCAAAACTACTTTTGAAAACTTCGGATTTCAACCCATTGAAACTCCCAGTTTTGAAAATTCAGAAACCTTGATGGGAAAATATGGTGAAGAAGGTGATCGTTTGATTTTTAAGATTTTGAATTCTGGGGATTATTTGGAGAAAGCAACTGAGCAATTTTTGTCAGATAAAAACAGTTTAAAACTCACTCCTCAAATCTCCGAAAAAGCATTGCGTTACGATTTAACAGTGCCTTTTGCAAGATATGTTGTACAACACCAAAACGAAATTACATTTCCTTTCAAACGTTATCAAATTCAACCTGTTTGGAGAGCAGATCGTCCTCAAAAAGGGCGTTTTAGAGAATTTTATCAATGTGATGCAGACGTTGTTGGCAGTGATTCTTTGTGGCAAGAAGTGGAATTTATTAAGTTGTATGACACTGTTTTTGCAAATTTAGGGTTGCACGAAACTACCATCAAAATCAACAATCGCAAAATACTTTCCGGAATTGCTGAAGTTATAGGTGCATCAGACAAATTGATTGATTTTACGGTTGCTTTAGACAAACTTGACAAAATTGGCAAAGAAGGTGTTGAAAACGAAATGTTATCCAAAGGCATTACCAAAGAAGCTATTGAAAAAGCACAACCTTTGTTCCATTTTTC
>DAIUBY010000032.1:23129-27694 GCA_036846425.1 Polaribacter sp.
CTTGTATTCCATGAAAGCGATGCAGCAATTAAGATCGAAAAACATTAAAGCTGAATTGTATCCTGAAGCTGCAAAAATAAAAAAACAGTTTGCGTATGCAGACAAACGTGAAATTCCGTTTGTAGTAATTGTGGGTTCAGAAGAAGTGCAACAACAAACTTTCACACTGAAAAATATGGTTTCTGGCGAACAAAAATCCTGTTCATTATCAGCATTATTGGAACTTTTGCAAGCATAAAAACCGATAGTTTTATAGTTTTAATTGATACCTAATTATAATTTATAATTCGGAATCACGTAAATTTGCACCTAATAACCAAAGATTTTTTGATTTAAAACTCGACATGAACGACGAAACTATCAACGAAATAGGAGAAAATCATATTGCAACTTCTGCAAAAACACCTTTAAGAGCAGATGCTTTTGAACTTACGGACCAAGAAAAAATAGATAGAATTCAAGAAAGTGTTAGAGATATTTTACACACTTTAGGCATGGATTTGACAGATGACAGTTTGCAAGGAACTCCTAAAAGAGTGGCAAAAGCCTTTGTAAATGAGTTGTTTATGGGATTGAATCCTAAAAACAAACCAAAACCTTCCACGTTTGAAAACAACTACAATTATGGTGAAATGTTGGTAGAAAAAAACATTGTAGTCTATTCTACGTGCGAACATCATTTGTTGCCTATTATTGGACGTGCACATGTTGCCTATATCTCTAATGGAAAGGTGATTGGTTTGTCAAAAATGAACAGAATTGTAGAATATTTTGCGAAAAGACCACAAGTGCAAGAGCGTTTAACGATGCAAGTGGTACAAGCCATGCAAGAGGCTTTAGGCACGCAAGATGTGGCTTGTGTGATTGATGCCAAACACTTGTGCGTAAATTCACGTGGTATTAAAGATATTGAAAGCAGTACTGTAACTGCCGAATTTGGAGGAAAATTCAAAGAAGCTTCCACCAAAAGTGAATTTTTAGATTATCTGAAACTGGAAACCAAGTTTGAGTAGAAAACAATAATTATTTAAAAGATAAAAGCTGCTGAGACAATTTAGTGGCTTTTTTTTACCTGTAAGTTTTAAAAAAAATTGTAGGTATGGTTTTTAAAGTAATTTTTAATGAAAGTGAGTTTCTAAACGAGATTCTAAAGTAGGCAAAAAAGCAACAAGCTTTCATAAGGCTAAAAATAGCAATTTTTTAAACACGGATTGTTGATGTGTGTTTTATTATCTATTTAATACTTTTTTTAAACCATTTACCCTCAAAATGTTTTTCCTCTTTAATGTAACTTTTCTACTAAAAATGCGTATTATAGTAAAAACATAAACTTATGAAATATTTAAAATACGCAGTCTTATTTTTAATCTTTATTTCCTTTATCTTTTATTTCTTTTTGCCTGTAATTCAATTTGGCTTTTATGGTTTTCCGTTAATGATTTTACTATTCTTGCTGTTGCTCATTGTATTTTCATTTCAATACAAATCGGATTCTAACTATCAAAAAGTAACGATTACTAAAACCCCAAGTAAATTATTGGTAGTTGCTTTTCTAATAACTTTGGGTTTCTGTATCATCATTCCTATCATTACTTCAGCTACTATTTTACACACCTCAAAATATCAAAAATTAATTGGTGATGTAAAAATTGGCGAGAAAATTTCGGCGCAAATAGAACCTATTTCGATGGATAAAATTCGAGTAGTTGACCAAAAACTAGCCTATCTTTTAGGTGAGAAAGTGATTGGTTCGCAACCTGCACTAGGTAGTCAAGTGGTTTTAGGAACGTTTGCTATTCAAAAAGTAAATAACGAATTGTATTGGGTTGCACCTTTATTGCATTCAGGATTTTTTAAATGGCTCAATAATAGCCAAGGAACCAATGGGTATGTAATGGTTTCTGCTACTAATGAGCGTGATGTGAAACTAGTACAATCTATCAATGGAAAACCTTTTCAAATCAAATACCAACCCAATGCGTATTTTCTACAAGACATTCACAGACATGTGTATTTCAAAGGAAATATCAATACTGGTTTAACCGATTTTACTTTTGAAGTTGACGAAGAAGGTAACCCTTTTTGGGTGATTACCACTTTTGCCAAAAATGTAGGATTTGGAGGAAATGATGCCAAAGGAATTTTGGTTGTAAATGCGCAATCTGGAGAAATAAACAAGTATGCAATTAAAGATGCTCCAGAATGGGTTGACAGGATTCAGCCTGCAAATTTCATCGAAAATCAATTGAATGATTGGGGCGAATACATCAATGGTTATTGGAATTTTTCTAACAAAGACAAACTCCAAATTACGGAAGGCTTAACACTTGTGTACGGAAAAAATGATCGTTCTTATTGGTACACAGGCTTAACTTCGGTTGGAAGTGACGAAAGTGCAGTGGGTTTTGTATTAGTTGATACAAGAACCAAACAAACCACTTTTTACAAACAAAGTGGTGCTACAGAATATGCTGCGCAACAATCCGCTGAAGGAAAAGTGCAAGAAAAAGGCTATCGAGCTTCCTTGCCAATTCCATATAATATCAATAACATTCCAACCTATGTAATGACTTTAAAAGACGATGGTGGATTGGTAAAAATGTATGCCATGGTTGGCATAAACGATTATACGATTGTAGGTGTTGGCAATACAATGCGTGAAACCTTGACACTTTTTAAAAGCGTTTATAACTCTACAGGAAATAAGATCAACGCTACAAATAACGAAGCAAAAATGATATTGAGTTCCGTAATAACTCGTATTCAAAGTGATGTTAAAAACGGCAATAGTTTTTACTATTTTACCATAAAAGATTATCCAAGTATTTTTGTTGGATCATCACAAGTTTCCAGTGAATTGCCTGTAACAATGGTAGGTGACAGTGTTAAAATTTCTTTTGATATTGACGTAGAAAAAGTTATCGATGTTACTCAGTTTGATAATAAGAATTTAAAATAAAAATTAATTTTAGTTAAAATCAACAACCTCTTAAGAAGAAATTTTTAAGAGGTTTTTTTGATGAATTCAAAAAATACAAAGTCCTTTTTGAGATTTCTACTAATCATTAAATAAATAATCCAACACAACTCGATAGCGGATGTAAGTTTCAAATCAATGTTATTGAGTTTTGCTTCATGTCGTTTTATTGCAGATGTATGTCGCTTTATTGCTGATGCATATCTCTTTATTGCTGATTGATGTCGCGCTATTGCTGATGCATGTCGCTTTATTGTTAATACATGTCGCTCTATTGCTGATGCATGTCGCTCTATTGTTAATATATGACGCCTTATTGCTGATGCATGTCGCTTTATTGCTGATACATGTCGTTAACGGAACGCCTTAGCAATAGCGCGACAAGAAGCAACCAAAATCCGACATTCAGTAACCATAAAGCGGCAAGAGGTAGCCATAAAATAACGTGCGTTAGCAATAAAGCAACATCAAGTAACTACAAAACGGAATGTTGTAAAGTTTTGGAGGGGAATTTTAATAATAGTTGGAAATTGTGGTAGATTTGGATTGGCACGGATTTCAAATCCGCGCTATCGGGTTTTTTTGACTTCTTTTAATTTTAACTTATAAATATCATTCTTCTTAAAGATTATATTTGAGCTTGTAGCAATATCCCTCATAAATAGATATTCTTTGGTCTCTCCTATGTACAATATAGTTTTGTTTGATGAAATAGTGTCGTTTTTAATAACAAAATGAACTTCTTTAATTGCTTTTCCATCCAATATCTTTAATGCCTTATTAAACTGTTGGTTGCAAAGAATTGAAGTGATAATTGAAATAATAAAAGAGAAAAAAGTCCAAATAGTTTTTTTTCCAATCTTATTTGTTAGTATTGATATAGCAAAAAAAACAAACATTATTGTTCCCCAAATAGTTAAACCTAAATAAAAAGATCTCCAAGAAATATTTTTAGTAAAATAATAATATAAGGCAAAGCCCACAGGAATTAAAAATAATAAATAGATTATTAAATTTTTAATAACCAACAAAATTGTCTGCAACTTGGATTCAGATTGAAATTTGTTATTCTTTTCTTCCGTCTTCTTTTCCTCTTTAACTTGATTTTCAAATCCAAAAAGTATATTTTTATTGAAAAACAAATAACTAACTCCATGTATTCCGCCGAGTAAAGCTGTAAATAATAATATTATGATTATGAATACAGATACGATTGGTAAATAAATAAAAAGATATTCTTCAAAGTTTAGATATTCCTCTATTTCGATATCAAATTGACTATAATAGATAGTTTTTACTGAATATCCTATACATATTAGAATTATATAGCCAATAGTTAAAGCTTGTGTTGTAATATTAAAGCCTTTTTTTTCATTTTTGCTCATAAACTATTTTTGTTTATACGGTTTTATTTGTAAATATTATCCAGCTAACAAAATACGCACAACTTAATCTAATTTTTAATAATTAAAAACACGCATTTCCTCCGCCCAAAGTACTCTTTATTTTAAAAACTACAAAATGTATCAAAAGAGAATCCTATAAATAAGCACTTTTGGGTGCTGTATTGTTTTTGTATTGGTTAGTT
>DAIUBY010000033.1:0-23901 GCA_036846425.1 Polaribacter sp.
ATTTATTTAGAAAAACCCACAATTAGAGATGAAAGAGCAAATACTATTCATTACTTGAGAAAAGTGTTTCCAAATGTTTTGAAAAAAAGTGACGAACAATTGAAAGGTTCTTGGATTGAAATGGGGTTAAATCCTTCCAAAATTACAAATCCTGATTTTTTTCCGAAAATCAAATTTGGAAGTTGGGTTGGTGGTGACAGAGATGGACATCCTTTTGTAACGCCAACAATTACTCAAGAAACCTTGTTGTTGCATCGAAAAAATGCATTATTGGTATTAAAAACTTACATTTCAACTTTGGCAAGTAAGTTGTCCATTTCAGCCATAAGCAATCCTGTACCTTTTTCATTGTCAGAGGTAATTGAAACAAAAGCAATTGCTTTGGGTGATGAAGGTAAGAAAGCCATTCAAAGAAATCCATACGAACCATGGAGACAATTTGTTAGCTTGATTCTTGTACAATTAGAAAACACCATTTTAAGTAAAAATACAGATGCAAATGCACACTATAAATCAAGTAAAAATTTGGCAGATGATTTACGCTTTTTAAGAACTATTTTGAATGAAAATGGTTATAAAGGTTTATCAGAAGATTTGCTTTTTCCCATAGAAAGAGCTGTACATTGTTTTGGATTTCATTTAGCAACTTTAGACATCAGACAAAATAGTGCATTTCATGACAAAGCGATTTCTCAAATTTTAAAAACTAATGGCGAAAAAGACAGCGATTTTGAACATTGGAATGAAGAAAAAAGAGTTGATTTTTTAAATGGACTGTTAGAAAATAATACACCAATCACAGATATAACCATTTCTTATGGAGCTGAAGCTGATAATGTGTTGGATTGTTATAGAGTGGTTCGTAATCATATCAATCTATTTGGCGCTGAAGGTATAGGATCCTTTATCGTTAGTATGACTCGTAATTTGAGCGATTTATTGGTTGTTTATGTTTTATTGCGTGAAACACAATTATTAAATACTAGCATTAAAATTGTTCCACTACTAGAAACTATTGAGGATTTAGAAAACGGTCCTGAAATTTTAGAAAAATTTTTACAACATCCTGTAACTAAACAACGAACAGCATTAGTTGACAATAAACAAGAAGTGATGCTTGGTTATAGTGACAGTAACAAAGATGGAGGAACCATTGCCAGCAAATGGAATTTGTTTAAAGCAGAGAAAAAATTGGCTGCAATTGGCAAAAAAAATAACACAAAAATGTACTTTTTTCATGGAGCTGGAGGCACAATAAGTAGAGGTGGTGGAAAATACCACCGTTTTTTAGAAAGTATGCCATTAAATACAGTGAACAATGCTATTAAAATTACGGTTCAAGGTGAAACAATTGCACAACTTTTTGGAAATCCTTTAACGGCAACTTACAATTTGAATGCGCTAACATCAGGTGTTGCAAAACAAAGTATTGAAAGTTCTTTGGCTGTAAACGAATCAAAATTTCCAATTGAAACTATGGAATATCTTGCAAAAAAATCTTTTGAACACTACAGAGATTTTATTGATACACCAGGTTTTATTGATTTCTATGGCAAAGTAACTTGTATTGATGTTTTAGAAAAAAGTAAAATTGGCTCTAGACCAGCAAGAAGAACTGGCACAAGAACTTTGAACGATTTGAGAGCAATTCCTTGGGTTTTTAGTTGGAATCTTTCAAGAATTACATTAACAGGTTGGTATGGTTTAGGAGGTGCCCTCAAACAACTGAAAGAAGAAAAACCTACTGAATTTGAGGCTTTAAAATCGACTATCAATGATTGGACGTTCTTTAAATTTTTGATGATTCAGACAGAAACCAATTTGATTTTATCCAATGTTGAAATGATGGAAATGTATGCTTCTTTGGATGAAAATACTGCTGAAAGAACCATTTTTATGGATAAAATTTTGACAGATTATCACAATGGATTTACCATGATTGCCGAACTTTTTGGTGAAAAAGCTTTGAGCAGAAGAGAAGGACAATATGATAATTTGACTTGGAGAGATCATAAACTGCAAATTTTAAACAGATTACACATCAAATATTTGAAAGAATGGAGGTCTATTAAAGATGAAAACAGCGCAGAAAAAGAAAAAATGCTTACGCAATTATTAAGTATTATCAACTCATTGTCTAGTGGCTTAAAAAATACAGGTTGATTAAAATAAATTTTAGGATTTTTTTAAATTATGTTTGATTTCAATGAATTTTTAGTCGAAAAAATATTGAAATCTTGTAAAATGCATGAAAATTAAAAATCCACAATTTCTACATAAAGAATTGTTTGAATTAATGAATCTAACAGCTAGTTTCTTGATTACATTTGTGTCGTGAAAAATAAGCATAAATTATTAAGTGTCTTTGTTTTAACAACATTGTATTGTTTTGCAATAAGTGTTGCTACAAAATCTTCCACACAATTCATTTTTCACTCCAATGCTTCAAGTTCGCAGCAACAGTAATTTTCTGATTTTTCTTCGAAGCTTTTCAATCATACAATAGAAACTGAAAGTTCTTTTGCGAGTTACAATAGTTTTACTTTTCCAAATTAGAAAAACTCACATTAAGCCATCTAAAGTATAAATAAATTCAAAAATAATTTCAATACTTTTAAAAAATAAAAGTAAAGGTATTTATTTAGCTTTTTATTTTTGACAAAAAACTTGAATTCAATAATTTGATTATGATGATAATTTTTGAATTTGAGTCAACAAAAATTTCAATATTAAATTTTACACTAAAAAATACATTTTTATCTTAAAAGTAGCTTTGCCATAGCAGTTTTAATGATGGCAACGTTTTTTTCGCTGTTAGATTTGTTTAAACGTTGTTGCTCCTGAATCATATCTCGCATTAAGTTGATCACTACTTTGTCAAAACTGAATTGTTGGTATTGTTTTCCTTTAATTACCATATCATCCACTACATTTTGAATGGCTTCTGTATTATTACTTTCAGTGATTTGTTTAAAAGCTTTTTGAAATAAGTTTTTTGTGGAATCATCTCCAGTTAAAAACATTCCTGAAAGCACATTTTTTGCAACAAATGGCAATTCGCTTTCATCATTTTCTTCAATAAAAAT
Source organism: Polaribacter sp. (assembly GCA_036846425.1). Classification (GTDB taxonomy): domain Bacteria; phylum Bacteroidota; class Bacteroidia; order Flavobacteriales; family Flavobacteriaceae; genus Polaribacter. The sequence continues at coordinate 3,087 of DAIUBY010000033.1, forward strand.
TCGTGTTAAAGGCGTGGCTAAAATCTGACGTACTTCATCTGGCAATTGTTTTGATTTTGCAATGGCTGTAGTTTTGTCCACATAATACATGGAAACTAATGCTTTTCCTAAAACTGAAAAAGACTTACTTTCTAAGGCTTTTAAAAAGATGGGGTTCAATTCAGGGTCTGTCAATTTGCCTAGAGTATGAATGGCTTCTGCTTGCACCAATGTTTTTGGGTCGTTATTTGCCATTTTCATGATTTTTTGAATGGCATCTTTTTTGGCAAATTTGTTAATCAAATCAATTTGTTGCAAAGCTAAAATTCGGATTTTATATGCCTCATCATCCAAAGCATTTACGATGGCATCAAATGCATTTTTATCTTCTTGTCTTTTAGCAACTTGAATTAAAGCATCTTTTCTGTGTTCAAAATTATCGGCATTACGCAATTGAAAAATATAATCGCTTAAAATTTTGTTTTCAGTAATATCACACAACAACACTCCATCTGCATTTACCTGAATCAAATTTGGTTTTACTTGATATGGAAATGAAAAAGAGGCGTCTTTTCCAGTTACAAATACTTGATGTCTTTTACGATTATTTCCTTCAAAAATATCAATGGTAAAAGGAAATTGAAAAGTATCTGATTGCAATTGCAATACATTTACAGTAACTGTTTTACGCAAAGTATTGAAATCATATGTAATTTCTAAATTGGGATGTCCTGCTCCAAAATACCACTGATTGAAAAACCAGTTCAAATCTTTTCCGGTGATTTTTTCGAAAATCAAGCGCAATTGATGAACTTCTGCAGCTTGGTATTTGAATTCTGTTAAATAGGTTTTCAATCCTAAGAAAAAAGCTTCATCACCCACAAAATTTCGAAGCATGTGTAATATTGCCCCACCTTTGTTGTAGCTGATTTCATCAAACATATCTTCTTTATCAGCATAATCAAAACGAACCAATTTTTTATCCGTATTTTGTCCATCTTTGTAGGCACTCACCTGCTCTAACAAGTGCATTTCAGCATCTGTTTTTCCGTATTTATGTTCACGCCATAAATATTCACTGTAATTCGCAAAAGATTCATTGAGAGTTAAATTACTCCAACTTTCTGAAGTAACTAAATTCCCAAACCAATGATGAAATAATTCGTGAGCAATCGTATTTTCATGAATATTTTCATCAATCAATTGCCCAGGTTTTTGGTATGCTTGTTCTCCATGAACTACAGCTGTGGTATTTTCCATAGCACCTGAAACATAGTCTCTTACAACGATTTGACTGTATTTATTCCAAGGATAATCAACGCCTAATTTGCTTTCGAAAAAACCAATCATTTCTGGTGTTAATCCAAAAATTGCTTTGGCATAAGGTGCATTCTCTTTTTCTACATAATAATCAACATCCATTTTTTTGTAAGAATCTTTCACAATTTCGAATTCTCCAATTCCCATAAAAAACAAATATGGTGCATGTTTTTCATCCATTTTCCAGTAATCTGTTCGCAAATTTCCTTTTTTGGTTTGATTGATGAGTTTTCCGTTTGAAAGTGTGGTGTATTTATCAGGAACTGTTATGTAAATTTCTTGCGTAGTTTTTTGGTTTGGTGCATCAATTGTTGGAAACCAACAGCTGCTAGATTCTGTTTCACCTTGAGTCCAAATTTGAGTTGGTTTGTTTTTATTCAATCCATCAGGATTGATAAAATACAAACCTTTTGCATCTGTAATTGCTGTGCTTCCTTTTTGATATACTTTTTCTGGTTGTGCTGTGTACTTGATATAAAGTGTGAATTCTTCGTCTTTTTGATAGGTTTTAGGCAATTGAATGGTCAATTTCAAATTGTCATCATAGGAAAATGTCATTGGTTTTTGGTTCATTTTCACTTCGTGAATCAACATAGCTTTTGCATCTAAAATGATTGATTTACTGCTGTAAAAATGTGGTTTTGCAGTAATCCAAGCTTCGCCATTCATGGTTTTTGAGGCAAAATTGAAATCAACATTCAGTTTGGTATGCACCAAATTATGGATTCTTTCTCTTTCAGGTTGATATGTTGGATTTTGAGCAACGATTAATTGCTGTAAACAAAATATTGCTGTAAAAAGTATGTTTGACAACTTCATAGTTTATAATATTCTTTTGTGGTTCAAAAATAACAAAATACATGCCAGTTGCTGTTAATGGGTCGTTAAATATGATTTGGATTTTTATTCCTTCAAAGTTTTAAAAACCTTGTTGGTATCATTATTACAAAAAAAAACAAGAATCATTGATAACTCTTGGACTTTTAAAATAAAAGAAACTAAAATTTGGATTGATTAATCTTTAAATATATTCCCAATGTTTTTCATATTGTCATCATCCATAGTAATGCTGTTTATCATCTCTAACATTTTTACAGGATTCATATTTTCGCCCAACAATCTTGCGACTCCTACTCCAACTTCATTGCTATAACCAAAGGCAATCACTTCGTCTAAAGAATCTGTTTCTCCAGTATAATATACGCTGATATTCATGCCTTTAACTTTCATTTTCCCCAAACTTTTATAGTTTTTATTGGAAAAAATATTTTTTAGGGTGTTTTTTTCTTCATCAAAAATAGCTGTGTTTCCAGCTGTTTTTTTTAAGAAAACAACATTTATTTTTTTTACGCTATTCATGGTTTCTTTGATTTCGTCTGAAACGCCTGCTTTAGGAGAAATTAAAGAACTAATTGGAAAATCGCCAGTCATAAATCCTTCTTTGCCACTAGTTTCTACCAAATATTTCTGAAGTGATTTTTCATTATTACATGAAAATGTCAAAAAAAGAACAAACAATATCGATACAAATGAGCTTGATTTTATCATGATTTAATTTTTTTAAAGATAAAACAAGTAGTTGAAATGATTCAAATCAACTACTTGTTTTACAATTGATTATTTCTTTTTTTCGTTTAAAAACGTATCTGCTAAACTCGACATTTTATTGATATCGATATTTCCAGTTAACGAAACCACTAAAGATTCTGAGTTTTTGTTGGTTTGTTTGCTAATGCCTTTGATGAACATTAATACTTCGCTTACAAAATCTTTATTGTTGGATGCTTTTATATAAATTTTGATTCGAGAATCATCTTCTTTGATACGCATCAATTGTGTTAAATTTTGTTTTTTGATGGCTGCTTCAACCATGCTTTCCATTTTGTCTGCAACAGCAGGTTTATTTGTTGAAAACATTTTGAATTCTTTCAAATCTTTGATCATTTGAAATACTTTCATGCCTTCGTTGTCATCAACTTTTACATTTTTGAATTTCGAAATCAACTCGAAAGCGTCTTTGGTTACAACAACCATATCAACTCCTTCCATGTCTTCTAAAGAATCAAAAAACGACTGTGCATTAATGACAATTGGTGAAAGAGCTAATGCAATGAATAAGATTATTTTTTTCATAATTACGATATTTACTTGGTTTTACTTGGTTTACTTTTTACTTGGTTTATTTTTTATTCTGTTACTTTTTGAACGACTTTTTCGTAGGTATATAAGGTAGCAACTGCCTCTTCTCCTTTTTGAAGATTGGTAGATAACAATCGCAATCCTATAGACAACTCTGCAAACAAGCGTTCAGCTTCTTGTTTTTGTTGATACTCTTCGTATTGTTGTTTGCCAACAAAAACACTTACTAATAGGGCAACTGAGGCTGCTATAGACATCCAATAGCGATTTTTACGTTGCGATTGCTTGGGTGATAGCTGAATGGTTTTGTTAAAACTTTCTTGTTGTGCCGAAGCAAAATACATAAAAAGTGGTTGGTATTCTTGTAAGTGAGGAGCAACATTTCCCTGCGCAAAATAGTTTCTGAGGGTGGCTTCTTCTTGCAAGGTGGTTGAACCTTCTAAGTATTTTTCTACGATTTTTTCTATATTAACTAATTCCATAGTTGTGTTTTTTTATTAGTTCTTCACGTATTGTTTTTCTTGCTCTTGATAATGCTACTCTGACTGCTGTGGGTTTCATATCCACCATTTTTTCAATTTCTTCTAATTCATATTGTTCAATATCACGCAATTGAATGATGATTTTTTGTTGATCAGGCAATTGTTCAATAAGCTTATATACTTGATTTACACTGTCTTCATATTCAAACTTTTTGTCTAATGATGTTTCTTTTGCTTCATAATTGCTATGCACCAATGTAAGGTTGCTTGCTTGTTTTGACTTTAAGCGATCATAACAATAATTTTTAGTCATGGTCATGGCAAAAGCTTCTACATTATTATAATCAGCAATTTTATCTTTACTTTTCCACAGTTTAAAATACAGTTCTTGCGTGGCATCCTCAGCTTCTTCTGTTGAAACGAGTAATCGTTTTGCCAAACGAAAGACCTTGTCTTTAAACGGTAATACTACTTTTAAAAAGTCTGATTGGTTCATTGTTTTGTTTGTTTACTACTATTTTTTCATCTCATATAGCAGTCCTACATTAATCATGACGAGATAGGTATTGTTTTGTTACAACGTCATTTTTTAAACATTTTTGCAAACAATAAATATTTTAATTTTTCAGACATCAAATATCCTATTTATAAAAACAAAAAAAGCTACTGAAATAATAAAAAAAATTATTTCAATAGCTTTTTCTCAGAAAAATTAAATCTAAAATTTATCTGACATTACTTTGTAACTTGGGTCTTCCAAAACATTTACATCAATAATTTTATCGGCATTTTGCAATAGTTTTTGACAATCTGCACTTAAATGACGTAAGTGTACTTTTTTATTAACTTTTAAATAGCGCTCTGTAATTTTATTAACAGCCTCAATTGCAGACATATCTACAATACGACTTTCTTTAAAATCAATAATGATTTCCTTTGGATCATTCAGCACATCAAATTTTTCATTGAAAACAGTTACTGAACCAAAAAATAAAGGACCAAAAATTTCATAATGTTTTACGCCATTTTCATCCGTAAATTTTCTAGCACGAATTCGTTGTGCATTGTCCCATGCAAAAAATAAAGCTGCAATGATAACTCCAACAATTACAGCTAATGCCAAATTGTGCAATAAAACCGTAACCAACGTTACTGTAATCATTACAAAAATATCCGACTTTGGCATTCTGTTTATAGTTTTTAAACTTGCCCATTCAAATGTTCCAATTGCAACCATAATCATTAAACCAGTTAATGCTGCCATAGGTAATTGTTCAATAATTCCTGCACCAAACATTACAAAAGCTAACAACGCAATAGCAGCAACGATTCCAGAAAGTCTGGCTCTTGCACCATTGGAAACGTTGATTAAACTCTGACCAATCATAGCACAACCACCCATTCCTGAAAAAACTCCTGATAGAATATTGGCTGCACCTTGCGCAACAGCTTCCTTATTTCCACGACCACGAGTTTCAGTGATTTCATCAATTATATTTAATGTCAATAGACTTTCAATCAAACCAACTCCAGCAACAATGGCTGCATACGGGAAAATTAGTTGTAAAGTATCTAAAGTAAAAGGGACATTTGGCAAGTGAAATGGTGGAAAACCACCTTGAATAGATGCAATATCCCCAACTGTTTTGGTATCAATTCCAAATCCGATTACAATTCCTGAAACCGTTAAAATTGCCATTAAAGAGGCTGGAATTATTTTGGTTAGTTTGGGTAATCCCCAAATTATCAGCATTGTTAACAATACCAATGCTAAAATGATATATAGTGGAGAACCTGTCAACCAAAAGCCTTCAGCATTTTTAAATTGATCCAATTGCGACATAAAAATGATGATTGCCAAGCCATTTACAAATCCAAAAATTACAGGATGTGGTACCAAACGCATCAATTTTCCTAAACGTAAAACACCAGCAATTATCTGTAAAATTCCTGCTAAAACTACTGTTGCAAAAATATATTCAGGTCCGTGCGAAATTGCCAAAGCTACAATTACCACAGCAACTGCACCTGTTGCACCAGAAATCATGCCTGGTCTTCCTCCTAAAACAGAGGTAACCAAACCAACAACAAAAGCTGCATACAATCCTGTTAAAGGCGATAAACCAGCTATGATTGCAAAAGCGACAGCTTCAGGAATCAAAGCAATAGCCACTGTTAATCCAGATAAAACTTCTGTTTTGTAATCTACTTTTCGTTTAAAATCAAAGAGGTTGATGTATTTTTTAAATTTTAAGGTTTTTGTTGTCATAAGTTTATTGAATTAAAATGTTACTGAATTTTCAGTATTTGAAAAATATCGAAAGTGTATTTTGTTTAAGGCTAATTTATGTTGCGATGACATCGCAAATTGTAGAAAATAGTATGTAATTTTGGATATTACCATTTATTTTGAGTGACAAATTTAAGGAAAAATATCAGTTTATGAAAGAAAAATGAAGTTTGATTAGTAGGTATTTACGATAGAAATTTCTAATTATTCTGATTTTCAAAAATTGATTTTTTAAAAAAAACCATTTATTTTGAACATATTTTAATGTAAACTTCAAATACTTTGCTATTTTTAACCTCATGAATACAATTTATGATTTAACAAATTTACCAGCTATTGCTTTAGAAATTATTACAACTGTTAGTCATAAAACGCTCTTATTTTACGGAGAAATGGGTGTAGGAAAAACTACGCTTATAAAAGAAATTTGTAAACAATTGGGCGTTTTAGATAACATCTCCTCTCCTACTTTTTCGTTAGTAAATGAATATCAAACAATTGATAATCAACAAATTTTTCATTTTGATTTTTACAGAATTACTGTTGAAATAGAAGCTTTGGATATGGGTATAGAAGATTATTTTTACAATAATAATTGGTGTTTGGTTGAATGGCCTCAAAACATCAAAAATTTACTACCTTTAGAAGCTATTGAAATTCATCTTTCAATAACCGAAAATGGAAACCGAAATATTCAACTAAAATAATTACAAAATATGAGTTCTTTTTCTCCTTTCAGTAAACAAGAGTTGCTTCCACAAGAAGAAATGCTTGAAGTACAAAAACGCAAAGGAGAGCTTTTTATTGGCTTACCAAAAGAAACCTATTTAGGCGAAAAACGAGTTTGTTTAACTCCAGATGCTGTTTCTGCATTGTGTGCTCATGGACATAGAATTGTGGTGGAAACTGGTGCTGGAGTCAATGCAAGTTATTCAGACAGAGAATATTCTGAGGCTGGTGCAAAAATTTCAGACAATGTAGAAGAAGCTTTTAAATGCAATATTGTATTGAAAGTTGCACCTCCAACAGAAAAAGAAATTGGGTACATCAATCCACAAAGTATTTTAATTTCGTCACTTCAATTAAAAACACAGTCAAAAGCCTATTTTGAAAGTTTAGCAAAAAAAAGAATTACTGCAGTTGCTTTTGATTTTATAAAAGATGAACACAATTCATATCCAATTGTAAAATCGTTAAGCGAAATTGCAGGAACTGCTTCTATCCTGATAGCAGCAGAATTGATGAGTGGAAGCAATAAAGGAAATGGATTATTATTGGGCAATATTGGTGGAGTTCCTCCTTCAAGCGTGGTGATTTTTGGTGCTGGAACTGTGGGAGAATATGCAGCGAAAATAGCTATTGGTTTGGGAGCCAGAGTGAAAGTTTTTGACAATTCTATCAGCAAACTTCGCAAATTGCAAGACTGTTTGCATGCGCCAATTTATACTTCTACACTTCAACCAAAATCCATTGCCAAAGCGTTGATGCGCTGTGATGTTGCCATTGGTGCAATTAGAGGAAAAAATAGATCTCCCATTTGCGCTACTGAAGACATGATTAAAACCATGAAAGAAGGCGCTGTCATTGTAGATGTGAGCATTGATAGAGGTGGTTGTTTTGAAACTTCAAATGTTACTACTCATAAAACACCAACCTTTGTAAAACATGGTGTGATACATTATTGTGTTCCCAATATTCCTGCAAGATATGCACGAACTGCATCTGTTTCTATCAGCAATATTTTTACGCCTTATTTGCTAAACATTGCAGAAGAAGGTGGATTTGAAAATTCAGCGCGTTTTGACAGAAGTTTACGAAATGGCATGTATTTCTACCACGGAATTTTAACGAATAAAACAGTGGCAGATTGGTTTGACTTACCTTACAGAGACATCAATTTATTGATTGTATAATATTTTTTCTGAGTTTAAAAAAGTATTTTTGCATCCTAAATTTATAAAATGTTACTCAAAAGAATTGGATATTATTTGATTGGTGTTTCTATTGGTGCAATTGCAGTTGCTTTTATTTGGAAAAATAAAAATGCGTCTTTTGACTATGGAATGGACGCAAGGACACTAAAAACAATTCGAATAAAAGAACGGTTTTATTCTAATGATGCATTGCAAACACTACAAAATAAACAAATTGATACTACAATAATTTCAAAAATATTGAAAAATGCTGATGTTGATTTTAGTAAAGGAAAACCAAGACAAAGACCTTGTGCAGAATATTTTATCACTGGAAAAGACGAGTTGAAAAACATCAGTTTGTATGTTTCCAGATGTGATTCAACTGCAACTATTGAAAAGATATTTGTAAAATAATTTTCATTCCTGATGAAAAAATTAGTTGTTTTAACTGGAGCTGGAATTTCCGCTGAAAGTGGCATCAAAACTTTTAGAGATGCTGAGGGTTTATGGGAAGGTCATGATGTAATGGAAGTTGCCACTCCTGAAGGTTTTGCAAAAAATCCAGCCTTGGTTTTAGACTTTTACAATCAACGTAGAAGACAATTATTTGAAGTTTCTCCTAACAAAGCCCATTTCAATTTGGTTGCTTTGGAACAATATTTTGATGTAGAAATAATTTCTCAAAATATTGATGATTTGCACGAACGCGCAGGCAGTAAAAATGTATTGCATTTGCATGGCGAACTGTTAAAAGTTAGAAGTTCTAAAAATCCTTCCACTATTTTGGAATGGAAAAAAGACTTGAATTTGGGAGATGTATGCAAATACAATAGCCAATTAAGACCTCATATTGTTTGGTTTGGCGAAGAAGTACCCATGCTAGAAAAAGCAATTGAAATTGCAGAAAAAGCAGACATCTTAGTGATTATTGGCACTTCTATGCAAGTGTATCCAGCTGCGAGTTTGGTGCATTATATTCAGCCAAATACACCCATTTATTTTATTGATCCTAATCCACAAATAACTGTACATCAATTTCGTAATTTGACAATTATTGACGAGGTAGCAAGTATTGGAACAACAATTTTAAATGATATTTTAATACAAAAACAAAAGAGCTACTAAGTAGCTCTTTTATGTTTAAATCTTCACGTTCTTTTCAAAAAATCTTACCTTGGTGAAAATTTAAAATAAGGAGGTGTAAGGGGTATCTAGGGGTTATTCGTTAGGGTTGCTTTTTTTATTAATTATTGCCTTATTCTTAATTACACCACAAAGATAGGTGGAGATAATTGTTGTTTTATGTTCATTTCGACATGTAGCTTTTTAGCTTCGATGAATGGTTGCAAATATTTTGATGAATGTTTACAGAATCAATTGAATAAAAAGCAAAGAAACCTTTGAAATGGTAAGGAGAAAAATAAGATTTCCTTAAAGAAAAACTAAAGTAAATCCAAACGTTTCATGAGTTCAGGTCTATTTGAACGGCTTACAGGCACTACATCTTTTTTGATAAGAACGCTATTATCTTCAATATCAATGATTTTTTTCACGTTAATTATAAAAGAACGATGTACTTTTAAGAAAAGTGATGTTGGCAATTTGTCTTCAATCTTTTTTAAAGTGGAATGTACAACGTAATTTTTATCTTCTGTCTTAATGTGAATGTAATCGCCTTTTGCTTCAATTAAGTAAATACTTGAAAGGTCTATTTTGATAAGACGTCTATCAATATTTACATAAAAATCATTTTGGATTGAAGGCTCTTTTTCACTTTTAGCTGCTTTTATTTTTGGTTTTTTTAATCCTGAATTTTGTGCCTTTACAATCGCTTTTTCAAATCTTGGCAATTGAATTGGTTTTAACAAATAGTCAATAACACATTCATACTCAAAAGCTTCAATAGCAAATTGAGGATCAGAAGTGGTTAAAATAATTTTTGGTGGATTTTTTAAAGTTTTGATAAAGTCTAAGCCACTAAAATCGGGCATATGAATGTCTAGAAAAATAAGATCTACTTCGTTTTCATTTAAAAATTTGATCGCTTGAATTGCACTTGAAAACTCTTCAACAACGATTAAGTCACCAAAATTATTGCTAAGAGTTTGAATGATAACTCTTGCCATTTTTTCGTCGTCAATTATTATGCAATTCATAGAATTTAAATAGTTTTCAAAAAGGATGAAATTAATTGCAATAACTCTTCAAAACCCTCAAAACCTTCTAAATTATTATTTTTAAGGTTATGTTCATAGTCGTTTGCTAATTTATAACTTTTTTCGAGACCCAAAATACTAATTTTCGGTTTCATTCTATGAACATTTGATGCAAGCTTTTTGAAGTCTTTTTCAGCTAAGCTATCATAATATTCCTTTTGTTCTATAGGAAATTCATTTTTAAGGACATCAATAAGCATTTGCTTTACAGCATTATCATCTCTAGCTAATTGATCAATGTAGTCTAAATTTGGTTCTTCTAAAATCATTTTTTTAGGGTAAAATAGAAAGTAGTCCCAACATTTATTGTTGATTCTAACCATATTTTACCTTGGTAAAGTTCAATAATTTTTTTGACAATTGAAAGCCCAATTCCAGAAGATTTTTCATCATTCTCCAATTTTTTGAAAGCAGTGAATATTTTATCAAAATAACAGCTTTCAATTCCATTACCATTATCGCTTATTGAAAACTTCCAATAGTTGTCTTCTTCTGTAAAATTTACAGTTATAAGTGCAATCTCTTTATTATTGAATTTAATACCATTTTCAACTATATTGGAAAATAATCTTTCTAATGAGTAAAAATCACCATGAATTGTTGGTAGTTTTTCAGGAAGCATCAATTCATATAGTTTGGAAGTTTCTATTTTTTTGATAACTGATGCAAATACACTTTGTATTTCTATACTTTTAAATTTATTTTCAGTTTTACTAACTTTTGAATATTCTGAAATTCCATTAAAGATATAATACAATTTGTCAACATTTTCTTGAATTAAATCTAATTTTTCCAAACCATCTTTATCAATAACTTCTTTATAATCTTCTTTTATCCAGGAAGTTAATGCATTTATACTTAGCAAAGGTGATTTCAAATCGTGTGAAAGCATATGTGCATATTCGCCTAACTCTTTGTTTTGGCTTTCTAAACTTTTAAGTAATATTTCTTTTTTCTCTTTTTGTTCTTTAATAAATATTTCACTTTCTTTTCTTTTTTTAACATTTACCAACATATTTGCAAATACAAAAAGAATATTTTTTTCATTTTCAGAGTAATTAAATATTTTTTTTACTGAATCAAAACCCACAAAACCAATTAATTCTCCCTCTTTTATCATGGGAATGGTAATTAAACTTTTTATACCTTGAGGTTCTAGAATTGCTCTCAACCCTAATTCACCGTCATCAGGAAGTAAATCAACATTTTGAATATACAAGGCCTCTCGTCTTTTGTGTGCTTCAACCCAAAAAGGAATAATATCAGTCGGAATTTCTTGTAAGTTTTGTATTTCTGGTTCTATTCCTTCTGCACACCATTCATAAGTGTTTGAAGTGCTATTTTTTTCAAAATCATAGGAAAAAATATAACTTCTGTCAGCCATCACAAATGTTCCCATTTGTTTTAATGATTGATTTATTAAACCGTCAATATCTGTTAAATCTGCATTAATATATTCAGTTGAAATACTAATTAATAATCGTTGCAACCTGTATTGTTGATCAATAATTTGATTTTTTTCAATTCGATTAATGAAACTTTCTGTCATTTCGCTTTACTTTAAAGTTACTTTAAAATTGTAAAATAGAAAGTCGTACCTTTATTTAACTCACTTTCCAACCATATTCTCCCTTGATACAAATCTATAATTTTTTTGACAATTGAAAGCCCAATTCCAGAAGATTTATCATCTTGCTCTAATTTTTTGAAAGCAATGAATATTTTATCAAAATATTTACTTTCAATTCCTTTGCCATTATCGCTTATTGAAAACTTCCAAAACTTATCTTCTAGCTCAAAATTTAAGGTGATTATTGCAATTTCTTTGTCGTTAAATTTAATTCCATTCTCAATAATATTGGTAAATAATCGCTCTAAAGTATAAAAATCACCATGTAACACAGGAAGTTTTTCAGGTAGAATCAGTTCATATTTTTTAGTCGTTTCTATTTTTTTTATGACAGATGTTAAAACACTTTTTAAGTCAATATTTTTAAATTTACTTTCAATTTTACTGACTTTTGAATATTCAGAAATTCCGTTAACAATACAATATAATTTATCAACATTTCCCTGAATTAAATCTAGTTTTTCTATTCCATCTTTATCAATAGTATCTTTATAATCTTCTTTTATCCACGAAGTTAAAGCATTTATACTTTGCAAAGGCGATTTCAAATCGTGTGAAACCATGTGAGCATAATAATTGAGTTCGCGGTTTTGTTGCTCAACATTATGAAGTAATTTATCTCTTTGTTTATTAAACTTAATGATTTGTTTTGCTTGATGATCTATAAAATCAACAAGATTTGTTGTGTCAAGATCTAAATTATCAAGTCTGTTTTTTCCTTTTGAACTATATGATTTTAAGGTTTCAACAACATCTTGTAATTTTCCAATAATCTTATTTTGGGCATCATACTCTTTCTTTAGTAACTTATTTGTTTGCGAAAGTTCTTCTGAGCTAATTTTTGTGGCTCTTTGCAGCATTACAAATTGTTCATCAAAAGTATGATATGACTTATTGACAGCATCCAAAAATAGCAACATATCTGGATGAACCTTTAATTCTTTTGTTAAATATTTTCTGATTTGTCTGTTTAATAGTGAATTCATTTTTCGCTTATTAAGGTAATTGTCATTGTTTGATTGTGCAATTGACAATTATTTTCTCCGTTAAAAGGGGCAATTTCACCATAGGAATACAATCCACATATGGTTGTTTTATTTCCAATTACTTCCACTACTTCATCTACTTCTTCTTCAACTCGTTGATCAAGCACTAATTTTCTTCCGATACAACTTACCAAAATGGCAAGTTCTGGTGATTTTTCTCTTTGATGATTTGCTTTTTTTGCAGCAATTTCAGCTGCATTGATAATGCTATCTACATTCGTCATCATCAATTGTACTGTAGAGTTTTCGGCAATATCACCAGCCAAAATCATGGAATTTTCTTTTTCATTGATGTTCAAAATAGTTCTTACTATTGATTCTTGCTCATTGCTTGATTTTACTTTCAATGGAAATAACAATGCTGCAGCAGGCAATTCTTTTGATTTATCGCCTAAATAGGTTTTATACAAATCAAGTGCAGGTTTGTTATCTAATTCGTATAAAATATTGTCTTTTGATTTTGTAACAATTCTCTCAGGCCCAAAAGGTGTCCAACCATCATTGATGGCAAAAGAAATTTCTAGTTGCTCACCATAAAGACCAATGCCAACAATTTCGCCTGGTTTTGGATTTTCATTATAAGAACAAATCGTTTTTTCAAACCTGGCTGCATCACTGCACAAAGCACCAGTAATTAAAATAGCATTATTTGTCACTTTGTTCATGCCATTTGCAAGTTGACTTCCATTGATTACGCTTCCATCAGAAATTACCAAAACGTATTTCAAATTTTCTTTATCAAATTGTTGAATTAATGCATATCCAGCTTCATAACTATTTACGAACTGATTATCATTTTTTACATTGACAGTTTTGATTTCGAAACTACTTTTTTCGAATTCAATTGCTGTAATTGTAATTCCATCATCATCAACAGAATGTGAAGAAATATCTCCAGCAGAGGAACTAAAAACGATTTCACCATCATTAAAAATTTCTTTGATTTCTTGATAGATTTCGTTTTTTTCTAACAAATATCTATTTCCAAAAACCAAAACTAGTGGTTTACTTAAAGGAATATTCTCTCCCAAATATTCCCAATTAGTGTCTATGCTTCTTCTTAATTGTACTGTCTTCATAATTTTTTTGCAATGGTAAAATAAAATGTTGTTCCTATTCCTTTTTCACTATCTAACCAAATTTTTCCTTGATACAATTCAACAATTTTTTTAGCAATTGACAAACCAATTCCTGTGGAATCTTGTCTTTTGGTTAATGATTGAAAAATCTTGAAAATCTTATCGTGATATTGTTTTTCAATACCAATTCCGTTATCTTTTATTGAAAATTGATAGTGAGTTTCGTTTTCTATGTAGTTTATTTCAACAATTCCTTTTTCTTTGTCGCTAAATTTAATTGCATTGCTAATAAGGTTTTGAAATAATTGCTGAAATTTAGTGGTATCACCATAAATCATTGGAAGTTTTTTCAATACACTTACAGAGATGTTTTCAGGAATTAAAATAAATTTTATAATATTATGAACTATTTCATCTAAGGCTATTAATTCATCATTATCTTGTGAAGTTCCTGAACTTGAATAGGATAAAATATTGGAAATTAAGTTTTCCATGTTTTCTAACGTCTTTTCAATGAGATCTAAATTTTGAAGAGTTATAACATCTAATTTATTTTTATTGTCTTCTTTTATCCAAGAAACTAAAGCATCAATATTACGTAAAGGAGATTTTAAATCGTGTGAAACAATATGCGCATATTCATTAAGTTCTTCATTTCGTTTTTCCAATTCATTTAATATCAATTCTTTTTGCTTTTCAAGGGCTTTAAATTCAGTTACATCTAAATGAATTCCTATAGAACCAATGATTTCTCCATTCAAATCGTAATTCGGGGCACCACTAATCAACCAAACTCTCTCTTCTTTGGCTTTATTTTTAACTTTTAATTCATAGGAATTTGATTCTCCTTTGAGTCGTTTTGTGTTTTCTTTTTGAATAATTTCTCCTTGATTTTCTAACAATAAAACTTCACTTCCTTTTTTACCAATCAATTCTTCTTCCTTAAAACCAGATATTTCACAAAATGATTGATTAACCAAAAGAATTTCATCATCATTATTTACTTCCAACAATCCTAAATTCATATTGGCAATAATGCTGCTGTATTTTTGCTTTTGTGCTTCTAAACTTTTTCGGTAAGTTCTTCTTAATGTAACATTTTTATAAGTCCAAAGATGTCCTTTATACTCATCACCATTTCTAATTGGAATGAAATCTCGCTCTAAAATAGTACCATCAACCATCGTAATTTCATCTCCTAAAACCATTGTTTTGTTACCTAAAATACCTTCAATTCGAGTTACAAATTCATCAGGATTTTCAAAAATAAATTTACTTTCATTGGTTGCATTGGAGCAATCTTGCCCAATTAAAAACTCAGGAGAAACAGGAATTTTAAAATATTCACAAAACTTGTGGTTTGTTAAAACAATTTTTCTGTGTTCGTCTTCTAAAAGAATGGCACTATCAAGATTCAGAATTAAAGTAGAAAGTCTGTTTTCTGACTCTTTTAGTTTTACATCTGAATTTTTCTGTTCAGTGATATCTCTAACAATTCCTTGAGCTGCAATGGGATTTTTATTTTTATCAAAAACAATACTAGCATTGATATGTACCCATTTTACTTGATTATTTTTGGTGTAAATGCGTGCTTCATAATCTTTAAAAAAACCCTTTTCTTGAAGATCTGTAAAAGAAGAAACCGCATACGTAATATCTTCTTTGTGCACTAAATTCATCACATTCAGAGGCTCTTTATAAATATCGTGTCCAAAGAGTTGAATGGCTGCATCGTTAAATTTTATCACATTTCCTTGAAGGTCAATCACCACATAGGCATCAACAATATTTTCAAAAATACCCTCTAATTGTGATGACTTTTCATCTAAAAGAGTTTCTAACTTGGTGTTAGTTTTTTTAAGTTCTTCTGATAAATGGTAAAGTTCAAGAGATTTAGATTCCAATATTTTTTCTGCAGCTTTTCTAGCCGCTTTTTCTCGCTCAATTGTGCGAAGTAAAATATCAATTTTCTCTTGATTCATTAATTTTTATGAATGATAAACTTAACTTCAGTTCCATCTTCATTAATTTTTTCTAATTCAATACTTGCTGTTGATTTAAAATGTGTAAAAGTTCTATTCATTAAGCCTAAACCAAAATAATGCATAGATCTGCTAGATTTATATATCATTATCAATGAATTGGCTGTTTTACTTTCAACCAAAAAAGTTGGTAATTCTGCATCAGGATAAATCTTTCTAACTTCAACATGAATATGACTTTCTATGGATGATAGCATATCTATAGTATCTTTATAAGATGCCAATAAACCTGGATAACTAGTTTCTATGACATTAAAAAAATGTTCCCCATAAACTAATAGTAAATCGTCTATGGAAATTTCTGTATTTTTACTTAAATTAGTTATAAGTTGAAGCATTTCGTGAAAACGATAGGTTCCTACAGCTGTATAAATTCCATTAGATTCTAATGTAGATTGTTGAATAATTTTTTCTACCATTTCTAGACCAAACTTGAGTTCAACTAAATCTATAAACTCAGTAAATACAATTCCTTTCAATTTTTAATATTTTTTTAGTTCATTTACGCTCCAATACACTAAAACAGCTTCGATTTTTTTAACGTAATCTTCATACTTCAAAGGTTTTAAAACGTACCCAGAAACACCTATTTTATAACATTCTTCAAGGTCAGTTTTATTATCAGAAGTGGTTAGAATTACAGTAGGAATGTGTCTAAAATCTTCACTCTTTTTTAATATTTCTAAGAACTCAATACCACTTATTTTTGGCATGTTTAAATCTAGTAAAATTAAATCAGGAAACCTATTTTTTCCTTGTAAAATTTCTAGCGCAATTTCAGCGTCTTTCGCTTCAGTAAGCGTGTGATTTAATTCTAATAATGAAAGTGTTCTTTTCATTTTCATTATTTCCAGAAAATTATCTTCAATCAATAAAATATCTAGTTGTTTATTCATAATTTGAAACGTTAAATACCCACAATGATACTACATTATCACTATTTTTTAACATATTTAGGCTCAATTCACCAGAAAGTATCGATGAATGACTAAAAAGTATCGATAAATAAAAATTAAAAAGTAATAAAAAAAATCAAATAAGTGAGCTAAAGTATTCAAAAACTTCGCCATTGGTAATCATACTTCCTTTTTCAATCAAATCAAAAATTTCTGTATTTCGTTGTGAAGTATACGTTTTAGTACCTTTAAAAATTTCAACAGAATTGTCTAACGGATTGTGCATCAACCATTCAAAACCTTCTTGAGTTAATAAATTGATATCCCACGTAATTTTGATAGCAATTCTGTGAATTTTATCAGCCTCACATTTAAAAAAATTGGCAGAAGTTTCTGAAAAATGCTCTAAGTAAGTTGTTTTTGTCAAAACATCTTCCCAAACCATATCCGAAAAAATCGACATTTCTTCGAGCGCAATTTCAGGTTTTTGTGTTTTAATTTCATTCCATTCTTTTACATCAATGCTTTGTGAAGCTAAAAAAAGGGCAAATTCTTGGTGTAAATTTTCGAATTGTTCTTTGGTTAACAAACGGTATTTCATAAGGTATAGAATTAAAAAAAGCTCGTTATTTCTAACGAGCTTTGTATTATTAAATGAATAAAATTATTCAGCAATAACTTCAAAAGTAAAATCGGCAACTACGTTTCTGTGTAATCTTACAGCAGCTTCGTATTTTCCTAATCTTTTAACAGTTCCACCAGTAACTTTCACGAATTTTTTATCCACTTCAGTTCCTGCTTTTGCTAATGCTTCAGCAACATCAATATTGCTTACAGATCCAAATAATTTGTCACCACCAGCTTTTGAAGCAATTTTAATTTCATATCCTTTAATTGTTTCAGCAATTTTAGTAGCATCTGCAATTAATTTTGCTTCTTTAAAAGCACGTTGTTTTAAGTTCTCTGCTAAAACTTTTTTGGCAGATGAAGTAGCTAAAACTGCTTGTCCTGTAGGGATTAAAAAATTTCTACCATAACCGTTTTTTACAGTTACAACATCATCTTTAAATCCTAAATTTTCTACGTCTTGTTTTAATATCAATTCCATATGGCTACTTCTTTATTATTTTAACATATCTCCAACGTAAGGCATTAACGCTAAATGACGCGCTCTTTTAATGGCTTGAGCCACTTTACGTTGATATTTTAATGAGGTTCCTGTTAAACGTCTTGGTAAAATTTTACCTTGTTCGTTCACTAGATATAACAAGAAATCAGCATCTTTATAATCAATATATTTGATACCTTTTTTCTTAAATCTACAGTATTTGTTTTCCTTTTTGGTTTCAATATCCAAAGGTGTTAAATATCTAACATCCGCAGATTTGCCTCCTTTTGATTGTTGTTCAATAGTTTCCATGGCTTATTTTTTTGTAGATTTAACACGTTCTCTTCTTTTCTCAGCCCAATCAGCAGCATGTTTGTCGAACTTAACAGTTAAATAACGCATAACGCTATCATCTCTTCTAAATTCTAACTCGAATGCAGCAATTGCTTCACCAACAACTTTGTACTCAAATAAGTGATAAAAACCACTTTTTTTCTTTTGAATTGGATACGCTAATTTTTTTAAGCCCCAATCTTCCTTTGAAATCATTTCGGCACCTTTAGAAACCAAATAGTCCTCGAACTTTTGTACTGTTTCCTTTATCTGAGTATCAGATAAAACGGGATTCAAAATGAAAACAGTTTCGTAATGATTCATAAGTAAATATTTATTGTTTATTTTTAAGGGTGCAAATATAGTAACTTTTTAATAATTAACAATTACTTATTTGGTTTAAAATATATTTATATTGCAACCACTTTAACGATTTCACATGCATATTCCTGAATTTCCAAATTTAATCCATTATGCGATTCCTTTTTTCATTTTCACAGTAGTGTTGGAAGTCATTTTGACTGTAAAAATAAAATTAGAAGATTATGAATTTAAAGACGCAGGAACCTCAATAGCAATGGGTTTAGGCAATGTTTTACTTGGATTAATTTCCAAAATTATGGTATTTGCCGTTTTTTTATTTTTTTATGAATTCAGACTTTTTACCATTCCATTTGCTTGGTGGTCTTGGATTTTGATATTATTCGCAGAAGATTTTTGTTATTATTGGTTTCACAGAACAAGTCATGAAAATCGGTTGTTTTGGGCAAGTCATGTAGTACATCATTCTTCACAAAAATATAATTTGAGTACGGCTTTGCGTCAAACTTGGTCTGGAAGTTTTTATTCATTTATTTTTTGGATTCCTTTGATTTTAATGGGCTTTCATCCTGAAATGGTTTTAGTTCAAATTTCAATAAGTCTGTTATATCAATATTGGATTCATACAGAATTGATTCAAAAAATGCCCAAATGGTTTGAAGCTATTTTCAACACTCCAAGTCATCATAGAGTGCATCATGCTACAAATCCACAATATTTGGATAGAAATCACGCTGGAATTTTTATCATTTGGGATAAATTTTTCGGGACTTTTGAGCCTGAGATTGAACAACCAGTTTATGGTTTGGTAAAAAACATTCAAACTTACAATCCAGTAAAAGTGGCTTTTAATGAATGGTTTCAATTATTTAAAGATGTATTTACTTCAAAAACAAATTGTATAAATAGGATAAAATATTTCTATAAACCTCCAGGTTGGAAACACGATGGAACAGGAATTTTATCAGATGATTTGAGAAGAAATTGGAAAAAAAAAAGGTAAGTGAATCACTTACCTTTTTATCTTATAAAAACTTACTATTTTACGCTTCAAAAGCGTGTAACAATTCTTCGTAAACAATTTCACCTTTAACAATGTTCAATCCTTTTTCCAGAGATTTATCTCTATTACAAGCTTCTCTCCATCCTAAATTTGCGATTTTCAACACATAACTTAACGTTACGTTTGTCAATGCTAACGTTGATGTATAAGGAACTGCTCCTGGCATATTTGCAACACAATAGTGAACAACATCATCAATAATATATGTTGGATTTTCGTGTGTGGTTGGTTTTGTAGTTTCAAAACAGCCACCTTGATCTACAGCAACATCTACAATTACGGTTCCAGGTTTCATCTCTTTCAACATATCTCTAGTGATTAATTTTGGAGCTTTTCCTCCTTTTACTAAAACACCTCCAATAATTAAATCGTGTGTTTTGATATGTTGACGAATGCTGTATTCATTTGAAAAAGTAGTTACAACGTTATTTGGTAAAACATCACTTAAATAACGTAAACGTTTCATATTTACATCCATAATTGTGACACTTGCTCCAATGCCTGCAGCCATTTTTGCTGCTTGAACACCCACAACTCCTGCACCTAAAATCAATACTTTTCCAGGAGCAACTCCAGGAACACCACCTAATAAAATTCCCCTTCCTTTGATTGGTTTTTCTAGATATTTTGCACCTTGTTGAACAGCCATTCTTCCAGCAACTTCGGACATTGGAGTTAATAAAGGTAAAGTACCATCTTCATCTTCAACAGTTTCGTAAGCAATACAAATTGCTTTTCTGCGAATCATTGCTTTGGTTAATTCTTCACTTGAAGCAAAGTGAAAATAGGTAAACAAAATTTGACCTTCCTGAATCAAATCATATTCTGATGCGATTGGTTCTTTTACTTTTACAATCATTTCACTTGCAGCATAAACCTCTTCAATGGTTGATAAGATTATTGCACCAACATCTTCATAATCTTTATCTAAAAAACCACTTCCTTCACCAGCAGT
>DAIUBY010000033.1:24001-26944 GCA_036846425.1 Polaribacter sp.
TCTAGAAATTTCTATTCCTGTAGGTTCTCTTAAATTACCATCATTTTCTACAGTGATAAAAATTTCGCTAAAATCAAATGGAGTTACAATTTTAAATATTGATTTCTCTGCGTTATCTACCATCAGTTGTCCAACATTTTTTATTCCATAATCATTTGTTACAACCCAAATACTATATACTTTTCCTGGAGGATTTAAACGATCTGGCCTTGCTAAATTTTTTGCTACAATTTCAAGTGTAATATTTTTATTGCTATCAATTTTTTTTGTTGCTTTAATGTCAGAGGCTGGTACTACATTTGATATTGGAAATGTTGCTTTTGTTGCGCATGATGAGAATACTAAAAATGCACTAAGGTCACCAAATATGGTACTGTTTTCATTTTATAAAATTAATGTTTTCCTACTCTACTGTTTTTCGGATTTCACACCTTTTTAAATGTTTGGTCATTGTATGAAAAAATAATTTTTCTCTACAATGCAAATATCCTTAATAAATATCAACTAAAAATGGCGAAGGTCTATTATCAAAAAATTATATAACTAATTTTTTAATAAATAAGGTTTTAGGATTCTTTGCCAAATTTTGTAACCTGCTGGTTTCATGTGAAGTTTGTCACTTGCAAATAATTCTGGACGATAATTTCCATCTGCAGTTAACATGTTTTTGTAAATATCAACGTAAGAAATATTGTTTTCAGTATCAATAAATTCTTTCATTAAAAAGTTGGTTTGAATCATTTTATCCTTGTAAGGATCACTTGCTGGACTTGGTTTTATTGAAATATAAACGATTGGAACTTCTAGCAATTTTTCACGAATCATCATGATTAGTTTTTTAGTATTATTAAAAATACTATCTGCGGTAAATACAGGATATTTCAAGTCATTTTCACCAATATATAAAACTACTTGACTTGGATTGTAATCGAAAATGAGTTCGTTTGCAAAATGAATGATATCTTTTACTTGGGCACCTCCCAAACCTTTGTTTAAAACAGTGTGTTTTGAGAATTTTTTATCAATATTTTTCCACAATCTGATGGACGAACTTCCAACAAAAACAATTGGACTTGTAGGTGGTTTGAAAAATTTTTCAAAATTTTTCACTGTTTGAATTTCATCAGCATAGATAGCTCTGTTTTGAGTAAAAACACTTGAAATTGAAACTATTGAACCAATTGTTAAAAGGAACACATATTTATAAATACTAAAATCTGTATTTACATTATTTTTTAAATCCATGGTTAAAACATTATTTTAATTGAAAATCTACTGAAATTTGATTCAAAAAATCATTATTGAGTGGTTTTTCTACAAAATTAACAATATTCGGGTTTTGTTTAGATTTCTCTAAATCATGATGATTTACAGATGATGAGAGCATAAAAATGTAAAAAGATTCATTTATTTTTAATCCATTTTTATCCAAAATTTCAAGAAATTCCCAACCTGTCATTAAAGGCAAATTAATATCTAAAAATAGGAAGGTTTTTTCCTCATTTTCTTTGGGAAAATTTGTTTTAAAATAATTTAATCCTTCATCAGGATCTGTAAATGAAATTATTTTTGCTTCAGGAAATTCATCTTCAATCAAAATTTCGCTCAGCATATTATTGATGGCATCATCATCAACTAAAATAAAGGTTGTTTGGTTATTCATGACACTTCAATTTATACTTCGAATTCAATTGTAAATTCTGTTCCTTTATTTATTTCACTTTTCACAAAAATTTTTCCTCCTAAAGATTCTACTTGCGATTTTACCATAAACAATCCTAAACCTTTGCCCTCTATTTGCTTGTGAAATCGTTTGTAAATTCCGAAAATTTCATCACTATTCTTTTCAACATCAAATCCTAGACCATTGTCTTTAAATTTTAAAATTATTTTTGATTCAATTTTTTGACTTTTTATTTCAATTACAGGATTTTCATTTTCTTTTCTATATTTTATACTATTGCTAATCAAATTAAAAAAGATACTGTAAAGGTAACTTTTAATTGTTGTAATAGTATGTATTTCAGTAAAATCAACAATAAAATGTACTTTTTTTTCATTTATTTCATTAGAAATGGAAGTTTTGATTTTTTCTAAAAGGTCATATAAATCAACAGATGTTCTTTGCTCATTTATATTTCTCCGAACTTGAAGAATAAAATTCAAATCTCTAATTACATTATCTAAATTTAATACAGATTGATTTAATGCAATATCTAATGCATACTTTCTAGCAGGTGTAATATTTTTTTGCATTAAATAATGATTAATCCCAATTATATTTGCAACAGGAGCTCTTAAATTATGTGAAATTATGTTGGCAAATTGCTCCAATTCTTTATTTCTTTGAATTAAGTCGTGTAGAATTTTTCTATTTTCATTTTCGATTTTTTTCTGAAGAGAAATATTTCTGATAGTTTTGGAAAGAGCAATTACTTTTCCATTGTCATCAAAAATTGGTGAAAGCGTTAACGAAACATCAATTAATTTTCCATCTTTTCTGATACGTTTTGTTTCGAAATAATCAATAAATTCATTGTTTTTTGCTTTTTCAAAAATAGCATTATGTTCTTCATGCAAATTCACAGGAATCAGTTTGTAAATAAGATTTCCAATAATTTCATCAGCTGTATAACCGAACATTTTCTCTGCTCCACTATTCCAAGATGTAATTATTTTGTTTGTTGCATTACTCAAAATAGCATCGTGTGAAGAATTTACAATTAATGATGAAAGCGCCAATTGCTCTTCGAGTTTTTTTCTTTCAGTAATATCTCGTCCAATAGAATAAAATTTACCAGAAACAGCATTGATAAAAACGTTCCATTCAATCCAAATTATAGAGCCATCTTTTTTCAGCATTTTTGCTGAGTAGTTTTCAAGAGGTATTCCTTTTCTTAATTCTACCGCTTTTTCTCTAGCATCAGCAACAAAATCTTCATA
>DAIUBY010000034.1:0-9835 GCA_036846425.1 Polaribacter sp.
ACTACAAAATGCCATTCAACTTGGACTTAGATTTGATTTGAAATTGGCAGCTTTGATGGTTTTTCCTATTGCAATTCTGGTTTTAATTTTAAATAATCGTTTTTTTGAAAACCAACTTTACAGAAAAATAAACACAATTTATTGGGTTTTAACTTACATTTTATTAACTATTTTTTACTTTTTTGATTTCGGTTTTTACGATTATTTAAATACTAGAATAGATGCAACTGCCCTACATTTCACAAAAAATTTAAAAATTTCACTTCAAGTAATTTTTGAGAGTTATCCAGTTTTTACGGGACTTTTTGGGCTTTTGGTGCTAGGATTTGTTTTATTTAAAATTGCAAATTGGCATTATAAAAAATACGATATTGATATAATAATACTCACCTTCAAAAAGAAAGCAATCTATTTTGTAAGCACAATTATAATTTTATCGTTTTTCATTTACAGCAGTTTTACTCATTATCCTTTACGCTGGAGTCAAGCATTTTTTTCAAAAAATATTGCCATCAATCAATTTGCATTAAATCCAGTTTTATATTTTTTTGATAGTTTCGCATTTAGAAGTGAAGGTGTTGATTTAGAAAACTTTAAAAACTATTATTCTGTAATTTCAGAGAATTTGCAATTGCCAAAAGACACTATTTCTTTTGAACGAAAAGTTGTTTTCAATAAATCATCAAAAAATAAAATGAATGTGGTGTTTGTAATGTTAGAATCTTTGGGCGTAAAACCAATAGGATACAATGGTAATGCTGCAAATTCAACACCACATATTGATTCATTAATTAGAAAAAGTATTCATTTTTCCAATTTTTATGTACACAAATCAGGAACTGCTGCTAGTGTTTTTTCTAGCGTAACTGGTTTGCCAGATGTGGATGACATCAATACTGCATCAAGAAATCCAATGATTATAGATCAACGAATTTTATTTGATCAATTTGATGGATATGAAAAACTGTATTTGATTGGTGGTAGTGCAAATTGGGCAAATATTAGAGGAATTTTTCAAGCAAATGTTGAAGGACTTCACATCTATGAAGAAGGAAGTTTTGATACTGAACATAGAGCAGATGTTTGGGGAATTGATGATTATGAATTATTTAAAGAATCGGATGAAGAATTCAAAAAATTACACGACCAAAAAAAACCTTTTGTTGCCTACATTCAAACCGCATCTAATCATATTCCTTTTACTGTTCCTGACGAAAAAGACGAATTTAAACCAATTACAAAAGATTCTATTTCATCTGAAAATTTTGGAAAATCTGGTTTTAAATCAATGGAGCAACTAAATGCCTTGCGATATTTAGATTTTAATATTGGAAAATTTTTGCAAAGAGCAAAAAAATCAGGCTATTATGACAGTACTGTTTTTGTGTTTTTTGGAGATCATAATACAAGTATGAATCAAACAGAAAAATATTCAAAAGAATATGATTTGAATATTCAACTGCAACATGTTCCTTTGATTATTCATGCACCAAAATTAGTAAAACCAATTGAAATAAAAACCTATGGAAAATTGATTGATTTATTTCCAACAGTAATGAATTTGATGAGTATTAATCACACAAATTATACCTTAGGAAGAAATCTATTGGATCCATTTGCTGCAAATGATTCTTTTTCATTTGTGTATTTAAGAATGAATGGCGAGCCAACAATTGGCATTTTGAAAGACAGTTTGTATTATTCAAAAACCTTGGTTACAAATACAAACGGCTTGTACGATTTGAAAACAAAAACTTTGGACGATTTATCTAAAATTGATTCAGTAAAAGCATCACAAATGGACAGTTTATTGATGGCTTATTATCACTCTACAAAATATTTGTATTTCAATAATAAAAAATTACACAAATAGTTTTTTAAAAACTACGCTGAATAATCTGTAATAAAGTATAGCCAAAGTAGTTCCTAAGGCAAATCCAAGCAATATATCTAAAGGAAAATGTACGCCTAAATAAATCCTACTATATCCAAAAATTAAAGGAAAAAGCAATAAAAAATAACAGTTTTTATAATATTTTTTCAATAAAAGAATAATAAAAACCGTAAAAAACATGGAAGTTGTTGCATGTCCAGATGTAAAACTAAAACTTTGAGGTTGAATAAAATTGCGTAATAAATGATTGATTTCAGGATCATTATTTGGGCGCAAACGTTGAAAATAATCTTTTACAAAATTTGTAAATTGATCAGAAAAAGTGATTAAAATTACAATTGATAAAACTATAAAACCTCCTTTTTTAAGTCCAAAATTTTTGAATATCATATAAAATATGAACAAAAATAATGGTGTCCAATAAAATTGTTTTGTTATCAATAACCAAAAAGAATCCCACTGTTCATTTCCTAAATTATTCAGGAAAATGAGCAATTCTTTGTCTTTTTGAATGATATTTTCTAACAAATTATTTTCCGATTTCTAAGATTTCTACTTCAAAAATTAAATCAGATTTTGCTGGAAAAGGCCCATAAGCTGCTTCTCCAAATCCGATATAATATGGAACAAATAAACGTGCTTTTTCACCTTCTTTCATCATTCTTACACCTTCAGCAAAACCTGTAACCATAGGCCTTTGTTTGTCATCTAAACGAAAAACCAAAGGAGCTCCACTATCTTCTGTTGATTGTATTTTTTTTCCATCAGCAAGAAAAAGTGAAAAATGAGCTTTAATAGGTTTATTATCAACTACTTTTTGTCCTTTCAAATTACTTTTCAATATTAAAAAACCTAATCCTGAAGTTGTTTTGATAGCGTTTTTTTCATCTAATTTTTCCTGAAAACTGCTTTTATCATTAAGATATTGACGATATCTATTTTCTTCAATGGCATCTTTTATTCTTTGACGTTCTTCATAACCCAATTCAAATTGAGTCATTTCTTCGTCAAAAACTTTTGCAGCATCAAATTTTTTTGCTTTTTCTCCAATTCTGATGATTTTTATTTTGTTGATGGTGTCAAATTGTTCAATATTTAAAACCACTGAAAGTCGAACAGAATCTATTGCTTTTGAAAGTTTTTCAGGATTTGAAAATTTCTCTTTTAACGCTTCTAATTGCTCAGAATTTAAAGTTGTTTTTCCAAAAACAGCATGTTTTCCATCCAAATGTTGCGAAGGAGTTTGTGTGATAAAAAACTGGCTTCCATTAGAGTCAGGACCAGAATTTCCCATGGATAAAACCCCATAATCATTGTGAGTGAATAAGTACTCATTGTTTTCATCAACAGGGAATTCGTCTCCAAAACGATACCCTGGAAATCCTTTTCCTGTTTCAGTTGGATCACCACCTTGAATGATAAAATTCTTTACAACTCTATGAAAACGAGTTCCATCAAAATATTTTTTTCCTTTGATGGAGTCAGGAACTTTGTTGTTGTTTCCTTCTGCCAAGGAAACAAAGCTAGCAACAGTCATTGGAACTTTTTCATAATAAAGTTCCAATAAAATATCGCCTTTATTTGTTTGAATTTCTGCATACAAACCATCTTTCAATCCCTCATATTTAGCTGAATTACAGCTAAATATGAAAGGAATTAAAAGTAAAAGTTTATAATATTTCATTATTGATTGGTAATATCTAAAATTTCAACTTCAAAAATTAATGCTGAAAAAGGTTTGATTAAATCGCCTCTTTGTTGTGCACCATAAGCCAATTCTTGAGGAATGTAAAAACGGTATTTTGCACCTTTGTTCATCAATAATAATCCTTCACTAAATCCAGGAATAAATTGATTTGCAGTAGCGTCAATTGGCTCTTTTCTATCAACCGAACTATCAAAAATTTGACCGTCAATTGTAGTTCCATGATAATGAAGTTTTAATTGTGATGTTGGTAAAACTTTATCTCCTGAGCCAGCAGTTAAAATTTCGTATTGCAAACCTGTACTTGCTGTTACCATTCCTTTTTTCACTTTGTTCTCGGCTAAGAAATCTTCACCAGCTTTTCTGTTGGCACCAAAATTTTTCTCAGCTTCTTTTTGCACTTTTTCTGTTTGTAATTTTTGGAAAAATTTACTTAAAAAAGCATTCAAATCTTCTTGTTTAATCAACAAATTTGTGGAATCAATTCCATTTCTATACCCTTGTAAAAATAAATCGGTATTTGCTTCATCAAAATTTGCTTTTACTTTAATTGCCATATCCATTCCTAAAGCATAACTTGCTGAATCGATTTCTGTTTTTAGAGCGGTAACTTCTTTTGGTTTGTTGTTACATGAAATTAAGCTTGTAAGTGCCACAAGCATTACGAAATTTTTTAAAATTCTCATTTTTAGTTTGTTATTTTAATTAATGTTACTGTACTTTTTACTGATTTGTTTACTCCTATTTTATTTCCATCACCCAAAACACCAAATGCGTTGTAGAATGGAAGAACAAATGTAATGGTTTCTCCGGTTTTCATCAACTTTATTCCTTTTTGTAATCCAGAAATAAAATCTTCTTTGTCAATTTTATATGTTTTTTGCCCTAATTCCGCTTTATTATAGATGATTGAGTCATTCAAATCTGAAATTTGATACTCAAAAATCACTTCATCACCCATTTTTGGAGTGGGTAAATTTTCTTCGATTTTTTGAATATATGTGTACCAAAAACCTTCTGAAGATTGAATATAATGGTGTAATGTGTCCTTTTTTAACAATTTTGAAATTTTTTCATCTTCAGCTTTAGTGATTTTTTTTGAATCTTCAATAACTTCTTTATAGAGAATAGTGGATGGTTTTGGGTTGATAGGTCTTCTTGGCTCAATTTTAGAACAGCCAAAAATCAATAAAAAACTTAGTAATAAAAATGAATTAATTTTCATAAGAATTTTGTAAATCTAACGTGTAATTTGGTATTAACGAACAAAACTTTTCTACGGTTTCAAGCAACGTTTTAGTTGATTTTCCTCCAGCAGCATTGTCATGTCCTCCACCTTCAAAATGATTTCTAGCAAATTGATTTACAGAAAAACTTCCTTTTGATCGGAAAGAGATTTTTATAATATTTTGCTGAATATCTTCAATAAAAATGGCTGCAAAAACAATTCCTTTAATAGATAACGCATAATTTACAACTCCTTCTGAATCTCCTTTTTGAAAATCATATTTATTTTTTTCTTCATCAGTTAAGGTAATAAATGCTGTTTTATAGTTTTCTAAAACAATCAAATTTCGCAAAGCTTGTCCTAAAAGCAACAACCTGTTTTTTGTGTTAGCATCATATACATTGGAATGAATTTTATCATTTTCTGCACCTTTATCAATCAAATCAGCAATAATTCTGTGAGTTTTGCTTGTGGTTGATCTGAATCGAAATGAGCCAGTATCTGTCATGATTCCTGTATATAAACAAGTTGCAATTTTGGCATCAATCAAAGGCAAATCATTATTCATTTCTATAAATTGATACACCATTTGTGAGGTAGAACAAATTTCAATATCTGAATACATATACTTAAATTCATCTGGTTGTTGATGATGATCAATCAAAACAAAATCATTCGAATATTTTTCCAACGTTTGTTGCATATCATCTCCAACTCTGTGCAGTGCATTGAAATCTAATAAAAAAATAATTTCGGATTTTGAAATTGCTTTTTGGGATTGTTTGTTTTGCCAATCAAAGCGAAAAGTGGTTTCAGAACCTGGCAGCCAATGTAAAAAATCAGGATATTCATTGGGCACTAAAACAGTACAATCATGTCCTTTTTTTTCCAAATAATGTTTTAACCCTAATGTGGAACCTATGGCATCTCCATCAGGATTTTTATGTCCAATAATTACAATATTTCTAGATTTCTCTAAAAAAAGTTGTAATTCATTTATTCCTTTTAAAATCATAGGTTGCGAAGATACAATTTAATCAGATTTTCGAAAAGTAATTTTGAAAGAGATTTCACAAAAAAGAAAATCAAGAACATTTTTCTTTACTTTATTATTATTTTTTTTTTGAAAAAAGTCGCCTTGTTTTTACAATATAAAACCGTACTTTTGCAAAAATTTTTAAAAAATAGAATGACTACAAATAGAACATTTACCATGATTAAACCAGATGCTGTTGAAAACGGACATACTGGCGCAATATTAGCAAAAATTAATGCAGCAGGATTTAGAATTGTTGCGTTGAAAAAAACACAAATGACCAAAAATGATGCGGAAACTTTTTATGCTGTGCACAAAGCACGTCCATTTTTTGGGGAATTGGTTGAGTTTATGACAAGAGGTCCAATTGTGGCTGCAATTTTAGAAAAAGAAAATGCTGTTGAAGATTTTAGAACTTTAATTGGTTCCACAAATCCGGCTGATGCAGCTGAAGGAACAATTAGAAAAATGTTTGCAAAATCTGTTGGAGAAAATGCTGTTCACGGTTCAGATTCTGATGAAAATGCATTGATTGAAGGTAATTTCCATTTTTCTGGTAGAGAACAATTTTAAGAATTCTTACAAATTCTTTGTGTTATATTTAGGAAAACTCGCTGAATTTTTGGCGAGTTTTTTTTATGTCAACAAAATTTTTGAAATTACATTTTCACCCATTTCTTTATTCATCATTTTGATGATTTTGTCTTTTCCATAGGTCAATTCTTCGCGTAAAACTGATGATGACAAATGAACAATCAATGTGCTATTTTGCAATTTTACACAGGTTGTATAATTAGCAACTCCTTGTCCCATCAACTTTGCCCAAGTTTCCTCAATTCTAATTTTTTGCATTCCTTTAGACAAATTATTTTCTTTGATAAATAATTGCATCAAGTCTTTCATCAAAACAGAATCATTTTCTCTTTTTGCCATTACAATTTAAAAATTTGATACGATTTATTACTCATTTTCACAATTTTCTCTGTCCTTTCTGGATGTGTATCTGTAATGAAAATTTGTCCAAATTCATCATTATTTACCAAATCTACAATTTGTGAAACTCTATTTTCGTCTAATTTATCAAAAATATCATCTAACAAAACTATAGGTGTAATTTTTGATTTTTGCTTGATAAACTCAAATTGTGCTAATTTCAAAGCAATCAAATACGATTTTTGTTGACCTTGCGAACCAAATTTTTTAATTGGATACTCACCAATATCAAAACTCAAATCGTCTTTATGAATTCCAACTGTTGTGAATTGTAAAATTTTATCCTTCTCTATTGATTTTTTTAATAAATCTTGCATCTGAAAATGATGTAACTGACTTTCATACACTAAATTAACACCCTCAGATTCTCCAGAAATAATCTGATATTTTTGATTGAAAATAGGAATAAATGCTTCTAAAAACTGCTTCCGAACTTGGTAAATTCTTGCTCCAAATTCTGATAGTTGCTCATCATAAACACTCAAATTCAATGCATCAAAAGTACGATTTGCCGCAAAATATTTCAATAATGCATTGCGTTGACTCAGCACTTTATTATAAGAAATCAAATCGTTCAAATACTGTTTGTTTTGCTGAGAAATTACGCCATCAATAAACTTTCTTCTAGTTTCACTGCCTTCTGTAACCAAATCTCTATCTGCAGGAGAAATAATCACTAACGGAAATTGCCCTACATGTTCTGAAAATTTCTCATAAATTTTATCATTTCTTTTCAGTACTTTTTTTTGTCCCTTTTTTAGGCTACAAACAATTTTTTCTACTCTTTCATCCAACAAATAATCACCTTCAATCATAAAAAAAGAAGCATTGTGATTGATATTTTGAACAGCAACTGTATTGAAATAACTTTTTGCAAAAGACAAATAATAAATAGCATCCAAAACATTTGTTTTTCCAACACCATTATTACCTACAAAACAATTTATTTTTCGCTGAAAATCAAATGTTTGCGATTCAATATTTTTAAAATTAACGATGGATATTTTTTGAAGATACATTTGTTTCTTTTTGCTTCTAAAATGATTCGCAAATTATCGAAAATTTTGCAAAATAAGCGCTTTTAAAATCCAATTAAAAAAACTATTTTTGTGCCCACAAATTTTTAAAGAAAGATGGCAACATACAAGAAGAGAGGATATAAACCCGGAAACAAAAAAGAAGAAAATCAATCTGATGAGAAAGCTTATGAAACAGCTGGAGTTTTAAATACTTTAGATGAAACTGCTTCAAAATCAGAACAATGGATTGAAAAAAACAGCAAACCTTTATTGTATGTTTTGATTGGTTTGGTGGTGGTTTTCTTAGGTTATTTGGGTTACAATAAATTTATTCAAGAGCCAAAAGAATTGGATGCTGCTGATGAATTGGCATTTCCAAGAAAATATTTTGATGAGGCAGCTCTATCTGGTTCAGCTTCAGATTCTTTATTAAATTTAGGTTTAGAAGGTGCAGACGGAAAATATGGTTTTGTTGATATTGCTGAGTCTTACAGTGGTACAGATGCTGGAAATTTGGCAAATTATTATGCAGGAGTTTCTTACTTACAATTGAAACAATATGACAAAGCGATTGAATTTTTAAGCAAATTCGAATCAGATGACGAAATGTTAGGTCCAATTTCTTTAGGTGCTATTGGAGATGCTTTTTCTGATATCAATCAACCAAAAGATGCGTTAGAATATTATGAAAAAGCTGCAAACAAAAAAGACAATGAATTCACAACTCCTCTATATTTATTGAAAGCTGGAGAAACTGCAATGAATTTAAAAGAATTTGAAAAAGCAGTTGCATTTTTTACAAAAATTAAAGAAAATTATTCAAAATCTGATCAAGGAAGAGATATTGAAAAATTCATCAATGCTGCAAAATACGCAGAATAGTTTTAAGTTTTAAGTCGATAGTTTTTAGTTGCGAAAATTCTTCTTTAAACTCTGAACTCTAAACTTTAAACTTTGAATTAAGAAAAATGGCAACAACCAATTTATCATATTACGACAAAACAACAATCCCAAATGCGAATGCTTTTCGATTTGGGATTGTTGTTTCTGAATGGAATCCTGAAATCACTCAAAATCTAAAAAAAGGCGCTATTGAAACTTTATTGGATTGTGGTGCTCAAGAAAAAAACATTATTTCTTGGGATGTTCCTGGTAGTTTTGAATTGGTTTTTGGATGTAAAAAGATGATTCAAACTCAAAAATTGGATGCCATTATTGCCATTGGAAATGTGATTCAAGGAGAAACAAAGCATTTTGATTTTGTATGTGAAGGTGTTACTCAAGGAATTGTAGATTTGAATGTAAAATATGATATTCCTGTGATTTTCTGTGTTTTGACAGACAACACCAAACAACAATCTTTGGATCGTTCTGGAGGAAAATTAGGTAATAAAGGCATTGAATGTGCGATTGCTGCTATTAAAATGGCAGTTTTAAAAAACATAGGAAAACCAACAGAAAGTATTGGTTTTTAACTAAGATTCACAATCAATTTTTTAAGAATTCTTTTTGTATCATTTCTTGAGGTATTCCTATTATTTCTTTAAATTTGAAGTTAGAATTTTTGGTCTAAAATTTGTTTAATGAAAATTCTAATTTAAAAACTTTATTATGTTTGGAAACGCTTTTAAAACAAGATCTTATTATGTTTTTGATTATAAACCTAGGTATTATAACGAGCGAAAGGAAAGATTAAAAAAGCTAGAAGAAAAGTATGCTAAATGCAAAGAATTAGGAATAGATGAAAATCATTCAGTTGCAGACTTTTCAACAAATAATTTAAGAAAAGCTTGGAAAAGAAGTAAGTCTCCCATTTCAAATCGTAAATCAACTTTTAGAATAGCTATAATTATAACAATTCTTGTAGGTATTGCAGCTTATATTTTAGATTTTCATCACTTATTTTAATGTCAGATATCATTCAACTTTTACCAGATCATGTAGCCAATCAAATTGCTGC
>DAIUBY010000034.1:9935-16731 GCA_036846425.1 Polaribacter sp.
TAATGTCAGATATCATTCAACTTTTACCAGATCATGTAGCCAATCAAATTGCTGCTGGTGAGGTCGTACAACGTCCTGCATCTGTTGTAAAAGAATTGCTTGAAAATGCGATTGATGCTGGTGCAACTGATATCAAATTGCTTATTAAAGAAGCAGGAAAAATACTCATTCAAGTTATTGACAATGGAAAAGGCATGAGTGTTACTGATGCAAGAATGTGTTTTGAACGTCATGCAACTTCCAAAATTAGAAAAGCTGAAGATTTATTTAGCTTGCATACCAAAGGTTTTCGTGGTGAAGCATTAGCTTCAATTGCTGCTATTGCACATGTTGAATTAAAAACAAAACAAGAAAATCAAGAACTTGGAACTAGTATAAAAATTGAAGGAAGTAAAATTATTTCTCAAGATTTTGTAAATACGGCAATTGGAACAAGTATTTCAGTGAAAAACTTGTTTTATAACATTCCTGCTCGTAGAAAATTTTTAAAATCTGATACCATTGAAACACGTCATATCATTGACGAATTTCAACGAGTGGTTTTGGCTCATCCTTCAATTTCATTTTTATTGCATCACAATGATATTGAAGTTTATAACTTAAAAAGTAGTAATTTCAGAAAACGAATTGTAGCTGTTTTTGGTTCCAAAATAAATGAAAAATTGGTGCCAATTGAGGAACAGACAGACATTCTTTCTATCACAGGTTTCGTTACAAAACCTTCTTTTTCAAAGAAAAAAAGAGGAGAACAATTCTTTTTTGTGAATGATCGTTTTATCAAAAATGGGTATTTGAATCATGCTGTGGTGAGTGCTTTTGAAGGTTTGCTGGAATCAGGTTCACATCCCTCCTATTTTTTATATTTACAAGTGCCCGCAAACACCATTGATATCAACATTCATCCTACTAAAACGGAAATTGAATTTGACAATGCAAATGCATTATATGCCATGTTGAGAGCAACTATCAAGCATAGTTTAGGACAATATAATGTGGCTCCAGTATTGGATTTTAACAGAGATGCGAATTTGGATATTCCATATCAACTTGAAAAAAATTCGAGTCAAGCAGCTACTCCAAAAATTATTGTAGACCCTAATTTTAATCCGTTTAAAGAGGCAACTCAAAAAGAAATTCATTTTCCTTTTAACAGAGAAAAACATACACAAAGTTGGGAATCTTTATATACTACTATTGAATCAGTTCAGCAAAATCAACAAGAAGATTTATTCGAAAATGAGAAAGAGAAAACACAAAAAACATTTCAAATTCAACGAAAATATATCATCAGTTTGATTAAATCTGGGGTGGTTTTAATTCATCAATCCTTGGCGCATCAAAGAATTTTGTATGAATCTTTTCTAGAAAATATCACCGTAAAAGAAGCAAATAGTCAACAATTATTATTTCCTGTAAAAATTTCTTTTTCATCGCAAGAAATTGAAATGATATACACTCTAAAACAAGAATTGGAAAATGCAGGTTTTTCTTTTGATGAATTTACGAGAGACAGTGTAACCATCAAAGGAATTCCAACTTCAGTGACTGAAAGTAAAATTTCGATTATTTTAGAGGATTTATTGAATGATTTGAATATGGAAGTGCCAGACACAAGTTATAGTCATTTTGATGTGATGGCAAAATCGTTTGCCAAAACATTGAGTATAAAAACTGGTACATTTTTGTCTGAAAAAGAACAAGAAAATCTGGTAAATGACTTATTTTCGTGCAAAGAACCTTCCATTTCGCCAACAGGAAAATCCACTTTTAAAACACTGACTTTGAACGAAATAGATAATCTATTTAACAGTTAAAAAATGAACAATTTTACAGACGCTATCAAACATTTGATTATTATAAACGTGATTGTATTTGTTGCACCACAATTAATGCAAACAGATTACACAAATATTTTAGCACTGCATTTTCCAAAAAATGAACA
Source organism: Polaribacter sp. (assembly GCA_036846425.1). Lineage (GTDB taxonomy): Bacteria > Bacteroidota > Bacteroidia > Flavobacteriales > Flavobacteriaceae > Polaribacter. The sequence goes on from DAIUBY010000034.1 coordinate 11,878, forward strand.
TTTTGGATTTTGGCAATATGCCACACATATGTTTATGCATGGTGGTTTTGCACATATTTTATTCAATATGTATGGTTTGTGGGCTTTTGGAACGCCTTTGGAACAAATGTGGGGAAAAAATAAATTTATTTTCTTTTATTTTTCTTCAGGAATTGGAGCTGGTTTGATTTATACTTTGGTAAATTATTATCAATTTAATTCAATATATGAACTTTTTATCCAAGCAGGATTAACTGATAATGAGATAATTAACATATTAAAAAAAGGAAGCACAGATGATTTTAGAGTTTTAGGAGCCATAACACAAAATCAATTTGATGAAATTTTTTCACTTTATAAAACGCCAGCAGTTGGTGCTTCTGGAGCAGTTTATGGCGTTTTAGTAGCTTTTGGAATGTATTTTAAAGATGCTAAATTGGCTTTGATTTTCTTTCCTGTACCAATTGCAGCCAAATATTTTATTCCTATTATGATTTTAGGAGATTTATTTTTTGGAATGACCAAATATTCTGTTGGTAGTATTGCTCATTTTGCACACATTGGTGGTGCTTTAATAGGATTTATCATCGCATTTTATTGGAAAAAGAATCAATTTAAAATGCACTAAATGAGCACTATAAACAATTTAAAACAACGATTTGAAAGAAGAAACATCGTAGAAAAATTGATTTATATCAATATTATGCTATTTGTTTTAACTCTTTTGATAAGTGTTTTTCAAAGTTTATATAAAAATCAATCCAATTGGTTTGTTCAATGGTTTTCTTTGGATACCAAAATTGACGCACTTTTCACAAAACCTTGGTCTATAATTACTTACGGATTTTTACATGCTGATTTTTTACATATATTGTTCAATTTGATTGCCTTGTATTTTATTGGAAACTTATTTATTCAATTTTTCTCACAAAAACAACTATTTATATTTTATGTTTTAGGAACTCTTTTTGGGGGAATTTTTTACCTTTTTAGTCAAAATTATTTTCCCTTATTTCAAGGAAAAACATCCGTTTTGATTGGAGCTTCTGCAGGAATTTCAGCAATTTTTATGGGAATTGCAACGTATATGCCTAATTACGAACTGAAAATCAGATTTATTGGATTTGCAAAATTGTGGTATTTGGCTGCAATTTGGGTTGGTTTGGATGTTTTGGGTTTAGCAGGAAACAATGCAGGTGGACATTTTGCACATTTGGGAGGAAGCTTTTTCGGATTTTTATTTGTGAGTAATGAAAGCAATAAAAAACTTGAATTTTTCAAAAATTTAAGTAGTATTTTTACCACAAAAAAGAAACCTTTACGTACTGTTTACAAATCAAAAAACATTCAAAAACCAAATACAAAAACAGATTTCACTCAAAAACAAATTGACGAAATTTTAGATAAAATAAGTAAATCTGGCTATGACACACTTACAAAATCAGAAAAAGAATTTCTATTTAAACAAGGAAAAAATTAGCAAAAATTGAAAAAGTTATCCATCATCAATAAAATTATTTACTTTGTAAATATCATCACAGCTTTGCTACTTTTGGGCTCTTATTTATTGCCATTTATTTCTCCTGAAAAACTTCCAATTTTGGCAATTTTAAGTTTATCTGTGCCATTTTTAATTTTTGCGAACATCCTTTTTTTCATTTATTGGGTGTTGTTTTTTAAGAAACAATTCTTATTATCAGGAACCATTTTGGCTTTGGGTTGGCTGACTTTAACGCCAATTTATATATTGTTTGAAAAAAAAATAGTTGCCAATAATAGCCTTTCCATCATGAGCTATAATGTTCGTTTGTTCAATCAATATGAATGGATTGACGACCCTGAAATTCCAAAAAAAATCAATGATTTAATTCAAGAAAAATCACCAGATATTTTGCTATTTCAAGACTATTATTCACTTGTAAATCAAGATTTTAAATATAAGTATAAATATGTTAACACAAAAACTGAATCTAACAAAAATGGATTGGCTATTTACTCAAAATATCCAATCATCAATAGTGGTTCTTTGGATTTGAAACATACTTCAAACAACATAATTTTTGCTGATATTTTAAAAGGAAAAGATACTATTAGAGTCTATAATATTCATTTACAATCCTTAAAATTAAAGACCGATAAAGAGAATTTTGGACAAGAAAATTCAGAAAAATTAGTTTCAATTTTAGAAGATGGATTTAAAAAACAAGTGAATCAAACTACCGTTTTTTTGGCTCATGAAAAGAAATGGAAAGGCAAAAAAATAATTGCAGGCGATTTTAATAATACCAGTTTTTCATGGGTTTATAATCAAATTTCTGATGATAAAAAAGACGCTTTTATTGAAGCTGGAAAAGGATTTGGAGAAACTTATAACTATTGGTTTCCGCTAAGAATTGATTTTATTTTGACGGATGAAGCTGCTGAAATCAATCAATATGCTGAATTTAAACACAAATATTCTGATCATTTTCCCATTCTTGCAAATGTAACTTGGGAAGAATAATACCATTTTTCAATAAAACTAAAAAAGTATGAAACATTATGATGTTGCTGTTATTGGAAGTGGTCCTTCAGGAGCTTCAACGGCTTTTTATCTTGGAAAACAAGGAATTTCAACAGTAATTATTGAAAAAGAAACATTACCAAGATACAAAACTTGTGGTGGTGGATTTGTAAACAGAGGTAGAAAAGATATGCCTTTTGACATTGCAGAAGTTGTTGAACGTGAGTTCTTTAGTGTTGAAACTTATTTTAACGACAATCCAACTAAATCTTATCAATCAACTAAAAATCAACCAATTATTACCATGGTTATGCGTGATACGTTTGATAAATTGATTGTTGAAAAAGCAACAGAATTTGGGGTTACTTTATTGGAAAATCACAAGTTACTGAGTATTGATTTTCAAAAGAATCTGTCAATTCTAAGAACTTCTCAAGGCGAAATTTCTACCAATTTTATCATTGCAGCAGATGGCGTTTTGAGTCCAACTGCCAAAATGAGTGGATGGAATTCAGATACCAGAAAATTAATTCCAGCTTTAGAATACGAAGTAACTGTCTCAGAAAAAGAGTTTGAACGATTTTCCAAAAGTGTTCGTTTTGATATTGATGCAGTTCCTTATGGATATGCATGGTGTTTTCCTAAAAAAAATCATTTGTCTTTGGGTGTTTTAACTACCAAAAAAGGTAAAATAAATCTGAAAGAATATTATCAGAAATATTTACAATCTCTTCAAATTCAAGAAATTACAAAAGAAGAAGCCCATGGTTTTCAAATTCCAATTGCACCAAGAACAGATGGATTTGTTAAAAAGAATGTTTTTTTAATTGGTGATGCTGCTGGTTTTGCAGAGCCTATAACTGCTGAAGGAATTTCGAATGCTATTTTAAGTGGAAAATATGTTGCTGAAGCACTAATTGAGAGTGATTTGAATTTGGAAATTGCATCAGAATTGTATCTTAAAAAGCTAAAAATAAAACTACTTCCTGAACTAAAATCAGGTGTTTTTCTTTCAAAATTTTTCTATCATAACAATCCAATTAGAAATTATATTTTAGATAAATATGGTCAATATTTCAATAATATGATGGTGGATATTTTACACGGAGACAGACCTTTTCCTACAAATGTTCGAAAAAAATTAGCTGCAAAAATCAAAGAAAAAGTTTTTTAATTATTTTTCAAAACCATATTCACGCTCAACCTTACAAACTCTAAGCTGATATTGCTGATACCATTTTTCTCTTCCTAAATTTCTTGCATTTGTGTGCTCAATATTATTCTTCCAAGCAATAATATCATCCAAAGTTTGCCAATAAGAAACTGTAATTCCAATGTCACTTCTAGTAGATTCTATACCCAAAAATCCTTCTTGAAGTTTGGCAAGTTGCTCCATTTTTTCGGCAGTTTCATGATAATCTTTACTATTCTCTGTAAGTAGAGTTGTAAAAATCACTGCATAATAAGGTGGAGTTAAATTGGCTATAATTTTCATTTTTTGAAAGTTTTATAATTATTGAATTATGTCGTACTTTTGCATGCTATAAATTTACAAGAATGAATACAGAAAAAAAAGTAGCTTTTTATACTTTAGGCTGTAAACTTAATTTCTCTGAAACCTCAACCATTGCTAGAAATTTCAAAAATGAAGGCTTTGAAAGAGTTGATTTTGAATCAAAAGCAGATGTATATGTAATCAATACTTGTTCTGTGACTGATAACGCTGATAAGCGTTTTAAATCGATTGTGAAAAGTGCTTTAAAACAAAACAACAATGCTTTTTTAATTGCTGTGGGTTGTTATGCGCAACTAAAACCAGAAGAATTGGCTGCTGTTGATGGTGTTGATTTAGTTTTGGGTGCTACTGAAAAATTCAATGTAACAAGTTATATTAACGATTTAACCAAAAATGATGTTGGTGAAGTGCATTCTTGTGAAATTTCAGAAGCTGATTTTTATGTAGGATCTTATTCAATTGGCGATAGAACTCGTGCTTTTTTGAAAGTACAAGATGGCTGTGATTACAAATGCACCTATTGTACCATTCCTTTAGCACGTGGAATTTCCAGAAGTGATATTTTAGAAAATGTGTTGAAAAATGCAAAAGAAATTGCTGCAAAAGGCATTAAAGAAATCGTTTTGACAGGCGTAAATATTGGTGATTATGGAAAAGGAGAATTTGGAAATAAAAAACACGAACATACTTTTTTTGAACTTGTTCAAGAATTAGACAAAATTGAAGGAATTCATCGTTTGCGAATTTCATCCATTGAACCCAATTTATTGACCAATGAAACCATAGTATTTGTTTCAAAGTCAAAGGCATTTGTGCCTCATTTTCACATTCCATTGCAATCTGGAAGTGATGAATT
>DAIUBY010000034.1:16831-26731 GCA_036846425.1 Polaribacter sp.
AAAATGTTGCGTGGTTTGTCTGTTAAAAAAAGACGTGCATTTTATGAATCTCAGCTAGGAAATATATTCACAGTTTTATTTGAAAACGAAAACAAAGAAGGATATATTCACGGTTTTACAGAAAATTATATCAAAGTAAAAACGCCTTGGAATCCTGAGTTGGCTAATGAATTACATCAAATTTCATTGACAGAAATTGATTCTGATGGCATTGTTCGATTTGACTTTACAAACGAAACAATCTCAGTATAATTTTATTTTTTTTAGAAATTATTCTCATTAATTACAATACCCAAAAAATATTCATAAATGAAAAAAATTCCTGTTTACTTGATGCCTGGTTTGGCAGCTGGACCTGAAATTTTTGAAAATTTAAATCTACCTAAAGAAAAATACGAATTGTTTTATTTGAAATGGAAAAAACCATTGGCATTAGAAGAAACAATTTCAAATTATGCCATGAGGATGTGTCAAGATGTAACTGAAGAAAATCCTGTTTTGATTGGAGTGTCTTTTGGTGGAATTTTGGTGCAAGAAATGAGTCGATTTTTAGATTGCAAAAAAATAATCATTATTTCAAGCGTAAAAACATCTGAAGAGCTTCCCAAAAGATTTAGAGTAGCTACTTTTGGAAATTTGTATAAATTATTCCCAACTAAAATCATTACCAATTTTGAAGATTTTAGTCGATTTTTTATTGGAAGAGCTCTTCAAAAAAGAGCTTTAATTTATAAAAAATACCTTTCTGAACGAAATGAAATTTATCTTAAATGGGCGATTCAAAATGTTTTGAAATGGCAACAAATTGAGCAAATTGAGAATATTGTTCACATTCATGGAACTGATGATAAAATTTTTCCAATTCAAAACATCAAAAATACTATTGAAATAAAAGATGGAACTCATGTTATGATTTTAAACAAAGCAAAGAAAATTTCTGAAATTATTGATAGTATTTTCATCAATTAGCACTTTAATTTTTAGTATTTTTAGGGTTCAAAATAATTGTATCATGAGCAAACCAATTCGTTTTTTATCTTTTTTAATTGTAGTTTTCATTACATTGTTTTTTGTGAATGCAATCCAAAAATCAGATACTGATCCAGAGACAATTACGCATGCAACATATAAAATAAAATCACTCAAACTTCCTGAAAATTTGAACTTTGCAGGAGAGAGAGTTCCTTTGGAAATTCCAAATATTTACGAGAGAATGGATAGAGAATTGCTTGTAAATACTTATTGGCAATCCAATGGTTTGTTATTATTAAAACGTGCAAATAAGTATTTCCCAATTTTAGAACCTTTGCTAAAAAAACACGGATTACCAGATGATTTTAAATTTTTAGCGTTAGCAGAAAGCGCTTTTATTGATGAAACTTCTAGTGCAGGAGCTGCTGGAATGTGGCATTTTATGGTAGAAACTGGCAAAGAATTTGGTTTAGAAATCAATGGTAATATTGATGAAAGATACAATATTGAAAAATCAACAGCAGTTGCTGCTGAATATTTAAAAAAATCAAAAGAAAAGTTTGGCTCTTGGACATTGGCTGCAGCTGCTTATAATGCAGGAAATTACGGAGTTTCTAGCAAATTAGAAGCTCAAAAAGTTACAAGTTATTATGAGGTTTTATTACCCAATGAAACTGAACGTTATGTTTTTAGGATTTTAGCTTTGAAAGAAATCATGACAAATCCAGAAAAATATGGATTTGTTTTTGAAAAAGAGGATTTATACACTTTACCAAAAACAAAAATTGTAAAAGTTGATACAACTATTACAAACTTAGTTTCTTTTGGAAAAAAATTCGGAATTACTTATAAAGAATTAAAAATTCACAATACTTGGTTACGAGAAAATAAGTTGACCAATAAAAGTGGAAAAGTATATGAAATTAAAATTCCAATAAAATAAATTATTCAATTACATTTTTTACTCTACCAATCAATCCTGATTGTAATTGAACTTTAATTCCATGTGGATGATTGACAGATTTTGTCAAGATTTTTGAAACCACTCCTTGAGTGATTTCTCCTGAAATTTGATGTTGTTTTAAGATAATTTCTACAAACATTCCAATTTTAACGTTTGCTCGTTTTCTGCCATCAATCATATTTGATTTTTTTGTAAAAATAAAAAAGCCTATCAATAATTGATAGGCTTTTAGTAAAAAATTAACTAGTGTAATAAAATATATATTATAATACTCTTACGTTTACTGCGTTTAATCCTTTTCTTCCATCTTGTAAGTCGAATTCAACTTCATCGTTTTCACGAATTTCGTCAACTAAACCTGACACATGTACAAAATGTTCTTTGTTTGATCCTTCTTCAGTGATAAATCCAAAACCTTTTGAATCATTGAAAAATTTTACGGTACCTTTATTCATTATAAAAAATTATTGTGTTGTTAATTAGTAACAACGTTATTATGCCACAAAGATATGTTCAATAAATTGATAAAAAGCTAATTAATTGATTTTCTTTCAATTAAATAGTTTAAAGCTTATGAATGAGCGATTTAACTTCATTAAATTCGGTAATAATTTCATCTAAAACATCTTTTGCTGGTTTTATTTCATTAATTAAACCTGCAATTTGTCCTATCTCTAGCTCCCCATTTTCTAAATCACCTTCAAAAATTCCTTTTTTTGCACGAGCTCTTCCTAATAATTCTTTCAATTGTTCAATGCTAGGATTTTGTTGATACAAATCCTGAATTTGGTGATAAAAAGCATTTTTTACCAAACGAACAGGTGCTAATTCTTTCAATGTCAAATGTGTATCTCCATCTTTCACATCAATAATTGTTTGCTTAAAATTTTGATGTGCAGAAGATTCAACAGTTGCAGCAAATCTACTTCCAATTTGAACACCATCTGCTCCTAAAACCATGGCAGCTAGCATGCCTTTTCCTGTTGCAATTCCGCCAGCAGCAATTATTGGAATTGAAATTGCTTGTTTAATCATTGGAATTAATGTAAAAGTAGTAGTTTCTTCACGTCCATTATGACCTCCAGCTTCAAAACCTTCGCAAACAATGGCGTCAACTCCAGCTTCTTGAGCTTTCAAAGCAAATTTTACTGAACTCACAACATGCACAACAGTAATTCCTTTTTCTTTTAAAAAAGACGTCCAAATTTTAGGATTTCCAGCAGAAGTAAAAACGATTTTTACGTTTTCTGCTACAATAATTTCCATAATTTTTTCAATTTCTGGATACAACATTGGTACGTTTACACCAAAAGGTTTTTTGGTAGCTTTCTTACATTTTTGAATATGTTCTCTCAACACTTCAGGATACATTGAACCAGCTCCAATCAAACCCAAACCTCCTGAATTTGATACTGCTGCAGCTAATTTCCAACCAGAAACCCAAACCATTCCTCCTTGAATTATTGGATATTTTATGTTAAATAGTTTGGTTATTTTATAAGACATTTAATCAATTATAATTTTTATTCTTTTAAAATTTTAATTATTGTTGAATCTTTATCATTGAAAATTCTAACAAAATAAATTCCTTTTTTAAAATTAGAAATATCAATACTTGTTTCATTCATAATTTGTTTATCAAGCACTTTTTTACCTAGAATATTGAAAATTTGCAAAGAATAAATTTCAGAACTAGTCTCTAAATTTTGAATTTTAAATGAATTTACAACTGGATTTGGAATTACTTTCAAAATCATCAATGGATTTTCATCTAAATGAGCAGTTATTGAATTGTAATAATTATTAAAAGCTATTTCAAAATTTGGAATTCCATAACCAAATCTTTCGTTAGGATTGTTATATAAATGAGCAGATTCAAAAACTGCCATTTTTAAAAAATCATTTTTATTTTGAATAGTTTTATTTGAAGATTTCAACAACATATTCTCTAATTGATTCAAACAAGTAATCAATCCAGCCATAATTGGCGATGAAAATGAAGTGCCATTTGCTGCTGAAATTACACCAGAATTAAAACTAATAATTGCAGAACCTTGTCCTTGAGCCACAATTTCTGGTTTTATTCGATTGTCAAAACTTGGTCCAAAAGAACTAAAACTAGAAATATTTCCTGATGATGTAACTGCCCCAACAGCAATTACTCCTTCAGTATCTGCAGGTGCACCAATATATTTCCAACTATCATTACCACTATTTCCAGCTGCATTTACAACTAATAAACCTCGAGAAACTGCAATTGTAGCTCCTCTTGAAATAAATGTTGTGTTGCCATCCAAATCTGAGTACGAATAATTGTGAGCAGGATTATCAAACGTAGTATATCCTAATGATGTGTTGATGACATTAACACCTAAACTATCTGCTTTTTCAGCTGCTTCCACCCACAAAGTTTCTTCTAAAACAGTTTCTGTTTCAACAATTTCTGTGATAAATAAATAAAATTTTGCATCAGGTGCTGTACCTACAAATTGATTTTCTACATACCCAGCAATCGTTGATAAAACATGTGTTCCATGAGAATCTCTTGTATAAAAATTATCATTTCTGTCAGCAAAATTATAACCTCCCAAAATTTGGTTATTGTCTCTAATTCTTTGAAATGCGGTTAGTGTATTTACATTTGGAAATCCACTATCCATAACTGCAATAATTTGATTTTCGCCACTAAAACCTTGTTCATGTAAAAAATTACCTTTTAACATTTTTATCTGATTATCAGCAGAACCATAATTAAAATCAGTAAGCTTATGATTTAATTTTTGATGATGATTGGGAGTTATTTTTTTGCTGTTTTTTTTGGGAATTGAATTCAAAGATTTATTAGCAAATTCAATTTTTTCGATAAATGAATACGTTGCAAATAGAGTTCTAATTTTAGCTTCAGTAGCTTGAATATGAATAGCATTCATCCATTTTGATTTTCCTAAAATCGAGATTTGAGCATCATTTTTAAGTTGATTGTAATATGAAATTTCTATTGGAGCGTCTTTTTCATCTAATTCAATATGCAACGTATTTCTTCTATCAATAGCTCTTTCAGACAAAATTGATAAAGGATTTGCTAAAAAAGTTTCACTGTTTGGTTTGTCTTTCAAAAAAATCCAAGCATCCTCAGTAGTCTGAGAAAAGAGAAAAACACTAAAAAAAATGAAAATAAAAAATAACGGTTTTTTCATAAAAATGAATTGTGGAATAAAAATACAATTTTTATTTAAAAAATAACTCCAGAACCCAACAATTCCTCTTGTTGATACCAAGCCACAAATTGACCTTCTTGTATGGCTGATTGTGGATTTTCAAATTCGACATACATGCCATTTTCAACTTGATATAAAGTTGCTTTTTCTAGTTTTTGACGATAGCGAATTCGTGCTTCCACAACCAAACATTCTCCTGTTTTTAGTTTCAAATCTTCACGAATCCAATGCAATTCATCATTTGCAACAAATAACACATTTCTATACAATCCTGGATGATTTTTTCCTTCTCCTGTGTAGATAATATTTTCATTTACGTCCGTTTCAATGACAAAAAGTGGTTCTTTTGTGCCACCAACAGCCAAACCTTTTCTTTGACCTTTGGTGAAATAATGTGCTCCTTGATGTTTTCCAACTACTTTTCCATCTTGTTTTTTGTAACTAAATTTTTGAGAAAAAAAAGCTAGTTCAGCTTCTTTATTTTCAAAAGTTGGAATCGATTTTGAATAGGCAACAAAATCGTCAGAAATTTGAATAATTTCTCCAATTTTTGGTTGTAATTTTTGTTGTAAAAACTCAGGCAAACGCACTTTCCCAATAAAACACAACCCTTGTGAATCTTTTTTTTCTGCAGTAATTAAATCAGCATTTTTAGCAATTTCACGTACTTCAGGTTTGGTTAATTCACCAATTGGAAATAGCGATTTTGCTAATTGTTCTTGAGAAAGTTGGCATAAAAAATAGGATTGATCTTTATTACTATCTTTTCCAGAAAACAATTTATAAATGGTTTTTCCATTAATATTTTCTTCGGATTTTCTACAATAATGACCTGTTGCTACAAAATCTGCTCCTAATTGAAGGGCAATTTTCATAAAAACATCGAATTTTATTTCTCTGTTGCAAAGAATATCAGGATTTGGAGTGCGTCCTTTTTCATATTCATCAAACATATAATCCACAATTCGTTCCTTATATTGTTCGCTCAAATCAACCACTTGAAAAGGAATTTCGAGTTTTTGTGCAACAATCATGGCATCATTACTGTCTTCCAACCAAGGACATTCATTAGAAATTGTCACAGAATCATCGTGCCAATTTTTCATAAAAAGTCCAATAACTTCATAGCCTTGTTCTTTTAATAAATAGGCTGTAACGCTAGAATCTACTCCACCTGAAAGTCCAACAACAACTCGTTTCATGTTTGAATTTTAAAGTGGCAAAGTTACGATTTTGTAGATAAAAAGGACATTGAAATAATTGATGAATGTATTGTTTTCTCTAATGGAATATTTAGTCTTGCTTTTTGTTGGTAAATAGATTTTTCTTGTTTTTTTCATCTTCAGAAGTAATTTCTCCATCAATGAAAAATTCCCATTTTCCGAATTTTTTTCCGTCTTTATAAATGCCTTTTTCACGCAAATTTCCATTCAATTCAAAGAATTTTGCAACGCCATTCAAGACATTATTTTCATAGAAAACTTCTTCAATTAAAATTCCATCACTTGAATATTTTTGAGAAATTCCTTGTTTCAAACCATTTTTATAATTAGTGATTTCTGTTGGTTTTCCATTAGGGTAATAATTCACTAATTTTCCATCTAATTTTCCTTGATGATAGTATTCTTCAGACATAATTTTACCATCCTGAAAAAAATAGTGCCACTTTCCTACCCTATTTTTATCGATAAAAAATCCTTTGGATTGTAATTTTCCATTGGGCAAATAAAATTCGACTGCAACAGAATCTGTCTTTTCTGAATATTTTTTAATGATTGTAGGAAATTGTGGAGAAGATTCATCATAAAATTTGAAAACGCCTATTTCTTTTCCGTTTTTAAATTCACCTTCATAACGAATATTTTGATTTGCGTGATACTTTTTCCAAATTCCAGTTCGTTGTTTGTTTGCATCAAATTGATTAATTTTCTGAGCAAAATGGATGGTTGAAACAAAAAAGAAACTGAAAAAAAGGAAAGTTTTTAAATATTTTTTCAAAGAAATCATGCAATGAATTTTTTGTAAATATACAAATCCCAAATAATAATTTTGTTTCTTTTTCTTACATATTTCCTCAAAAAAATTAGTAGAATTCAAGCTGTTAAATCTGATGAAATAACTATTTTTGTAACTTATTTTTTGAAACAATGAACTTGACTCAACTAAATGCTATTTCGCCAATTGATGGACGTTATCGTGATAAAATTGCAGATTTAGCCAACTATTTTTCTGAAGAAGCTTTGATAAAATATCGTGTTCGTGTAGAAATTGAATATTTTATTGCAATTTGTGAACTTCCTTTGCCACAATTGGCTGATTTTAATCATTCAAATTTTGATGATTTAAGAGCTATTTATCAAAATTTCACTTCAGAAGACGCTCAAAAAATAAAAGATATTGAGAAAATAACCAATCATGATGTAAAAGCGGTTGAATATTTTATCAAAGAAAAAATGGATGGTTTAGGATTGCAAAATCACAAAGAATTTATTCATTTTGGATTGACTTCTCAAGACATCAACAACACTGCCATTCCACTTTCTATAAAAGAATTTTTACACGAAGTTTTTGTTCCACATTTTGACGAACTTTTAGTAAAACTAAAAGAGCTTGTTATTGAATGGAAAGACATTTCAATGTTGGCAAGAACTCATGGTCAGCCTGCATCACCCACAAGATTGGGTAAAGAAATAGAAGTTTTTGTAGTACGTTTAGAGGCACAAATAAGTGTTTTGAAAAACATACCAAATGCAGCCAAATTTGGCGGTGCAACAGGAAATTTCAACGCGCACAAAGTGGCATATCCAAGTATCAATTGGAAAAATTTTGGTAGTCAATTTGTTGAAAATCAATTGGGTTTGCATCATTCTTTTCCAACAACACAAATTGAACATTATGATCAATTAGCATCCTTGTTTGATGCATTAAAAAGAATAAACACCATTTTAATTGATTTGGATAGAGATTTTTGGACCTATGTTTCCATGGATTATTTCAAACAAAAAATAAAATCTGGTGAAATTGGAAGCTCTGCAATGCCACACAAAGTAAATCCTATTGATTTTGAAAATTCGGAAGGAAATTTAGGAATTGCCAATGCTATTTTTGAGCATTTATCTGCAAAATTACCTATCTCTCGTTTGCAAAGAGATTTGACTGATAGTACTGTTTTAAGAAATGTGGGTGTTCCTTTTGGGCACACAATTATTGGGTTTACTTCAACTTTAAAAGGTTTAAATAAATTATTGTTGAATAAAGAAAAATTTGAACAAGATTTAGAAAATAATTGGGCTGTTGTGGCTGAAGCAATTCAAACAATTTTAAGACGTGAAGCCTATCCAAATCCTTATGAAGCTTTGAAAAGTTTGACAAGAACTAATGAGAAAATCAATCAAAAATCGATGGCTGATTTTATTGAAACGTTGACTGTTTCTGACAAAATAAAACAAGAATTGAAAGCGATTTCTCCTTCAAATTACACTGGAATATGATGAATAAAGAAAAAAGAGTACAGAAAAGAGAGAAATTAATAAATAACATTCAAATCTTGTTTCTTGTTTCTTGTTTCTTGTTTCTAAATCTAGTCTCGTGTAAATCAGAATTTAAAGACAATTCTAATCGATTTAAAGAAGGTGTTTTTGAAATTCCTGCAGGAGATAATTTTGTGAAAGAAACCATCATCAGAAAAGATACTATCCAAATTAGTAAGTATGGAAATACTGTTGATACTTTATCAATAAAATGGAAAAATAATTTTTTCTATACCTTAAAATATATCAATCCAAAAAACGACTTACAAAAAGATCCAATGTATGTTCAAATCAATAAATTGTATGATTACAAATATGATTTTACAGTGAAAATTGGTTTTTCAAAATTCTCACAAAAGGGCACTGTTTACAAAATTAAATAAATAATAAATTGAAATATTTTTACAATCAGAAGCTTGGGTTGCATTGCTTACACTTACATTTTTGGAAGTTGTTTTAGGAATTGACAACATCATTTTTATTTCCATCTCAGCCAATAAATTGCCCAAAGAGCAAGTGCGAAAAGCGACAATTTTAGGGTTGGCATTGGCAATGATTATGCGAATTTTATTGCTTTTTAGTATTTCTTATTTGATTGCTATGAAAGAACCATTTTTGACGATTGATGCAGATTGGTTTCAATCGGGAATTACTGTACAAAGTGTAATTTTATTTTTGGGAGGATTGTTTTTATTGTTTAAAAGTACGCGTGAAATTCGTCATAAAGTAGAACATACTGATGAGGAAGCTGTTTTAAAAACCCCGAAAGTAATTTCGTTTTCGAGTGTAATTGTTCAAATTATTTTGATTGATTTGGTATTTTCTTTTGACAGTATTTTAACCGCTGTTGGGATGACAAATGGCATTGATGGTGCCTTAATTATCATGGTAATTGCCGTAATTATTTCCATTTTAATCATGATGATTTTTGCGCAACCAATTAATAATTTTGTAAATAGAAATCCAACAATTCAAATGCTGGCATTGTCATTTTTGATTTTAATTGGATTTATGTTGATTGCTGAAGCTGCACATTTGTCACATACAGAAATCTTTAATCAATCTGTTGGAGTGATTCCAAAAGGCTATTTATATTTTGCCATTGCATTTTCTTTAGGAGTAGAAATGTTGAATTTGAGAGTTAGAAAAAAATAAAATCTTGAATTTTAAACTTTGAATTTAAAACTAATTACTGAACATATTTCGTTTTTTTCAT
>DAIUBY010000035.1:0-20092 GCA_036846425.1 Polaribacter sp.
AATATGCAGCATTAACTGCTATTGGAACTTACCTAATTTTAAGCCCTAAAAAAGCGCAGGCGCAAAGTCCTACTGCTCCAGGAACTGGATTTTAATTCTCATTTAAAATTAAGTAATGTGTAAACGAAAGAGCTGCTATTTTAGCAGCTCTTTTAATTTTGTAATTGTAATATCTATTTCTTCTTTGGTAGTAAATTTTGAAAAAGAAAAACGAATGGAAGTGTCATTTGCTGCTGTTTCATTCAAAATTTCACTTAAAACGTGTGAGCCTTTATTGCTTCCACTTTGGCAAGCTGAACCACCTGAAACTGCAATTCCTGCCATGTCTAAACTAAATAATAAAAAGTCGTTTTTTACAGGAAATCGAACATTTAAAATAGTGTAAGCACTTTTTTCTAAGTCAGATGAATTTCCGTTAAAGGCTATATTTTCAATATGTTTTTGAAGCTCATCTATAAAATACTTTTTGATAGAAGTGATTTGTGATGCTTCTTTTGCTAAGTTTTGATTCGCAATTTCCAATGCTTTTTCCATGCCTAAAATTCCATGTACATTTTCGGTACTTGACCTTGCTCCTTTTTCTTGATTTCCGCCAAAAAATAATGGTAAAACTCCAAATCCTTTTTTAAAATAGGCAAAACCAACACCTTTTGGTCCGTGAAATTTATGAGCACTTGCTACCAAAAAATCAATGGGAGTTTGTTGCAAATCCAACGCATAATGTCCAATTGTTTGCACAGCATCCGAATGAAAAAGTGCTTGGTGTTTTTTAGCCAATTCGCACACTTTTTGAGTTGAAAGTATATTTCCAATTTCATTATTGATGTGCATCAAACTAATCAAATTTTTTTTATCAGAAGTGGCTAAAAGCGTTTCTAAATCGGTCAAATCAACGTTTCCAATAGTATCCAGTTTTACAAAATCTAGCTGAATTCCGTGTTTTGTTGCTAAATTTTCGCAAGTATGCAACACTGCATGATGTTCAATTTTTGAGGTGATAATTCGTTGAACTCCCAAATTGAAAACAGCGCTGTTCAAAATTAAATTGTCTGCTTCTGTGCCTCCTGAAGTGAAAATAATTTCGCTTGCAGAGACATTCAAATGTTTGGCAATATTTTTTCTGGCAGTTTCAATGGCAGATTTTGCTTTGCGTCCAAATTGATGCGTTGAAGATGGATTTCCATAATTTTCTAAAGAAGCAGCATGCATTACTGATAAAACTTCAGCATCAATAATGGTGGTTGCAGCATTGTCTAAATAAATGGTTTTCATTGTGCAAAAATACGGTTTTTGTCAGTAGTTTTTTTTAACGAAATTCACAGATTTTCATAAGTAATAATTAAAAATCTTTGTTCTTTGTTCTTTATTCTTTCTTCTTTAAAAACCATTTTGATAAAAAACGACTTCAGTAGCTCCCAAACCATATTTTTTGTACGAAGCATCGTAAAATTTCACAGGATATTTTTGAAATAAACGATACAATTCCGATTTTAAAACCCCTTCCCCTACTCCATGAATAAACACAATTTTCGGAATTCTTTTTGAGATTGCATAGTCTAATTTTTGCTTTGCAGTATCTAATTGCAAATTCAACATGTCAAAATTATCCATTCCTCTAGTTGAAACTACGAGTTGATTGATGTGTAAATCCACTTCAAAAATTACTTCGCTTTTATCCTTTTTAAAAGCACTTTTTTTAGAAGATTGTGAAGCAATTTTTTCTTTTAATAATTGATGATTGATGTCTGAAAATTTAGAAAGTTCGTATTGATCTTTTTCAATTTTTACCAATTCTGAAGCAGAAAATGTCAATAACATTCCATCATCAGTTCTGATATCAATGTTTTTTCCATCAATTTTAATGATGATTCCTTTCAAAACATCATCCAAAACTGCCACTTTGTTTCCAATTTCTAAACGCATTCTTAACTATTCCTTAATTTCAACCGAAATTGAAATGATTTATTTTTGTTACAAAAATACTAAGATGTTAAAGACTTCTGATGTTTCAATCAAAAACTTCTTTGAAAAAGCTACAAAAAAGATACTGATTCCCGAAAATAGAAATCAATATTTGCTAAAAATTGCTGAAACTATTGCTAAAGAATATGCAAAAAATGAGGTTATAAATCTCCAATTTATCTGCTCTCACAATTCTAGAAGAAGTCAGTTTGCGCAAGTTTGGAGTTTTTTTGCAGCTCATTATTTTGAGTTGAACATCAATGCTTTTTCTGGGGGAAATGAAATTAGCTGTTTTAATAGAACCACCATAAAAACATTGCAAAAAGCAGGATTTTACTTTCAATTATCTGATTTTTCGCATCAAAATCCGAAGTATGAAATTACATTTGATGGTGCAAAAAAACAACTGATTGGTTTTTCGAAATTAGTTGATGATGCATCAAATCCAAAAAAATGTATTGCCATTACAACTTGCTCAGAAGTTGACAAAAATTGTCCCTATTTTCCAAATGCAACCTATTTATTTTATTTGCCTTTTGAGGATCCAAAACGTGCAGATGGAACCTTAAGACAAGAGGAAATTTACATGGAAATCAACAAACAAATTGCTGGTGAAATCTTTGTTATTTTTAATGAAGTGAACAAATTGATTATTTAAATCTCAATATTTTTGTCATAAGGTATTCTCTTTAAAATATGATTGATGACATCAATTCTTGCTTCTGTTTTTTTGTTTGCACGAATTATTTTCCAAGGTGAAATTTTAGTGTTGGTTTTGGCAAACATTGCATTTTTATATGCAGTGTATTGATTCCACAATTCTTGTGCTTTTTCATCTAATTTGGTCATTTTCCATTGTTTTAATGGATCATTTTTGATGTCGGCAAAGCGTTTTGCTTGTTCTGTTTTTGAAATTGACATATAAATTTTTACCAAATGAATACCCGATTCTAAAACCATTCGTTCAAAATCGTTTACTTGGTTCATGAAAATTTCATACTCCTCTTGTGTACAAAAACCATTTACTGGTTCCACAACTGCTCTGTTATACCAACTTCTGTCGAAAAAAACCATTTCTCCAGCTTTAGGAAATTGCTCTACATATCGCTGAAAATACCATTGAGATTCTTCATCTTTTGTTGGTTTTGGTAAAGCAACAATTCGCATGTGACGTGGATTGATTCGCTCTGTAACACGTCTTATAGCACCTCCTTTTCCAGCAGCATCTCTTCCTTGAAAAACGATGATTATTCGTTCGTTATTTTGAATTGCCCAAGTTTGCAAACGAATTAATTCTACTTGTAATTTTTCAATTTTCTTTTGATAATCATAATATCTAAGGGCTTTTTCAATATTATAGGGTTCTTTAAGCAACAATGCTAAAAGCCCTTTTTTGGTATTTAATTTTCTTAAATCTTCTTCTGTTAACTCTAAATTCATAACATTAATCTATTTGATGATTGTTAGAACGAAAATAACGCATCACAACATTTGGATCTGGCGTTAAAACAGTTCCTGCTTCTGATTTTCCTTCGTAATAAAATTGCGACAACACATGTCTCATTGCTTCTAGTCTGGCAACTTTTTTATTATTGGTTTTGATAATCATCCAAGGACTGTAAGTTGTATGAGTTTTCGAAAACATTTCTGCTTTATATTGGGTGTATTTGTCCCATAAAATTTGTCCTTGTTTGTCAACAGGACTAAATTTCCAACGCTTTAATTGATTTTCTTTTCGTCCTTCAAAACGTTCTAACTGTTCTTTTTTTGAAATTGACAACCAAAATTTGATAATAACAACACCATCTTCATACATCATGTGCTCAAATTCAGGAACTTGTACTAAAAAATCTTTGTATTGTTTGTCTGTACAAAAACCCATAACTGGTTCAACTACAGCTCTGTTATACCAACTTCTATCGAAAAAAACAATTTCTCCAGGATTGGGCAATTCTTTAATATATCGTTGAAAATACCATTGTCCTTTTTCAATTTCAGTGGGTTTGTTCAACGCAACCAATCTGCTTGAACGCGGATTGAGATGTTCCATAAATCTTCTAATATTTCCGCCTTTTCCTGCAGCATCTCTTCCTTCAAAAATTACAGCAACTCGCATATTTTCATTCGAAATATGACGTTGCAATTTTACCAACTCAATTTGTAACAATCGTAATTCATTTTCGTAAGTTAATTCTTCTTGAACTTTGGCGAAAGAAATATTTTTCTCTTTTATTTTGGCAAGTAATTCTGTATTACTTTTTATGGTTGAAAAATCTTCGGCAGTCAGTTTTTCTTGTTGTATCATTGATTATTTTTAACAGGACTAAAATAAAACCTTTTTTTGAGATTTGAGTTTAAAAAAGAATGATTTTACAACTGTTCATTTATATTTGTAGCCTATGAAAAATTTCTTGCTTTTTTTATTGATTTTCAAATCAACGATTTCATTCTCACAACAAAAATTTTCCAAAGAAATTAGTTTTATCAACGACAATGACTTGTATGTTTCTGCAATAAGAGACAGATATTACACAAATGGAATGTTTTTAAATTACAGATATTTGTCCGAAAACAAAAAAGAATCTTTAGAAAAAAGAATTTTTCAATGGCAAATTGGTCATAAAATGTACACTCCAAACAGACCAAATGTAACTTCAATTAATGAACATGACAGACCTTTTGCAGGGTATTTATATGGTGGTTTTGGAATTACAAATGTGTATAAAACGAATAAATTATTCAGCAAAACTGTCGAAATTGGAATCATTGGCGAAAATGCTTTTGGTAAAGAATTGCAAAATTTTATTCATTCAATTTATGGATTTAAAGAACCTGTTGGCTGGGAATATCAAATAAAAAATGCCTTCGGATTCAATGTTGGAACTGAATATGTTGCTTTTTTAGGGAAAGATGCCTCAGGATTTAATGATATTTTTTGGGTAAATTCTGCAAATATTGGAACTGTATTTACAGACATTTCCACAGGATTTTATGGCAGAATTGGTTTTAAACCTTTGCAAAAACTTGCAAATTCGATCGCTTTTAAAACCAATTTAAACAATGAAAATACGAATGATGTTAGGGAAATTGAATCGTTTTTATTTATAAAACCTACTCTTAGATATGCTTTTTATGATGCAACTATTCAAGGAAGTTTTTTGAATACAGAAAGCGTTGTCACCAAAGAATTGATTCCTTTGGTATTTAATCTTGAAATTGGAATTAAATTTACTGCGAATAAATTCCATTTTGCCTATGTTTTTAATTATAACACCAGTCAATCTGAAGGTTTAAAACATACTTATGGCAATAAATTTGGAACTATTGGCATTCATTATCTGTGGGATTAATTGACGAAAAATTCGTCCTTAAAACCAATCAAATAAAGCTTTTCTTGCGCTCTTGTAATGGCTGTGTACAACCATCTATAATATTCTTTTGAAACACCATCAGGCAAATAAGGTTGCTCAACAAAAACGGTTTTCCATTGTCCACCTTGCGATTTGTGACAGGTAATTGCGTACGAAAACTTGACTTGCAACGCATTGAAATACGGATTTTTTTTTATAGCTAATAATTGTTTATAATTGGAAGTTTCATCAGCATAATCTTCTTTTACTGCTTGAAACAATTTGTTGGATTCTTCATAAGTCAAAGAAGGACTTTCACTTGTCAAAGTATCTAAAATTAAAATAGTTTCAAAAGGAAGCATTTCAGGATAATCAATCATTCTGAGTGTAACTTCCGCAAATGAAAATCCATAAATTTCTTTGATGGTAAAAATTCGCAACAATTCGCAAATATCTCCATTGGCAATAAATCCTGCTGGAGAAGTTTCATCCAACCAAAAATAATTATTTTTCACAACCATAATATAATCGCCTGCAGAAATCGTATTTTCTTGACCTCGAATTTGCATTCGAATTTGCTGATTGTATTCATTCGCACGTTTATTTGAAAGGACAATAAATGCAGTATCCTCTACTCCATTTGAATTGTAAGCCTCCAAAATAGCATCTTCAATGTCATAACCATCTTCCAATCTTTTGATATCAGGAAATTTTAAGTGAAATTGAAATGGATTTCCATCATTTTGAATCAACGTTCTCAATTGAGTTGCATTAAACAAAATTCCCGAATTTTCGTGTTGACGCATAACTTCATCCAACTCAATTTCTTTCACATCTTTAAAATATTGACGAGTTAAAATTTGTGAATCCAATGCTGGACTTACATTCAATTTTACAGGCGGAAGTTGCGCTGTATCACCAATAAAAAGCAATTTGCAATTGTTTCCAGAATACACAAACGAAATCAAATCATCCAACAAAGAAGTTGTTTCAAAAGAATTTTGTGACTGTTTTTCATCAGAAATCATGGATGCTTCATCAACAATAAAAATAGTGTTGGTATGCTTATTAGGTTGCAAAACAAACGAAATTGAAGCATTTGATTGCTTTTTCGGAAAATATATTTTTTTATGAATGGTAAAAGCTGGTCGTTTTGAATACACTGAAATCACTTTTGCAGCTCTTCCTGTTGGCGCCAATAAAACTGCTTTTTTCCCTGCAAACTTTAAAGTATTTACAAACATACTAATTGTGGTTGTTTTTCCAGTTCCTGCATATCCTTTCAATAAAAAAAGACTTTCTTTATTGGTTTCAAAAACAAAAATACTCAACAATTTTAATAATAAATCTTGCTTTTCTGTTGCCAAAAAAGGAAAATTTGCACGCAATTGTCCGTAAAAATCTACAGGTTTTTGAATCATAAAAAATATAATTCAACAAAGATACTTTTCTTTATAAATAAAAGTTTTTATGATTAAAAAAAAATTGTAGATTTGCCTTATTACTATCAAAAACAAAAATAAAATGAGTTTATTATTTATGATTTTAGGAGCTGTCTTAGTAGCTGTTCTTCTTGCTTATGCAATTGTAAAATATCTTCCTTTAAACTTGCGTTGGATTCCTTCGATTTTACTGCTATTGATAGCCGTTTTCTTAGGTTTTAAAATTTATGGAGGCATTATGGAGCCAATCAATTTCAACCAAGAAAAGGTTAAAAAATATGCTCCAGTTGTAGAAAATTTGAAAATCATCAGAGATGCTGAAATCAAATTCTATGAAAAATATGGAAGATATACTAACAACAAAGAATTGTTAATTGCATTTATTGATCAAGCAAAACTTGCATTAGTAGAAACACGAACTGTTGTAGATAAAGTAAATAAAGGTGGAGGAATTATTGTAGATGTGGAAAGAAAAGTTACTGACACTATTGGTTACGAACCAGTTTTAAAATACTTTGAAGGGCGTGATTATAAAAACATGTTTAAAGTTCCTGGAGTTGAAGGTTTAGAATTCGAATTGGAAGTTGCTAAAGTTGAAAAAGTTCAAGGATTAGTAGTTCCTACTTTTATGGCAAGAACTCCTAAAAAAGAAATTTTAGCAGGCATGAACGAATCTTTAGTAAAACAAGAATTGGAAGCTGTAGAAACAAGCCAAATTAAAGGTGAATACATTTCTGTTGGTTCTTTAGATGATGTAACAACTGGAGGAAACTGGCCACCATCTTACGATAAAGCAAGTGAAAAAAAGCAAGAGTAACGTTTCTCTAAAAAAAACTCACCATATGATGCTATCCATCCAATTTAGTTTGGATGGATTTTCTTTTTGTGTTTCTGATTCAAATTCAAAAGAAATACTTTATTTTTCAGAATATCTTTTTGATGAAACACTTCATTCTTTGGATGATTTGTTAGAAAATATCAAACAGATTTTTAATGAAGATGCCATTTTGCATTATGAATTTAAAAGTGTTTTTGTAGTTCATCAAAATAGTTTGAACACGTTAGTTCCCAATGACTATTTTGACGAAAATTCACTAGATTCTTATCTCAATTTCAATATCAAAACTTTACAAACTGACTTCATTACGTTTGATTCAATTGACGAAATTGAAGCCAAAAATGTGTACATTCCTTTTGTGAACATCAATAATTTTTTATTTCAGAATTTTGGCGAATTTGAATTCAAACATCACTCAAGTATTTTGATTGAAAAATTGATTCAAAAAAATCATTTTGAAGAAAAAGTAATGTTTGTAAATGTTGCCAAAAACACCATAGATATCCTTGTTTTAGAACAACAAAAATTGCTATTAAACAACTGTTTTTCTTACAAAACCAAAGAAGATTTTATTTATTACATTCTATTTGTAATTGAACAATTACAGCTGAATACGGAAGATTGTTCATTGTATTTTACAGGAGAAATTAACCTAGAATCTGAGTTGTATCAAATTGCTTTTAAATACATTAAAAATGTCTATTTTTTTGAAAGCAATGCTCCTATTTTCAAACATTTAGAAGCAAAAAAGCATTCCAATTTTATTTTATTAGGATGAGAATTATTTCAGGAAAATACAAAGGAAGACGTTTGCAAGCACCCAAAAATTTGCCTGTTCGTCCTACAACAGATATGGCAAAAGAAGGATTGTTCAATGTGCTGAACAATCATTTTTATTTTGATTCAATTTCTGTGATTGATTTGTTTGCAGGTACAGGAAATATCAGTTATGAATTTGCTTCAAGAGGCTGTAAAAATATAGTGTCAGTTGATGAAAATTACAATTGTATAAAATATATCAACACAATTTCTAAAGAGCTACAATTTGATATAAATAGTTTCAAAAGTGATGTGTATTCATTTTTACAAAAAACAACTTTACAAGCTGATATCATATTTGCTGATCCACCATATCATTTTGAAACTTCAAAATTTCTAGAAATTGTGGATATCGTTTTTCAAAAAGAACTCATTTCCGAAGAAGGATATTTAATTATTGAGCATTCTAAAAACACAGATTTATCTCAACACAAAAACCATAGTTTTGACAAACGTTATGGAGGAAATGTGTTTAGTTTTTTTGAATATAAAAACGAAGAAAAAGACTTATAAAAGTGATTTTATTATGTCAGAAATTGAAATTCCTTCAGCTTCTGCTTTGTAATTTTTTACAATTCTGTGCGATAAAATTGGAATGGCAACTGCCTTTACATCTTCAATATCTGGCGAATATTTTCCTTGAACTGCTGCATGAGCTTTTGCCGCCAAAACCAAGTTTTGTGAAGCTCTAGGTCCTGCACCCCAATCTAAATAATTTTTTACCATTTCAGTTGCCTCTGCTGATTTTGGTCTTGTTTTTCCAACCAATCTCACAGCATATTCAACCACATTATTAGCTACAGGAATTTTTCTAATTAACTGTTGAATTTCTATAATTTCTTGCCCAGAAAATATAGCATTCACTTCTTGATTTTGATTGCTTGTGGTGTTCATTACCACTTCAACTTCCTCTTTAAATGATGGATATTCTAAATTAATTGAAAACATAAAACGATCCAATTGCGCTTCTGGCAAAGGATATGTTCCTTCTTGTTCAATTGGGTTTTGGGTTGCCAATACAAAAAATGGCAAATCTAATTTATAATGATTTCCTGAAATAGTAACAGAACGTTCTTGCATTGCTTCTAGCAAAGCTGCTTGCGTTTTTGGTGGCGTTCTATTGATTTCATCTGCCAAAATAATATTCGAAAAAATTGGCCCTTTTATGAATGAAAATTGCCTATTTTGATCTAATATTTCACTTCCTAAAATATCTGAAGGCATCAAATCTGGCGTGAATTGAATGCGTTTAAAATGCAATCCTAAGGCATCAGAAACAGTATTTACTAACAATGTTTTTGCCAATCCTGGAACGCCAACCAACAAAGAATGACCTCCACAAAAAATAGACAAAAGCGTAAAATTAACTGCATCTTTTTGACCTATAATTACTTTCCCAATTTCCGTTTGTAATGAATGGTATTTTTTTACCAATTCATTTACTGCTTCAACATCAGACATTAGTTGGCTGTTTCTTTTTTCCAATTTTTTTCAAACGTACATTTATTGTGAATTTCAGAAAGTTTAATATACGTATCTTTTATTTTTTCTTTAGACCATTTTGCAATCACTTCCTCTTTCTTTTTCATCAAAGCCAATTCTTGAATTTTCACATAATCTTGAACCAAATCTGCGACGTGAGTATCAGTTCTTTCTCTCATCAACATAAATTTAAACATTTTTACGCCACTTTGATCTTGATCAAAAAATACATCTGTGTATCCTCCTTTTTTCAATTCAGCAACTCTTCCATACAAATCTGGATCCATTCTTGTCAAATCAAATTTTGATTCGCCATTGTAAGGATTAGTAATTAAACCTCCATCATTCTTGGTTTCATCATCCTGTGAATATTGTTTTACAGCTTCTTCAAAGGTAATTTTACTATCCAAAATATCTTTTTTTACCTGTTCTGCTTTAATTTTTGTATCCTTAATCAATTGATCTGGAACACTTGAACGCATTAAAATATGTGAAGCAATTCGTTTATTTCCTCTGATTTCATGCAGTTGCATGATGTGATATCCAAAGTCCGATTTGAAAGGTTTTGACACTTGACCAATATCCAAACTAAATGCCATTTCTTTAAATTCTTTGATAAAAGGAGAGTCTTTTGTTACTTCGTATTGACCACCATTTGAAGTTACGCCAGGATCATCAGAGTTGATAATCGCTTTCATTTTAAAATTGGCTCCTTCTTCAATTTGAGTTTTAAGCTCGTTTAATTTTTCTATAATTCGATCATCTTCTTCTTTTGATGGAATGGCTTTCAACACAATTTGTGCAATTTCTACTTCAGCAGGAATTTCTGGTAATTCGCCTTTATCTTTCAATCCATTGAAATACAAACGAACTTCTTCTGGAGTTACATCAACTTTCTCCGTAATTTTAGCTTGTTCTCTCTGAATCAGTAAATTATCTTTTTCAACAATATAAATTTCCGATTTAAAATCTTCAATACCATTAAAACCATATACCTTTAGCATTTTATCAACTGAACCATATTCTTGCGTAAAATACGCAATTGTTCCATTTACTTTTTCATTTACTTCAGCATCAGTAACAGTTACACTATCTACAACTGCGTGATGTGAAAGTAATTTTTGTTGCATCAATTCTTCTAGCATTTCACAGTCAGAAATCTTAATTTTCCCTTCAGATCGTTTTTCAATTTCTTTTTTAAATTTATCAATATCCGAATTCAAAACAATGTTTTTGCCAATAACAACAGCAACTCCATCAATTTTTAGTTTTTGTGAAAAACCTGCAAATCCAATAAAAAGGGTAATTATTGTAAGGTTAATATGTTTTAAAATCATTATTCTTTGTAGCATCATTTAGTAATATTTTTTCAATGTCTTTGATTAATTCAATTTTGCGTCTGTGCAAAATCATTTGTTTTATTTGTGGTTTTTTGTAATTTATTGGTGCAGTTTGGTTTCTAACCAATACATCATGAATCGAAATCAAATATAAACCTATTGAATCTTGTTTTTCAAGATATTTGGTTTTATTTAACAAAATATCTCTTGAAAATGGCAAAATTGATTCAATTCTGTCAACTGAAGTCCAAATTTTATCATCAAATTGAAATTGTTTGAAACTCAATTGCTGTTTTTGAAGTGATTCTAAATCATCAATTCTTTCAGATATAAAAAGACGAATCAGTTCATTTTTATTGATAACTTTATGATCAAAATGAAGGTATTTTATTTTTATAATATCTTCATTTAACTTGAAGTTTTCGTTATTCAATTGATAAAAATCTTCGATTTCATTCGCAAAAATTGTGGTGTCCAATTGTTGATTAATCAACATTTCTTTGTAGTTATTTATCAACAAACTTTCTCGATATTCATTCACCAATTTATTGATTTCATTGGTCGTTTCAAGTGAACTGTTTTCCTCTGCTTTCGATAAAAAAAGCTGTTTCAACGCCCAATTATTGATGAAACTTCTTACCAATAAAATACTGTCGTTTTTAGTGTAATTTTTTGGTAAAATTGATTTGATATCATCTCTAAACAATTTTTGGGAGTTTACCATTGCTACAATTTCTTCCTCTTCTCCTTCTTTGCTGCGAAAATCAAAATAATCGCAAGAAGCAAAAAAAAGGATTCCAATAGAAAAAACGACCAATTTTTTCACTATTTTTTATGGTATTTTTTGATTAAGTTTTTCAATTGTCTATTATCAATGGCAATAATTTGATTTTTTCGCAATTCATCAATCCAATTTTTCTCCAAGTAATTCTGATAATCATTCATCACTTCACCTTTTATTTTAGAAAGGTCTGTAGCATTATATTTAGCAACATTGTCATCAAAAAAAGTTTTCAACCCTAGAGAATCTTTGGTTGATTTTTCCCAAATTTTTTGTTGCATCAATTCAAATAACAGCAAACCATCTTTATATTCTTGCAGTGTAATTGCAAAATCAGGTTCAGATTTCTCTAAATTTTCTTTGTAATAATTTAAAATTTCTTCGTTTTTGAAATCTTTATATAATTCAAAAACAGCTTTTCCTGATTTATTTTTGATAAAATTCACAAATTTCTCTTGAGAAATACTGCGCTCATTGATTTTTAAAATTTCTGTTTGAAGAGAATCTTTTGATATATTTCTGATGTTTTTATTCTCGAAAATTAATTTTGCATTTTCATTTTCAACAATCGAATATTTTTTCTCTAACTTCTGTATAACAGCCATTTGCGATAATTGAGCTCTTTCATCAGAACGAACTTTTTGTAACAATTCAGGCTCTAAAGTTTCAAAAGTTTCAATAGGATGTTTTTTAATCAAATACACAATATGCCAACCAAAATCCGATTTGAAAGGCTTGGAATACGTATCTTCTTTTTCCAAAGCAAATGCAGCATCTTCAAATGGTTTTACCATCATTCCTGTTCCAAATTTACGCAAAACGCCGCCTTTTGATTTTGTGCCTTCATCATCAGAATATTCTCTAGCTAAAGTTTTGAATTGAGCATCTTTTTGCAATTTATCATACACTTCATTGATTAATTTCTCCCCTTTTTCAGTTTTATCAGTAATCAAAATGTGAGCAACTTCCACTTCACCTTTGGAAGGTTTTATAGAATCAACTTTCAAAATATGATAACCAAAACGAGTTTTAAAAGGCATTGAAACTTCACCAACTTTTGTTTTATAAGCAGCATCTTCAAAAGGATACACCATTCTGAATGCAGAAAAATACCCTAAATTTCCCTTATTTCCTGGTCTTCCATTTATTGAATCGCCTTTTGCAGAAGGATCTTCAGAAAATTCAACTGCCATTTTTTCAAAATCTGCTCCTTTTAAAATCTTTTCTCTGATATTTTTGATTTTTTCAAATGCATCCAACGTATCTTTTGGAGAAGCAACAGTAGGAGTTCTCACCAAAATGTGTTTTGCTTTTACTTCATTTTTTATTCTGAAATAAGCATCTTTTACTAGTTTATTGATGAATTCAGCATCTTGCAAATATGGCAAAGAAAGCTGATTTCTGTAGGTTTCAATCTCTTTTTTATATGATGGTAACGTATCTAATTTCATTCGATAAGCCTCCTTAACTTTCAATCGATAATTGATGAATAATTCAATATTTTTTTGAATATCTTTTTCCTCTTCATTATCAATTGCGTCTAAATTTTTTTCGTAAACTCTGATAAAATCAGAAAGAAATACTTTTTCATCTCCAATTGTGATTAAAACTTTTTCTTCTTTTTGAGAAAAAACAATTGATGAAATACTTAATAATGCAATAAATAGTCCTTTTTTCATAAATTTATAGTGAGATTATTCCTTTTATTTTTTCAGCTTGTTGATAATATTCAATTACAGTTGAGGCGTTTTCAACATTCAAAACGATTGAAACGCTCACATATTTTCCTGTTTTTGATTTTTTAGTATTGATGACTGCGCCTTTATTATTGAACAGATTTTCAACTTCATCAACTTGATTTTCAAAACTTGGAACGATAAATTTAAACAAATAATCCGAAGGAAATTGAGTTGTCTCCTCTAATTGCCATTGTAATTTTTTATAAAAACTCTCTTTGTCTTCCATGTATTTTTTTCAGTTCAAGAAATGAAGGCACAAAATTACATTAAAATCTTAGTTTTATAATGCGAATAAATTATTTTTGTGATATCAAAAAAAATGAACTCAAAAATAATTAAGACTCAAAAAAAATTGCAACAAAAACAGCATAAAATTGTGTTAATTGGTGGACCTGCAACTGGTAAAACAACAGTTTTAAAAGAGTTGCAACGTCAAGGTTTTCAATGTTTTGAGGAAGTTTCAAGAGAAGTTACATTGAATGCAAAAAAAAATGGCATTGAACAACTTTTTTTAACAAATCCATTACTTTTTAGCGAGTTACTTTTAGAAGGAAGAGAAAAACAATTTCAAGAAGCCGCAAAATCATCTGAAAAATTCATTTTTTTTGACAGAGGAATTCCAGATGTAAAAGCATATTTAGACTTTTTCAAAACCAATTATCCACCTATTTTTTCTGAAAAATGTAAGATTTATTCATACGATTGTATTTTTCATTTTTCACCATGGGAAGCTATTCATACCACTGACAATGAACGTTATGAATCTTTTGAAGAAGCTGTTTTGATTGACAAATTCATCTTAAAAACATATACCAATTTAGGTTATAAAATCATCAATGTTCCTTTTGGAAAGTTGGAGGAACGTGTTCAATTTATACTTAATTTTCTGAACAATTTGTATGACTGATGCTCGGAAAATACTTAAAAAATTCTGGAATTACGACGAATTTATAACTCCTCAAGAACAAATCATTGAAGCTGTTTTAAACGATAAAGATGTAATTGCTTTATTGCCAACTGGAGGTGGAAAATCCATTTGTTTTCAAGTACCAGCTTTGCTAAAAGAAGGCGTTTGTTTGGTAATTTCTCCCTTAATTTCACTCATCCAAGATCAAGTTGATAACTTAAAAAAACTTGGAATAAAAGCAACATCTATTCCTTCAGGAGCCAATCAAAATGATATTTTAACGCTTTTTGACAACATCAAATTCGGAAATTTCAAGTTTTTATATATTTCTCCTGAACGATTGCAAATGCCATTAATTCAAGAAAAAATTAAACAATTAACTGTTAGTTTAGTAGCCATTGATGAAGCACATTGCATTTCAGAATGGGGACATGATTTTAGACCTTCGTTCAGAAATATTACCGTTTTAAGAGAACTTATTCCTGATGTTCATTTTATTGCGTTAACAGCCACAGCAAATCAGCAAGTTTTGCTAGATATTGAAAAAAGTTTGGCATTGAAAAATCCTAAAATCTTTAAAAAAACATTTTTCAAAGAACATTTAGCTTATCAGATTTTTACTGTCGAAGATAAATTACTAAAGCTTCAGCAAATTTTTGAAAAGACAAAAAATCCAGCAATTGTTTATGTAAATTCAAGAAACAAGACCCAACAAATCGCACAATTTTTGAAATCTAAAAATTTTAAATCAAGTTTTTATCATGGTGGAATGACCACTGCTGAAAAAGAAAACGCTTTTGAAAATTGGATGTTAGAAAAAACCCCCATCATGGTTGCTACAAATGCTTTTGGAATGGGAATTGACAAAGAAAATGTAGGCGTTGTAATTCATTTTGATATTCCTTACAGCATTGAAAATTACATTCAAGAAGCTGGAAGAGCAGGAAGAAATCATAAAAAGGCATTTGCAGTTTTATTAAAAAATGATAATGATATTTCCAATCAAATTCAATTTGCAAAAATCAATCTTCCAAGCCTAAAAGAGGTGAAAGAAATTCACAGAAAATTGTATCAATATTTCAGAATTGCCAATGGTGAAATTCTAGAAAATTCTTTGCCTTTTAATCATTTAGATTTTTCAAAAATCTATGGATTTTCAGTTTCAAAAGTTGATGCTGTTTTACGAATTTTAGCCAATAATTCAATTATCGAAATTGCAAATACTTACAACAAAAAATCGAGTATTATTTTTAGAGAAACTAGTAAAGATCTGCATTTTTACGCTATCAATAATATCTATTTAAAAAACTTTATAAATTCATTACTAAGAACTTATACTGGATTATTTGAACAAGAAGTTAAAATAGATGAATTTTTACTTGCAAAAAAAAATAATACTACTTCCAGTCAAATTATCAGCTATTTAGAACAGTTAGAAAAAGATGAAATCATCACTTACAACAATATAAAAACGGATACTGAAATTCGGTTTTTGGTTCCAAGAGAAGATGATAAAACCATCAATCGTTTTTCAAAAGAAATCACTCAATTTATCAAACAAAAAGAAAAAAAATCAACCGATTTTTTACATTTTATTCAGAACAATTCTGTGTGCAGAAGCATTCAAATTTTAGCATATTTTGATGAAAAATCATCAAAAAAATGTGGCATTTGCGATGTTTGTTTGTCTGAAAAAAAGTCTCAAAAAAAAGATATTGATTCCGAAATTTTAGAATTACTTCATCAAAATGGAGCACTTTCCTCACAAGAAATCAATCAATTTTTAAACATCCCAGAAAAAGACATTTTAGTACATTTACGAAAGTTAATTTCGAGTGAAAAAATCAACATCAACTATCAAAATAAGTACTACTTAAATTAAAATTATGAATTCATTGCGCATCGTTTTTATGGGAACTCCAGATTTTGCTGCTTTCATTTTAAAACACTTAGTTGAAAAAAAGTATGCAATTGTAGGCGTTGTTACAGCTGCTGACAAACCTGCAGGAAGGGGTTTGAAATTGAATGAATCTGCCGTAAAAAAATATTCACAATTACAACATATTCCAATTTTACAACCAACCAATTTAAAAAATGAAGAATTTTTAACTGCTCTTAAAACTTTAAAAGCCGATATTCAAATTGTGGTTGCTTTCAGAATGTTGCCAAAAGAAGTTTGGAGCATGCCAAAATTGGGCACTTTCAATTTGCATGCTTCTTTATTACCAAAATATAGAGGTGCAGCCCCAATTCACTGGGCAATCATCAATGGTGAGAAAAAAACGGGCGTAACAACTTTTTTTATTGATGACAAAATTGATACTGGAGAAATCATTTTACAACAAGAAATTGACATTTCAGATGATGAAAGTGTAGGAATTTTACATGATAAATTGATGCATATTGGAGCAAAATTAGTTGCTGAAACTATTGATTACATCTCAAATCAAACAATTAAAACCATCAAACAACCCGCATTAGAAGAAAAATTAGCTCCAAAATTAACTCCCGAAAACACCAAGATTGATTGGAAAGAAACCATGGACGACATTTACAATAAAATTAGAGGATTGAATCCTTTTCCTGCTGCATGGACAATTATTCAAATGAATGATGAGGAAATTTCGGCAAAGATTTATGATGTAAAAAAAGAAGTCGTTTCTCATTCAAATGAAATTGGTAAAATTATTACATCCAAAGCAGCAATGAAAGTTGCTGTTCAAGATGGATATATTCATATTTTGGAAATAAAACTTTCAGGAAAACGTCAAATGGATATCAAAAGTTTGTTAAATGGTTTTGTTTTTTCTGAGGAAGCCAAAATGTTGTAAGCCTTTATTAATGGGGATTTACAGAAACTTTTACTTTTACACACTTCTTTATTAACATTTTATAGGTATTTATTAACAAAATGCCATTTTTTTGGGGGTCAAATTTGCGTAAACCCTTAATCCGTCTATATTTGTTAAGCTTTTTAAGCGTAAAAATAATATACAATTAATTTAAAATCTATTTAACATGAACAAATCTGATTTAATCGATGCAATGGCTGCTGACGCAGGAATTTCTAAAGTTGCTGCAAAAGCTGCATTAGAGTCTTTTACTGACAATGTAACAGCTGCTTTAAAAGGTGGTGGAAAAGTTGCATTAGTTGGTTTTGGAACTTTCTCAGTTTCTAAAAGAGCTGCTAGAAGTGGAAGAAATCCTCAAACAGGAAAAACTATCCAAATCACTGCTAAAAATGTAGCAAAATTTAAAGCTGGAGCTGGTTTAAGCGATGCTGTAAACTAATTTTTTTACATTACAAAAAATTATAGAAACTCTCTTTTTAAGAGAGTTTTTTTATGTCATAATTTTTTCTAAATTTACGTATGTCATCTGTAAAAACCCTAAAAGGAAAGTTATTAATTGCTGAGCCTTCCATATTAAATGATATTTCATTTAATAGGACTATTATTTTCATCACTGAACATACCAAAAATAATGCAGTAGGTTTTATTTTAAATAGACCTTTAGCATATACAATCAACGATTTAATTCCAGATATCTCATGTGATTTTACCATTTATCAAGGTGGTCCTGTTGAGCAAGATAATTTATATTTTATCCACAAAGCAGGAAATTTAATTCCTGAAAGTATCGAAATTGATAATGGCATATTCTGGGGAGGCAATTTCGAAAGTTTAAAATTCGCATTGAATAATGAACTACTTAAAGAAAACGAAATTCGATTTTTCTTAGGATATTCTGGTTGGAGCAAAAATCAATTGGAACGAGAAATCAATTCAAAATCTTGGTTTGTGTCAGAAAATGATGATGAAAATATTTTTTCTTTCAACGATGAGACACTTTGGAGAGAAAAACTACTTCAAAAAGGAGGAAATTATAAGCTTTGGGCAAATGCTCCTAGTGATTTTCAACAAAATTAAGTACCTGTAATTTCTAATAAACGTAAGTTTTGAGCTATTTTTTTTGAAAAAGTCGTTTCAAAAGTTTTCTTTTTAAATTGTGTTACAGGTTGAATACCTATAATTGCATTTGTGACAAAAACCTCATCCGCTTTTTGAATTTCGAAAGGTGAAATAGTGGTTTCTTCAATAGTATAATCAGGATTTTTTTGAATAATTTCAATCACTTTTTTTCTAATAATTCCTTTAATACATCCCTCAGTCAATGCTGGAGTTTTAAGAATATTTCCCATTAAAATAAAAATATTTCCATTAGCAACTTCAACAACACCTTTGTTTTCATTGATTAAAACGCAATTATCCAACTCATTTTCTTTCGCATAAATACTTGCCAATGTATTCAACAATCTGTTGGTTGTTTTAACAGTTGATAATAATCCTGAATAATTGTAAAAATCTTTAAAAACATCAATGGAATAATTGTTTTTTGTTTGATAATTCAGCTCTGAAACTTCAATTAAATAATCAATTTCATGGGTTGTTGGAGTGTAAAATCCACCATCTTTTCTAAAAACACTCAAACGAACTCTGTAAAAAGAAGCGTCATCTTGGGTGGCAATTGTCTTTAAAATTTCACTTTCTAGATATTCCAAAGTGAATTTCATAGGAATTTTCATACGTAACATTCTCATAGAAGCCATCAATCTGAAGTAATGATCTTCCCAAAAAATAATGTTCGTTTTAGTTGCTTTAATAGTTTCAAAAAGTCCATCACCATATTTAAAAGCTCTGTTATTAGTTGTTAACAATGCTTTATTTTCGTTTAATAAATCCCCATTAAAATTCAACATACTTTTTAAATTTAGTGGTGCAAAATTACTACATTTTAATAGATTTCTTAGATAAAAAAAACTCAGCAAAAGCTGAGTTTTTTCTTTAAAATGCGAATATTTTTAAGCACCAATAACGTGCCTTAATTCTTCTATCTGATTTTCCCACAATTGTTTAGCTTCCTCCACTTCATCTTCATCATCAGCAAAATCTGTGATAACTAAAGATACATCATTTGTTAAAGGATGAACTTGAATTCTGATTTCAAAATAACTATCATCATCTTCACTTTCCAACCATTTAAAACGAACTTTTTCATCTGATTTTTTCAACACAAGTTCAGCTTGTTCTTCAACTCCATCCCAAATGAAACTAAAAACTTTTCCTCTTGAATTTACTCTGTCTGCAAACCATTCCTGCAAACTTGAAGGTGTTGAAATGTATTGATATAACATATTTGGCGAAGCATGTATTGCAACTTCTAATTCAAATTTTATTTTATCCATAAACTATAACTTTGTTTGACAAGATAGGTAAATATTCTATTTTAAAAAAATTAAAATCACATATTGTGTATCTATAAATTTGAATTATATTTGCACCCTCAAATATCAATGGCGAGGTAGCTCAGTTGGTTAGAGCGCAGGATTCATAACCCTGAGGTCGGGAGTTCAAATCTCCCTCTCGCTACAA
>DAIUBY010000035.1:20192-24641 GCA_036846425.1 Polaribacter sp.
ATTGATGCTCGAAAAAAAGAAATTTTTTTCAATTATAAAGTTGCTGTTTATATCAAAGAAACTCCTGAAAATTCTTTTTATAATTTTGATTATAAAGACGTTTCAAAATCAAAAGAAATACACATTATTGGTTTTGGTCCTGCTGGAATGTTTGCAGCTTTGCGTTGTATAGAATTGGGTTTCAAGCCAATTGTATTAGAACGAGGAAAAAAAGTTCAAGAAAGACGTAGAGATATTCGTGCAATCAATCAAGAACATATTGTAAATGAAGATTCTAATTATTGTTTTGGTGAAGGTGGTGCAGGAACTTATTCTGATGGAAAATTATATACTAGAAGTTTAAAAAGAGGTGATGTCAGAAGAATTTTTGAAAACTTAGTTTTTCATGGAGCAACAGAGCAAATTTTGATTGATGCACATCCTCATATTGGCACTAATAAATTACCAAAAATTGTTGAAAATATTCGTGAAACGATTTTAAAATTTGGTGGAGAAATTCATTTTGAAACTAAAGTTAATGATTTTGTTATCAAAAACAATGAAATCAAAGCAATTCATTTACAAAATGGAAATGAAATGACTGTAAATGCTGTTATTTTAGCTACAGGACATTCTGCAAGAGATATTTATGAAATGTTGCATAAAAAAGAAATTTCATTAAAAGCAAAGTCTTTTGCAATGGGCGTTCGTGTGGAACATCCTCAGGAAATTATAGACCAAATTCAATATCATTGCAAAGGAGAAAGAGATGAATTATTACCTGCAGCTGCTTATAGTTTGGTTCATCAAATTAATGAAAGAGGTGTATATTCTTTTTGCATGTGCCCAGGAGGATTTATTGTTCCTGCAGCAACTGCTGAAGGAGAAGTTGTAGTTAATGGAATGTCACCAAGCAAACGAAATAATAAATTTGCCAACTCAGGAATTGTGGTTGAAATCGATGCTGAAAGAGACTTGTTCAAGTATGAAAAATTTGGTCCATTAAAAGGGTTGGAATATCAAAAAGAGTTGGAAAAGTTAGCATTTTTAGCTGGTGGAAGAAATCAAACTGCGCCTGCACAGAGACTAGTTGATTTTGTTGAAGGAAAATTATCAACCAATTTAAACGATTGTTCTTATCAACCTGGACTAAAATCCTCGCCATTACATTCCTTGTTACCAAAAAATATTGGCAGCAGATTGCGAAAAGGATTTGATGTTTTTGGAAAAAAAATGCACGGATATTATACCAATGAAGCAAATATTGTAGGTGTAGAATCGAGAACGTCATCACCAGTTAATATTCCAAGAAAAGAGGATTTAGAACATCCACAAATCAAAGGATTGTTTCCTTGTGGTGAAGGTGGAGGTTATGCAGGAGGAATTGTTTCTGCAGCTATGGATGGTGAACGTTGTGCAGAAGCAGTTGCATTAAAATTGTAAAACATTTTTACATTAAATCAATAAGTTTTCTAAATTTACATTAATACGATTTCTCTCATGAAAATAACTATTGGTCGTTTTGACAAAGCTGATTTTAAAGAGTTTTCTCTCTTTGATATCGATGTAAAAATAGATTCTGGTGCATACACCTCTTCCATTCATTGTTCAAATATTGAAGAAATTAGTTTCAATAATGAAAATTATATTAGATTTACATTGTTAGATCCATTTCATCCGTTTTATAATAACAAATCATATCAAACAAAAAATTATGCTTTGAAGCTTGTAAAAAGTTCTAATGGAATCATTCAAAAAAGATATTTAATTCAAACTGAAATAGTTATATTTAACACTTCATACCCAATTCATTTGACTTTAAGTG
The DNA here is from genome assembly GCA_036846425.1 of Polaribacter sp. Classification (GTDB taxonomy): domain Bacteria; phylum Bacteroidota; class Bacteroidia; order Flavobacteriales; family Flavobacteriaceae; genus Polaribacter. The sequence goes on from DAIUBY010000035.1 coordinate 21,997, forward strand.
AAAGAAAAGATATGAAATTTCCCATTTTATTGGGTAGAAAATTTTTAAACAAGCGTTTTGTGATTGATACTTCAAGAACAAATATTTCTCACAAACAAAAAAATATTATAAAATGAAAATAGTCATATTATCTAGAAATCCGAAATTGTATTCTACCCGAAGATTGGTTGAAGCTGCTGAAAAAAGAAAGCACGAAGTTTTGGTTGTAGATCACTTAAAATGCAATATTGAAATTGAAAAAAGAGCTCCAAAAATATTTTATAAAGGAGAATATTTAGAAAATGTTGATGCAATTATTCCAAGAATTGGTGCTTCTGTAACTTTTTATGGAACTGCAGTTGTTCGTCAATTTGAAATGATGAAAGTAGTAACTTGTGTTTCTTCTCAAGCGCTAACACGTTCTAGAGATAAATTAAGCAGTTTACAAATTTTAGCTAGAGCTGGAGTTGGATTGCCAAAAACTGTTTTTACTAATTATACAAAAGATGTGTCTCACTTGGTCAAATCTGTTGGTGGAGCGCCTTTGGTCTTAAAATTATTGGAAGGAACTCAAGGTTTGGGTGTAGTTTTAGCAGAAACTAAAAACGCTGCAACTTCTGTATTAGAAGCATTTAATGGATTGGGGGCAAGAGTTATTGCACAAGAATTTGTAAAAGAAGCTGGAGGTGCAGATATCAGAGCTTTTGTTGTTGATGGAAAAGTTGTTGGCGCTATGAAAAGACAAGGAAAAGAAGGTGAATTTCGTTCCAATTTACACAGAGGTGGCAATGCAACTGTGATTGAATTGACAGATGAAGAAGAAAAAACTGCCTTGAAAGCTGTAAAAGCAATGGGTTTAGGAGTTGCAGGTGTTGACATGTTACAATCTTCTAAAGGTCCATTAGTTTTAGAGGTAAATTCATCTCCAGGATTGGAAGGAATTGAGAGAGTTACAGGAAAAAACATCGCAAAAGAAATTATCAGATATTTAGAAATTCATGTCGAATAAACCTTTTGTACTTTTAGGGAAAGATATTCCAAAAGGAAGTAGTGTTTTGCTTGATTTAGAAGTTGCTAAATTACACACTCGAACCACTGTAAAAGTTCCTGTAATTGTAAATCGCGCAAAAAAAAGCGGCCCTGTAGTGCTGTTATTAGCTGGTTTGCATGGTGATGAAGTTAATGGAGTTGCCATAATTCGTGAAATTATTGCTCAAAAAATCAACAAACCAACAAAAGGAACTATTATTTGCATACCTGTTTTTAACATTTTTGGATACCTTATTCAAACCCGTGAATTTCCTGATGGACGAGATTTAAACCGAGTTTTTCCTGGTTCTACAAATGGATCTTTAGCTAGCCAATTTGCGCATCAATTCATTGAAAATATTGTTCCTTTTGTAGATTATATCATTGATTTTCATACTGGTGGTGGAGAAAAAGACAATATGGCTCAAATTCGCTGTCATGAATCAGAAGTTGAAACCATGAAATTGGCTGAAATTTTTAATCCTCCATTTATTATTCACTCAGATTATATTGCAAAATCGCTTCGTGAAACATTGCATAAAATGAATAAAACAGTACTACTTTTTGAAGGCGGAAAATCGAAAAGTATTTCTCCAAAAGTAATCGCTCATGGAGTTAGAGGTACTAAAAATATTCTAAAACATTTAGGACTTATTGAGGGAGAAATTGAAAAAACAGTTGTGCCAATTCACATCAAAAAAACAAAATGGTTAAGAGCTCCTTATTCTGGAATGTTTAAATTGAATGTAAAAAACGGAGCTATTGTTAAAAAGAAAGAAGTTTTAGGAATTATTTTAGATCCATTTGGAGATTTTAAAAAGAAAGTATTTGCTCCTTTTGACGGTCATATTTTTTGCATCAATAAAACTCCTATTGTCAATAAAGGAGATGCTTTGTTTCATATCAGTAACGAAAGTGAGGAAGATGAAGAATAGAAATAATAATACAAAATTTAAAACGTATTAAAATGAAAAATGCTCAGGAATTTTTTGAAGAATATGCCATAAGCCATCAAAATGAAACTAATATTGCAATTCATTTCGTTTGTGTACCATTGATATTTTTTAGTGTTATTGGTTTATTAATGTCAATTTCTACTACTTTTTTAGAAAATATATTAAGCTTATACAATCCATTGATAGAAAATTGGGCAATTGTGGTTGGATTATTTATATCCATATTCTATTTTAGACTAGGATTTTGGTATTTTGTACAAATGCTCTTTATCATTTTACTTTCTGTAGTGCTTAATTTTTGGTTGAGCAATGTTACAAACTTGTTGTATGCTTCTTTATCAATCTTTGTTTTAGCTTGGATTGGTCAATTTTATGGTCATAAAGTTGAAGGCGCAAAACCTTCATTTTTGAAAGATTTGCAATTTTTATTGATTGGTCCATTGTGGGTAATTCAAAAAATTGGAACTAAAAAATAATCCATGAAATCAACCATTTCTTTCGAAGATTTTGAAAAAATTGACATCCGAATTGGAACAATTATCGAGGTTAATGATTTTCCGAAAGCCAAAAAACCTGCGTATCAATTGACGATTGATTTTGGGGAATTAGGCATCAAAAAATCAAGTGCGCAAATCACACAATTGTATTCAAAAGAATCATTATTGAACAGGCAAGTAACTG
>DAIUBY010000036.1:0-10710 GCA_036846425.1 Polaribacter sp.
TTCCTTTTCTTAATTCTACCGCTTTTTCTCTAGCATCAGCAACAAAATCTTCATAAAAAATTTCATCATATTCTTTGATTTGCATTTCTTCCAAAGAATAACCAAGTAAATTGATCATTTTTTTATTGATGATTTCAAAATAACCTTCAATGTTTGTAACTGATAACAAATCGTTACTATTTTCGAAGAAATACCTAAATTCATTGAGTTTATTTTGTGCAATTTTAGCATCTGTAATATCTCTTAAAATTGCTTGAGTAAACTGTTTTCCTTCAATTTCTAATTGATTTAGATGAACTTCTGCTACGAATAAATTGCCTTTTTCGGTACAATGAAGCCATTCAAAATGTTGAGGTTTTCCTTGTTCAGCTAGCTTAACTTTTTGCATAGCAACTTCAACAGAATTAGAACCATCAATTTGATTTTCAGGAGAATAAGCACTTGGATTGGTGTTTAAGAATTTTTCTTTAGTTGTATCAAATAGTTTTAAAGCGCTTTTGTTGCAATCTACTAAAAGGCTCTCATTATATAAAAGAATAGCATCATCAGAACTTTCAAATAAAGTTCGGTATTTTATCTCTTTTTCTTGAAGTGATTTTTGATAGAGTTCTTTTTCAGTGATGTCTCTGTTTACGCCAATCATTCTAGAAGGGTTTCCATTTTTATCTTTAATTATTTGAGCGTCAGCTTTTAAATAAGCTATTTGACCATCTTTTTTTATCACTCTAAAAGAAGTATCAAATTGTTTTATTCCATCAACTGCTAGTTTAACATATTCAAATGCTCTTGCTTTATCATCAGGATGAACATTATTTGCCCAAGTTTCATACTGATTCCTTTTGCTTCCTTTTTCAACTCCATTCAATTCATACATTCTATCATCCCAAATCAATGTATCATCTAAAATATTCCATTCCCAAATGCCAATATTTGCAGCATTTACAGCAAGTTTTAAGCGTTGCTCGTTTTCTTCAATTTTCAGTTTTGCTTCAACTAATTCTAATTCAATTAATTTTCTTTCGGTAATATCTTGTGTAGTGCCAAAAACGAGTACTGGAATTCCTTGTTCATTGAACGAAACTTTCCAATGTTCTTTTACATATTTTAAGTTTCCATTGGCTGTAATAATTCTGTGCTCAACAGAATTGTAATGCTTTGTTTGAAAAGAATTTACAAATGCTGCATCAACCATTTCTTGATCTTCTGGATGAACAAAGGTTAAAAAAGATTGATGTGTAGGAAAAAATGTTTCTTTATCTAATTCAAAAATTGCAAATGTTTCAGCAGACCAAATTACATTTAACGTTTCCAAATCTGTTTCCCAATTTCCTGTTTTAGAGACTTTTTGTGCTTCCAACAATCTAAATTCACTTTCTTCAATTAGTTTTTTTGCTTTTATAAGATCGTTTTTTTGTTGAACAATTACTTCATTTACTTCTTTTATCTGAAATTCTTTATTTTTTAAATCACTAATATCTTGGCAAATAGTTATGTATTCATCTCCAATCGATGCAAAATATGTTTCTACAATTTTATAGCTTCCATCTTTGCAACAAACTGTTGCTTGCAATGTTTCGCACTTGGTATTTGTTTTGATAGATTTTTCAACCTTTTCATACCATTCTTTTTCAACTTGTTTTCTGTATTCTTCATTGGGATATGTTTTTTGAAACCAAGTTTCAAAATTTGGAATTTCTTCAAGTTGATATCCCAAAAAATCAATCATTGCTTTGTTAAAAAAAACAGGTTCATTTTTGTTATTTACGATACTCAACCCAAAAGGAAGATTATCAAGAATTTTATTGAGTTTTTCAGCGGCTGTTTTTAATTTCTCTTGGGCATTTTTTCGTTCAGTAATTTTCTCAGTAAAAGAAATAATACCACCAACTTCTCCTGAAATTTTATACCAAGGACGAATTTCCCAATTTACAAATTCAATTTCGCCATTTAATCGCACAAAAATATCTTCGTCTTTTTTTTCTGTTGCACCATTCAAACAACGTTGATGCACTTGTTTCCAATCATCAGTAATTTCGGGAAGAATATCATAAAGATTTTCTCCTATAAGGTTGCTGTTGTCTAATTTATAGGTAGTAACCCACTTATTGCTTGCTACTAAAAAACACATGTTTTTATCAAACATTACTATTTCTGATGGATTTTCTTGAATAAGTGTTGCAAATAATTGATCATATTCATCAGATTCAAAGGAAACTGGCCTTTTATTTTTGATTTCTTTTGATTGTACTAAAACAGTATTTTCATCAATAAAAGTAAGTGTAAAAATGTAAGATAATAGAGCATCATTTTCACCAAGTCTAAAACTTATTTCTTTTTCAAATGATTTTTGTGAGGATATGCAATTTTTTAACTCATCAATAATTGTGGGAACTTTTTGGTAAAATTCACTTGCTTTAATGCCAATTGAAGTCTTTATATTAAAGTTACTATCGTTAAAAGCAGCCTCGTTTGCTTCTAATAATTGAAAATCATTTTCAATATTCTTCCATAAAAAAGTGGGTATTGGAAGTGACCTAAATATTTTTAAAAATATATCTAAGGATTGGTCAAAGGGTGTATTCATATTCGATACAAATCAATTATTGATTGAACTAAATACGGTTTATTTTTCTATCAAATTTAATTTGTAGAACGTAATATTTTTCATACTTCAGTTTGGTAACGAATCTAAAGAATTTAAGAGAATATTCCTAATTGTTTTTTAAAATGTAAAAAATAAAAAAAGGATGATAATTCAAAATTTTCGGAACATTTATGTAAACTATAAATGAGTTGCTAGAAAAATAATATTACTTATTTAAAACGTCTGCAAAAGGAAAACTAATTGTATAATTAAAATTTGGCACAATTTATAATAATCTGAAAAACAATGCATTGCAATTTATGCATTTTAATATAAAAAAACTGTTCAATACTTTTAGCAGCAATGAACAGTTTTTGAATAAAATTTAAAATTCATAAAAATTAACTTACGGCAACTTGTCTATAACTTCCGTTTGTTAATTTTTCTCTAATTGCTGAAAACGCTTTGATGGTTTCGTCAATATCTTCTTGAGTGTGTGTTGCAGTTGGAATTAATCGTAAAATAATTAATCCTTTTGGAATTACTGGATACACCACAATTGAACAAAAAATTCCGTGATTTTCACGTAAATCATGCACTAAACCCATTGCTTCTGGAACATCACCTTGCAAATACACAGGTGTAATACAGGTTTGTGTGGTTCCTAAATCAAAACCTGCAGCACGCAATCTTGATTGCAAAGCATTGGTATTTTTCCATAAAGTTTCTTTCAATTCTGGCATGGTGCGCATCATGTCCAAACGTTTTAAAGCACCTTTAACCATTGCCATTGGCAATGATTTTGCAAACATTTGCGAACGTAAATTGTATTTCAAATATTGGATTACATCATTATCTCCAGCTAAAAAAGCACCAATTCCTGCCATTGATTTTGCAAATGTTGCAAAATAAACATCAATTTCATCTTGTACTCCTTGCTCAAAACCAGTACCTCTTCCACCTTCTCCAAGTGTCCCAAATCCGTGAGCGTCATCAACCATTAATCGAAAATTGTATTCTTTTTTGAACGCTGCTATTTCTTTTAGTTTTCCTTGTTCACCACGCATTCCAAAAACTCCTTCAGAAATTACTAAAATTCCACCTCCAGTTTGTTCTGCCATTTTTTTGGCACGTTTGATGTTTTTTTCAAAACTTTCCATATCATTATGACGATATACAAAACGCTTTCCTTGATGCAAACGAACACCATCAATAATACATGCGTGCGTATCAACATCATACACAATAATATCGTGTTTGGTAACTAATGCGTCAATAGCTGACATGATTCCTTGATAGCCAAAGTTGAGTAAATAGGCATTTTCTTTGTTCACAAACTCAGCACATTCTTTTTCTAATTGCTCGTGAAAATCTGTATGACCAGACATCATTCTAGCACCCATTGGATAAGCCATTCCATGCTCAGCAGCAGCATCAGCATCTGCTTTTATAACTTCAGGATGATTTGCCAATCCTAAATAATCATTGATGCTCCAAGTGATTACTTTTTTTCCGTTGAAAGACATTCTGTTAGAAATAGGACCTTCTAACTTTGGAAAAACATAATATCCTTCAGCTTGTTCAGCCCATCTTCCTAATGGACCTTTATCTAGTTTTATTCTTTCAAATAAATCTTTTATCATGATTTGTAAATTAAATTTGATGGTACAAATTAACCGCTTTTTTTGCAGTTAATCAACTTTTATGAAAAGGTTATTTTTAAGTTAAGAAACCTTGTTCTTTCATCCAAGCATCACTGTAAATCTTGTTCATGTATCGTGAACCATGATCTGGAAATATTAAAACAACTACACTGTTTTCATCAAAAAAATTTTGCGCAGCCAATTGTTTTGTAGCTTGCACAACTGCTCCTGAAGTATATCCAGCAAAAATACCTTCCTTTTTTACAAGTTCTCTTGATGTCAATGCAGCATCTTTATCCGTGATTTTTTCATAATAATCAATCACATCAAAATCAGTTGCAGTTGGAATTAAATTTTTACCTAAACCTTCTATTTTGTAGGGACTGATTTCATTCTTATCAAATTGTCCAGTTTCATGATATTTTTTAAGAACAGAACCAACAGCATCTACTCCCAAAACTTTGATTTTAGGATTTTGCTCTTTTAAATATTTTCCACTTCCTGAAATAGTTCCTCCTGTGCCACTTGCCACAATTAAATGGGTAATTTTTCCTTCTGTTTGTTTCCAAATTTCAGGACCTGTTGTTCTGTAATGTGCCTCAATATTCAATTCGTTGAAATATTGATTGATATAGACCGAATTTTTGGTTTTTTTATGAATGGTTTTTGCAACTGAGTAATAAGATCTTGGATCATCTGGAGCAACATAAGCAGGACAAATATGCACTTCAGCTCCCATGGATTTTAGCATATCAATTTTATCAATTGACGATTTATCACTCACTGCCAAAATACATTTATACCCTTTTACAATGCTAATCATTGCCAAACTAAACCCAGTATTTCCAGAAGTAGTTTCTACAATTGTGGAACCTTTTTTGATGATGCCTTTGCGTTCAGCATCTTCTATAATGTGCAATGCAATTCTGTCTTTTGCAGAATGCCCAGGATTGAAAGCTTCTAGTTTTGCATAAAAAGTACCAGGGAAATCTTTGGTAATTTCGTGCAATTTAACCATGGGTGTTTCCCCTACAAGTTGTAAGATATTATCAGTGATTCCTTGGTTTCTTGTCATTATAATCGTTTCTCAAAAAACCATTTTTAAGATGGTTATAGTAGAAAATGCGATGCAAAAATACATTTTTTAGCAAACTTACATCTCATAAATAAGAAAATCAATTATTGATATCAAATTTAAAATATTTAATAATTGATTTTAAAGTATCTAGTTTTTTATAGTTTTATCTTTTCTTGCGATATTTTATTTTCAAGCGCTAAAAAAAATGTATATTCTTTTGCAGTTTCTTTCAAGGCTTCAAAACGACCTGAAGCTCCTCCATGACCTGCATCCATATTGGTGTGTAAAAACAATAAATTGTTGTCAGTTTTCAATTCACGTAATTTTGCAACCCATTTTGCTGGTTCCCAATATTGTACTTGCGAATCGTGAAAACCTGTGGTTACTAACATATTTGGATATTTTTTTGAAATCACTTGATCATAAGGTGAATAGGATTTCATATAATCATAATATTTTTTTATGTTTGGATTTCCCCATTCATCATATTCTCCAGTTGTTAATGGAATGCTATCATCCAACATTGTAGAAATTACATCTACAAAAGGAACTGCTGCAATGACACCATGATACAATTCTGGATTCATGTTAACTATTGCGCCCATCAACAAACCACCTGCTGATCCACCCATTGCATATAAATGTTTGGCAGATGTGTAGTTGTTTTCAATTAAATATTTTGAGCAATCTATAAAATCGGTAAACGTATTTTTTTTGCGCAACATTTTACCATCTTCATACCATTCACGTCCTAAATATTCTCCTCCTCTGATATGTGCCAAAGCAAAGACAAAACCTCGATCTAACAAACTTAAACGTGTTGTTGAAAATCCATCAGGAATTGTTGCGCCATAAGAGCCATAACCATATTGCAACAAAGGTGTGTCTTTATTTAACTTGGTATTTTTGTGATACACCAAGGAAATTGGCACTTTTTTTCCATCTCTAGCAGTTGCCCAAACTCGTTTACTGATGTAATTTTCTTTTTTGAATTTTCCTCCTAAAACTTCTTGTTCTTTCATTATTTGTTTGGTTTTATCTTTCATATTGAAATCAATAACCGAACTTGGAGTTGTAAAAGAGTTGTAAGAATAACGAATGATATCAGTGTCAAAATCGGGAGTTTCATACACACCAACTGAATAGGTTTCTTCGTCAAAAGGTAAATAATAATCTGCTGAATTGTCCCAACGTTTAATGCGAATTTTATTCAAACCATTCGTGCGTTCTTCCAAAACTAGATAGTCATTAAAAATGGAAAAGTCTTCTAATAAAGTTTCTTTTCTGTGAGGAATTACATCTGTCCAATTTTCTTTGGAAGTTGCTTTAATTGGTGTTCTCATCAATTTAAAATTGATGGCTTTGTCTTTGTTTGTCAACAAATAAAAATGATCTTTATAATGCGAAACTGAATATTCTAAATCACGAATTCGTGGCTGAATTAATGTAAATTTTCCTGATGGTGTGTTGGCATCCAAATAACGAGATTCTGATGAAACAGTACTATAACTGCCAATTATAATAAACTGATTGGATTTTGATTTCGATACATAAGTATTGAAAGTTTCATCTTTTTCATAAAAAACTTCCACATCATCTTTTGAAGATGTTCCTAAAATATGCTTGTAAATTTTTTCACTACGCAATGTTGTAGGATTTTGTTTGGTGTAAAAAATAGTCTTATTGTCATTTGCCCAAACTGCTCCTCCTGTTGTGTTATCAATGATATCTTTTAAAATCTCACCTGTTTCTAAATTTTTAATTCTCAAAAAATACTGTCTTCTTCCCACATTATCTGTAGCAAAAATGGCGTATTTATTATCTTCAGAAATGCTTAAACCTCCCAATTGATAATATTCTAAACCTTCAGCCATTTTGTTTACGTTAAACAAAATTTCTTCTTTTGCCTCCAAATTTCCTTTTTTACGGCTGTAAATTGGATATTGTTTGCCTGTTTCATAACGAGTTATGTAGAAATATCCATTTTCTTTGTAAGGCACAGAAGAATCATCTTCTTTGATGCGACCTTTCATTTCTTGAAATAATGCTTCTTGAAAATTTTTTGTGTATTCAGTTGCAGTTTCATAATAACCATTTTCAGCTTCCAAATAATCAATTACTTTTTGGGTTTGTGCATCTTTTAATGGGGCATTTTTTTGCTCATCAGAAAGACGCATCCAAAAATAATTATCAATTCGGATGTCACCGTGTTTTTCTAGTTTTTCAGGCTGTTTATAAGCTATTGGCGCTTTTGCATCAGTACTTTTCATGGATGGTTGTTCATTTTTACAAGCGGTTGCAAAAATAGCACTAATTACAATGGAGCTCAGAATTTTTTTTCTCATTTTTATGATTCTTTAAAACTCTACAAATTTACTAAATTTGCTTTTATAAAATTTTAATAATTGTTACAATATGTTTGGAGATTTATCAGGAATGATGCAAAAATTGAAAGAAACGCAACAAAAAGTTGAGGAAACTAAAAAGAGATTAGACGCCGTTTTAATTGACGAAACATCAAATGACAAAAAACTGAAAGTTACAGTTACTGCAAATAGTAACATAAAATCAATTTCTATAGATAATTTACTACTTTCTGATGCTGATGAATTAGAAGACTATTTGATTTTGACACTCAACAAAGCTCTGGAAAAAGCCAAAAAAATAAATGAACATGAACTAGCGAATGTTGCAAAAAGTGGCATGCCAAATATTCCAGGTTTGAATTTTTAAGATATATAAAATGTCGTTAGAAAATCACTTATTGCCTTGTTTAAGCAAAACTCTTTTCGGTTTTGAATGTTTGGGTTGTGGTTTGCAACGTTCATTTGTGTTTTTAATTCAAGGAGAATTTTGGAATGCTTTTAAAATGTATCCTGCCATTTATACATTATTTGCATTTGTAATTTTTGTAATTTTTAATTGGCTTCATAAAGTTGAAAATGCCAAAAAAATCATTTCAAAATTGGCATATTTGAACCTTATTGTGATTATCTTAAACTATTTTTTAAAAACAACTATTTAAACCAAACTTGAAAAATGAAAAAACTTGATACAACTCTAATTTATGTACTTTCCACTTTTAGTATTCTCTGCTGTTGCTTTGCTGGTTTAGGAATTTTATTCGCTTTGCCATCATATTTAATTGCCAACAAACGATTAAAAAATGCACAATTAGATTCAGAAAATTACGATTCTGAATCATTTTCAAGTATGAGTAATGCTAAAACATTTGCATTAATAGCTTTGATTATCAATGGATTGTATTTTGTATATTCAATTTATAGCATTGTAACAACAGATTGGAGTATTTTTATGGAAGAATATAATAAGGCTTTAGAAGGTTTTCAATCCTCTAAATCATAAAAAAAAAGGAAGTTGAAAAACTTCCTTTTTTTTATTTAGGATGCTAATAAACCTAGCATGCTTACTACAAAAATCAGGACGTAAAGTGATAAAATAATAATCATAAAAACGCCTACAAATTTGTAGTGAGATTTTAGCATTTGAAAAGATTCCGTCAAAAGTTCGTCTTCTTGTAAAGAAAGAGCAGCTTTCATTTTGTTAGCAAATTGCATCAAATAATACACTGGAAATAAATAAATTGCAGCTAAAATCAAGTAAACAATTGCAATGAATTTGCCAATATCAAATGGAATTTCGGCTGTTTGAGGTATTGAACCAAAAATTGTAGTTGCAAATAAAGCAACTATTACTAAAAGAGCAATTCCAATAAAACCAACTATTGATAAGAAAAAAGCCCATTTTGCGGTTTCTTTCAAATAAGTTTTTGCTTCTTTACTTAATTTTAATTCTGCTAAAATTGTGATTGGTTCGTTCATTATTTCTTTTATTTTAATTTTTTTGAATTTCAAATATAACAGAAATTTTTAAAAACTTGCAATCGTTTTTTTAATGATTTCAATGCATTCAAACAGTTGCTTTTCTGTCATTATCAAAGGTGGTGCAAAACGAATAATATTTCCATGCGTTGGTTTTGCAAGCAAACCATTATCACGCATTTTCAAACAAATATTCCAAGCTGTATCACTATCTTCAGTATCATTGATTACAATGGCATTTAGCAATCCTTTTCCACGAACTTGTTTTATCAAAGGATGCGTTTCCGCAAAATCTGATAATTCTTTTCTAAAAATAATTCCTAATTTTTCAGCATTTTCGGCTAATTTTTCATCACGAACAACTTCTAAAGCAGCCATCGCAACTGCTGCTGCAATTGGATTTCCCCCAAAAGTTGAACCATGATTTCCTGGTTTGATAACATTCATAATGTGATTGTCCGCTAAAACTGCAGAAACAGGATACATTCCTCCACTCAACGCTTTTCCAAGAATCAAAATATCAGGTTTTACTTCTGGAGTTCCTGAGCAATTTTTATCTACACAAGTGCAATTGCCACAAGTCGCTAATAAACGTCCTGTTCTGGCAATTCCTGTCTGAACTTCATCTGCAATAAACAACACATTGTGTTGTTCGCACAAATGTTTTGCAGCAGCTAAATATCCTTCAGAAGGCACATAAACTCCTGCTTCACCTTGAATTGGTTCCACTAAAAAGGCAGCAATATTTTTCTTAGAAGTTAAAACTTCCTCTAATTCTTGCAGATTGTCATATTCAATTTTGATAAACCCTTTTGTAAATGGACCAAAGTTTTTACGAGCATTTGCATCATTTGAAAACGAAATGATGGTTGTTGTTCTTCCATGAAAATTGTTTTCACAAACTATAATTTCTGCCTCATTTTCGTCTATTCCTTTTACCTCATACGCCCATTTTCTGGCTATTTTCAGTGCCGTTTCTACAGCTTCAGCACCTGTGTTCATTGGAAGTAATTTGTCAAATCCAAAAAACTCGCAAGCAAATTTTTCGTATTTTCCTAAAACATCATTGTAAAAAGCTCTTGAAGTCAATGCTAAAGTTTGTGCTTGCTGCACCAAAGCATTTACAATTTTTGGATGGCAATGTCCTTGATTTACAGCAGAATAAGCTGATAAAAAATCGAAATATTTTTTACCTTCCACATCCCAAACATACACACCTTCTCCTCTACTTAAAACCACTGGCAATGGATGGTAATTGTGCGCACCATAATTGTTTTCTAAATCTATCGCTTGTTGCGAAGTCAATTGTTCTAAAACAGTCATTTTTATTGTTTTACTATTGATAAAATAACCATTCCTGTTCTACCTTTATCCTTCTAAATTCCAATAATTATCGGAATAGAAATTCAGCGTGGGAAAGAAATCATCCTCGAAGTTGCGCAAAAATACAAAAAAGTTTAAATGTTTCTAAGGTTTAAGAGTTTCTGTTGTTTCTATTGATTAATAGTTACATTAATTCATTGTTTCATTGCTACATTGATATATTGTTTAATTTTGCAGTCC
>DAIUBY010000036.1:10810-12005 GCA_036846425.1 Polaribacter sp.
TACATTAATTCATTGTTTCATTGCTACATTGATATATTGTTTAATTTTGCAGTCCGTAAATTATCATTATGCCAAGTAGAGAACGCAATCCATTTGTAAAAAGAAATCAAATTTTAGAACTCACCATTGAAGATTATGCTTTTGGTGGCAAAGGAATTGCACGCATCAGAAATGAAAAAGGCGATTTTGTAGTTTTTGTTCCTAATACGCTGCCTGGGCAATTGGTAAAAGCGCAAATAAAAACTTCTAGTAAAAAATATGCAGAAGCTTCTTTGATAGATGTTTTAAAACCTTCTGAAGATGAAATTGAAGTTCCTTTTCAAGATATTCCAGGAGCACCTTACATTCAATTGCCTATTGAATTACAACACAAATACAAAAAAGAAAGCACACTTTCCTTATTTCAACGTATTGGAAATGTGGCACATATCGAAAATTTATTTGATGAATTTATTGCATCACCAAACGATTTTCATTATCGAAATAAAATGGAATATGGATTTTCGGCAATTGGTTATGATCGTATCAACAAAACCGATATTGACATTTTTACACTTGGCTTTAAAAGACGTGGTGTTTGGTGGATGGGAGATAATTTGGAAAAAGAGTCTGGTTTGTTTGATAAACAATTGGAAGACAACATCAAAAACATCCGAATTTATTGCGAAAAAACAGGTTTGCCTCCTTGGCATGGTCCAAAAAAAACAGGTTTTTTTCGATACTTTGTAGTTCGTAAATCTTTTAAAACCAATGAATTGTTATTCAATTTAGTAACAACTTCTGATGATTTAGATCAGTTTTCCATGTCAAAATTCATCTATTTTTTGTTAAGCATTTTTGGAGAACGCATGGCAGGTTTGATTCATACTATCAATGACGAAACTGGTGATAGAACTATTGCTACATCTGGAAATGAAAAACTCGTTTATGGAAAAGAAAAAATTGTAGAAGAATTACTAGGATTGCAATTTGAAATCAGTATGAAGAGTTTTTTTCAAACCAATCCAAAAGCTGCAGAAAAATTATACAGCAAAGTTGTTGAATATGTTTTGGAAAATCCTGCAAAAGTGGACAATACAGTGGTGATGGATTTGTTTTGTGGTACAGGAACCATTGGACAAATTGTGGCTTCAAAAAGTAACAATGCGCAAATAATTGGTGTAGATATTGTGGCTTCTGCTATTGAAGATGCCAA
>DAIUBY010000036.1:12105-14264 GCA_036846425.1 Polaribacter sp.
ACAATGCGCAAATAATTGGTGTAGATATTGTGGCTTCTGCTATTGAAGATGCCAAAAAAAATGCAAAGAGAAATCACATTGATGGAGTAAAATTTTTTGCTGCTGATGTTGGTAAATTTTTAACTGCACATCCTGAATACGCAAACAAAATTAAAACCATTATTTTAGATCCTGCAAGAGCTGGAATTATGCCAAAAACCTTGCAAAAAATAATTGATTTAAATGCAGATAGAATGATCTATGTTTCCTGCAATCCTGCAACTCAAGCAAGAGATACAGCTCTTTTGCACGAAGCTGGTTACGAACTAAAAAAAATTAGTTTGGTTGACCAATTTCCACACACAGCGCATATTGAAACTGTGGTGTTGTTTGAAAAGAATTAGTATTTTTTAAAAACTCTTCAACGTAAATCCAAAAGATAAAAATTGGTCTTCTTGTTTCTGATTTTCAATCACTAAACTTTCGGAAGTGTGCAAATAACTTATTTTAAAATTAAGGTATTTGATTAGTGGAATTTCGGCACTCAGATCTGCTTGCCAGCGATAATTTCTATGGTCTTGTAGCGATGGCTGAAAATAACTTTCGTGGTTCAAAATCAACTTTTTTTGAAACAAATGATATTTACCATTCAACCAAAGTGTGCCTCTCCAAGTATTGATGTTGGCATTTCCATTATATTCAGGGCGTGTAAAATTGGTTTTATTGAAATTGGTACGTTCGTATTCTGTAGAAACTGACATTTTAATCCAATTGGTTTTATCATTAAAAATTTGGAAAGAAAGCCCTCCTCCAAAAAGATAGCGAATGTCAATTTCTCTTCGAAAATTGGTACTTACAAAACCCAGTAACAAAGGATATATTTTTTTGTCAGTATTAAAATATAAAAAATTCAAACTAAGGATATCTTCATCGGCTTTTACTTTGCCAAACTCTTGATACACATACGAGTTAGAGGTTTTAAAAACCGTATTTTTAAAAGCAACAATACTACCTTCAGCTTTAGCTCTAAAAATAACGGTTTGTACATTTCCACCTTGCCAAAAACCTGTTAAAGACAATTGACCTTTTATTTTCAGGGTATCACTTTCATTGAGCTGCCCAAAGAAAAAATGTGGAAAAAAAAGTAAGAATAGCAAACATTTTTTCATAATCAGCATATTAAAAACTATTCATTTTTTAATTTTTCAAAGATATTTAATTTTAAAAAAAAGTTGATTTAGTTTCGTAAAGTTTTTAAACTAAAAACGACCAAATCTGAAAAAACAATTCAACTAAATTTTTAGTATATTTGGTTGATTTCAAAATTATAGAAACTTATCAATATATCATGAAAAAATTTATTTTATCTCTCCTATTTTCATTCTTTTTTTTAGTTGTTTCTTGTGAAAAAAACGATGGAATTGGCATGGATTCAACGACTGCTGACGAAATCAATTATTTTATTTGGCGAGGAATGAATACTTACTATTTTTGGCAAAAAGACGTCCCTGATTTGGCAGATAACCGTTTTGGAAATTTAGGAAATTTGTACACCTATTTCAGAGGTTTTTCATCACCAGAAACGGTTTTTGAAAGTTTGCGTTTTCAACCAGATTTAACAGATCGATTTTCGGTAATTGTAGATGATTATGTAGCTTTAGAAAACTCATTTCAAGGAATTACATTGAACAGTGGAATGGAATTTGGATTGGTATATTTTGCTGGATCTCAAACTCAAATTTTTGGATATGTGCGTTATGTTTTGCCAAATTCAGATGCCGCAACCAAAGGCATTCAAAGAGGAATGATTTTTACAACTGTTAATGGAACACAACTTACAGACACCAACTTTGGGAATTTATTGTTCAATAATTCACCCAATTATACCATTGGTTTTGCCAATTATAACAATGGAAGTCCAACTTCAAATGGCATTTCTATTTCATTGAATAAAAGTCAATTACAAGAAAATCCAATTGCGATTTCTAAAATAATAAATGATGGAGGTAAAAAAATTGGCTATTTATTGTACAATCAATTTTCAAGTTCGTTTGACGGACAATTGAATGCTGCTTTTGGAAATTTTAAATCACAAAACATTGATGAATTGATTGTTGATTTACGATATAATGGTGGTGGTTCTGTGCAAACAGCTACCTATTTAGGAAGCATGATTACAG
>DAIUBY010000036.1:14364-23642 GCA_036846425.1 Polaribacter sp.
TATAATGGTGGTGGTTCTGTGCAAACAGCTACCTATTTAGGAAGCATGATTACAGGGCAATTTAATGGACAATTGTATTCTAAAGAAATTTGGAATGAAAAAGTGATGAATGCACTTCCTGCAAGTCGTTTTGTGAATAATTTTACCAATCAAATTAGAAATGTAAATAGCAGTGGATCAGTTACTTTACAAGAAAGCATCAATAGTTTAGGATTTACGAAAGTATATTTTATAGTTTCAAGTAGCACAGCATCTGCATCAGAATTGGTTATCAATTCGTTAAGTGCTTACATTGATGTGTATTTAATTGGAAGAAAAACCGTTGGAAAACAAGTAGGTTCCATTACCTTATATGATTCTGAAAATTCATTGAGAAATGGCAAAAATCTCAATAAAAATCATACGTATGCTTTACAACCTATTGTATTGGAAATCAGCAATAAAAACAATACAAATCAACCAAATGGATATATTCCAGGAACAAGTTTGCCAGGAATTCAATTGGCAGAAAATTTCGGAAATTTAGGAGTTTTAGGAGAACGTTCTGATCCATTGTTAGACAGAACCATCACTTATATTTTGACTGGTGCAAAAGGTACTTTTGATATTAAAAAACAACCATTTCAAGAAGAAATTTTCAATTCGAAATTGGCAACTCCAACTAGCAATAATATGTATGTTGATTTTAAAAAGTAATATATTTAAAGTACAATAGTAGAAATAAACTATTAGAAGTTTAATTTTGCTGCATTTCTTCGTTAGGTATTACATCTGGTCTAAATTCGCTCATCAATTCCTCGCGTTTTGATTTTGCATATTCATATCCAGATTCCCACCATTTGGTCATCATTTTTTTATCAAAAATCAATGAATTTGTAGTTAAAATTGTAGGTGTATAATATAAATTGAGTTTCACATTTTTGTTATTTGCCGCCAATTTTCCAATGGTAATATTGTGTTTTTCCACATGCGCTTGCATAAATTCGAAAACATCAAACAATAACGAAAAAGGATTTTTTGACGGAATTCTATTAATTTGACTCACTTCTGTTTCCAAAATAATGGCATCAATTTCTGTGGCTCCTTTTAATATTGCCTGTCTAATTGGCACCAAAGCTCCAAAACCACCATCAGCATATTGTTGTTTATTTTTTTCTAACAAACTCATAAATGGCACATAATTGCATGAACCCCAAATCCAATCACAAAAATCTTCATACAAGCAATCATTAGTAGATTTATACTCTATTTGGTTGGCTGTCAAATTAGACACGGTTACAATCACCTCTATATTTTTTGCTTGAATACTTTCAAACATTTCTTTAGTAACATTTTCTCGAATTAATTTTCGCAAATTTTTGCTTTCTCCAAATGTTTTTCGTCCGTTTAAAAAATTCCAAATTGTATTTAAATGATTGATTTTTACCACATTTTCTCCTCCAATTTTTTTTATCAAAAATGGATTATTACTAAAAATAGCTTCTTGATTTACAGTGGTATAAAGCAGTTTTAAAGAATCTAACATTCCTAAAGCCAAATGCGAAACCATCAAACTTCCTGTTGAAGTACCTAAAAATAAATCGTAATTGCGGTTTTCTTGGGTCATCAAATATTGTGCAACTCCGCCTGCAAATGCCCCTTTACTTCCTCCACCAGAAATTACCTACGCTTTTTTCATTTTCAACACCTAATTTTTGAGTATTTTAGTCCCATAAAAATATCAAAAATGAAATCAATACTGTTATTTTTTTTTACTTTCCTGTTATTAACAGCTTGTCAACAAAATTATATTCCTAGAAAAAATGTTGAAATTGAGATTCAGGAATTCAAAATTGACAGTTCAAGCATCAGAGCAATTGTTGCAATTGATTCTAATACAGTCTATTATGTAGGTTCAAAAGGCGATGTTGGTTTTACAAAAAATACTGGGAAAACTTGGACAAATAATACTATTGTTTTTCAAGATTCTATAAAACCGCATTTTAGAAGTTTGGCAACCAATGGAACCTCGTTTTTTGCACTTTCCATTGAAAATCCTGCATTGTTATATAAAATCACTGAAAATACTATTCAATTAGTATATCAAGAAAATCATGAAAAAGTTTTTTACGATGCGTTGCAATTTTTTGATGACAACATTCATGGAATTGCAGTTGGCGATCCAACAGAAAAATGTGCTTCCATAATTATTACAAAAGATTCAGGTGAAACTTGGCAGAAAATTTCCTGTGATAAATTACCAATTTTTGATAAGGAAGAAGCATTTTTTGCTGCAAGCAATACAAATATCAAAACTATTGGAAAAAAAGTTTGGATTGGTTCAGGAGGAAAAAATGCGCGCATCTTATTTTCTGATAATTTTGGTGAAACTTGGCAAATTTTTAAAACACCAATTATTCATGAAAATGGTCCTCAAGGCATTTATTCGCTTGATTTTTTCAATGAAGAAATCGGAATTATTGCTGGCGGAAATTATGCAAAACCTTCAGAAAATTCTGAAAATATTGCCACAACTTCTGATGGTGGAAAAACTTGGAAAATTGTTTCAAATGGAACAAATCCTGGTTATATCAGTTGTATTCAATACATTCCAAATACTGATGGAAAAGAATTGATTGCTGTTGGAATTACAGGAATTTCATTTTCAAATGATGGAGGAAATTCTTGGAAAATAATTGCAAAAGACCAATATCACAGCATTCAATTTCTTTCAAAAAACACAGCTTGGTTGTCTGGAGCTCAAAAAATTGGTAAATTGTCAATCAAATAAATAACAAAAATAATTTCGTAAAATGATTGATAAACAGCTAATTACAAATCGATTTTTATCGTATGTTGTGATTGATACCACTTCAAATCCTGAAAATCCTGCTTTTCCAAGTACTGAAAAGCAATGGGTTTTAGCAAAAATGTTAGAAAAAGAACTTATAAAAATTGGCATGCAAGAGGTAGAATTGGATGAAAATTGTTATTTAATGGCAACTTTACCCAGCAATATTTCAGAAAAAGTACCTACAATTGGATTCATTTCTCATATTGATACAAGTCCCGATTTTACGGGCACAAACGTAAAACCTCAAATTATTGAAAATTATCAAGGAAATGATATCATTATTAATGAAGCTGAAAACATCATTTTATCACCCAATTATTTTGAAGATTTACAACAATATATTGGTCAAACAATCATCACAACAGATGGCACAACGCTTTTAGGTGCTGATGACAAAGCAGGAATTACTGAAATTGTAACTGCTATGGAATATTTGATTCAACATCCAGAAATAAAACATGGAAAAATCCGAATTTGTTTTACACCAGATGAAGAAGTTGGCAAAGGCGCACATTTGTTTGATGTTGAAAAATTCGGAGCAGATTGGGCATATACTATGGATGGAAGTCAAATTGGTGAATTGGAATATGAAAATTTCAATGCGGCAAGTGCCGTTGTAAAAATCTCAGGAAGAATGGTTCATCCTTGCTATGCAAAAGGAAAAATGATTAATTCACTGTTGATTGCAAAAGATTTTATTACTGCATTACCAGAAAATGAAGTTCCAGAAAAAACTGAAGGTTATGAAGGATTTTTTCATTTACACAATGTAAAAGGCGATATTGAAGAAACAATTTTGGAATTTATCATTAGAGATCATGATTTTGACAAATTTGAAAAACGCAAATATTTACTGCAAAAAATTGCTTTCGATATCAATGAAAAATACGAGAAAGATTGTGTTTTTGTTGAAATCAAAAATCAATATTTCAACATGAAAAAAATGATTACACCAGTGATGCATATTGTGGATATTGTGGAAGAAGTGATGTTAGAGCTTGGAATTGAACCAATTATCAAACCAATTAGAGGAGGCACAGATGGTTCGCAATTGTCATTTAAAGGATTGCCTTGCCCAAATATTTTTGCAGGAGGACACAATTTTCATGGACGATTTGAATATGTTCCTGTTGAATCTATGATAAAAGCAACAGAAGTGATTGCGGGAATTGCAAAAAAAATTGTTGAAAAATACGCATAAAAAAATCCCCAGAAAGAACTTCTGGAGATAATATGGTAGTAGCTAGCTACCTATGTTAGTACTTTTTATTAAAATAGACCCCCTAATTTCTATTTTAACCAGTAAAACAATGCAATTTTATGAAAAATTTATCACATAAAAAAATTAGTTAAGAAAGTTCAGGGTTTTTCCCCTTTATATTTTTATAAAAAGCACGAAAAACCTCAAAATCTTTATCCATATTTTCGGTTAAAAAGTAAGGTTCAGAAATCTTAATTTGCTTATTTTCAAAGTCTAAACCTGCCATTACCACAGGAACATTGGCTCCTTTCGCTATGAAATAAAAGCCAGTTTTCCATTGTGTTACTTTTTTTCTGGTTCCTTCAGGAGACAAACCCAATCTAAATTCTTCCTTAGAATTAAAAATTTCGATAATCGCATCAACCAATTTATTGTTTTTGGAGCGATCAACAGGAGTGCCACCCAAAGCTCTGAAAAAAAAACCAAAAGGACCTTTAAAAAGTGAATCTTTTCCAATGTAATTGATCATTATTCCAGAACTCATTCTTGCTAAAATAGCAATTGGAAAATCTACCCAACTTGTGTGAGGTGCAGCAATTACCACATATTTTTTTAAATGAATTGGAAAATTAGTATCCATTTTCCAACCTAAAATTCGAAATAAGATAAAACTTGCAAATCGTTTCATGATGTCTGATAAAAGTTATAAATTTAAGAACTTAAATTGACATGATGAACTCATTTTTTACTTACACTATTTTAGCTTTAGTTTTTGGAGTAATTGGATTTTTTGTTGGAAAACTTTTAGGAAAATTACAATTCGAAACCTCCAAAACATCACTTGAAAAAGAAAAATCTTCTTTGGAAGAACGCATCATTTCTGAGCAAAAAAACTCAGATAATAAAGAACAAGAAAAAATTTCATTGAATAATGAGATCAAAAAATTACAAAACGAAAAAGAATTTTTATTAACTACAAATACACGCCAAGCCTCAGATTTGGAAAATTTACAATCAAAATTAAATGAACAAAAATCTGAAATTGAAAAATTGCAAGAAAAATTCACCAAAGAATTTGAAAATTTAGCCAACAAAATTTTGGATGAAAAATCGACCAAATTCACACTTCAGAATAAAGAAAATATTGAAACTATTTTAAATCCTTTGCAAGAAAAAATCAAAGGATTTGAAGATAAAGTAGAAAAAACACATAAAGAAAGTATTGATTATCATGCTGCTTTGCGTCAACAAATCGTTGGTTTGAAAGAGTTGAATCAACAAATGAGTAAAGAAACGTTGAATTTGACGAAAGCATTGAAAGGTGATAGCAAAGTGCAAGGTGATTGGGGTGAAACACAATTGGAAATTTTGTTAGAAAAAGCCAATTTGGTAAAAGACATTCATTTTAGCACTCAAGGTGGTTATAGAGATGAAGAAGGTAAACTAAAAAAGCCCGATTTTATCATCAATCTTCCTAATAATAGACATTTAATTGTTGATTCAAAAGTATCGTTAACAGCTTATGAACGTTATTACAGTGCTGAAAATGAAGAGGATAAATCAAGTTATTTAAAGAACCATGTGGAAAGCATCAGAAAGCATTTTAGAGATTTGAGCGAAAAGAAATATGAAAAATTATACAATATCAATTCTCCTGATTATGTTTTGATGTTTGTACCAATAGAACCTGCTTATTTATTGGCTTTAAGCAAAAGTGACAGTTTATATTTAGAGGCTTTAGACAAAAATATTGTATTGGTTTCTACTTCTACATTGTTGGCAACGTTAAGCACAATTTCATCTATGTGGAGACAAGAAAATCAAAAACGAAATGTGATTGAAATTGCTAAACAAGCTGGCGATTTGTATGATCAATTTGTGAATTTAACAGATGATTTAATAAAAGTTGGTAATCAATTAAAAACTGTTCAAGGAACGTATGATGTTTCTATGAAAAAATTAACAGGAAGAGGCAATTTGATTAATAAAGTAGAAAATATCCGAAAATTAGGCGCTACAACTTCCAAAGTGTTACCTCAAAATTTGTTGGATAGAGCACAAGAGAACTTTTAAATGAATTCAAAAATTGAAATTCCCGCAAGGTTTTAAAAATCTTAAAGGTATATTTTAAAAATAAAAAAGGCATCAAAAATTTGATGCCTTTTTTTATACAATGTTGTAAAATTTACATTACGAACAATCTTCTTGCACTCATCATATCAGAAACACGTTCTCCAATATCATGCAAAGCTGCTTCATTATCAGCATTTTGGATGGCTTCATCAATAAATTCAACGATAGTAACCATATCTTCTTCTTTCAAACCACGAGTGGTAACAGCAGGCGTTCCAACACGAATTCCAGAGGTGATAAATGGACTTTTATCATCAAAAGGAACCATGTTTTTATTCACTGTGATATCAGCTTTTCCTAAAGCAATTTCTGCATCTTTTCCTGAAATATTTTTGTTGTGTAAATCAATCAACATACAATGATTGTCTGTTCCTCCAGAAATTAAATGATAGCCTCTTGACACAAATTCAGCTGCCATTCTTGCCGCATTTTTCTTCACTTGAATTTGATATTCTAAAAACTCATCTGTCAAAGCTTCACCAAAAGCTACTGCTTTTGCAGCAATTACATGCTCCAAAGGTCCACCTTGATTTCCAGGAAAAACAGCAGAATTTAATAAGGTAGAAATCTTTTTAGGAGTTCCATTTTTTAATAAATCTCCAAACGTATTTTCAAAATCATTACCAACCATAATCATACCTCCTCTTGGACCTCTCAATGTTTTGTGCGTTGTTGTTGTAACAATATGACAATGTGGAATTGGATCATTCAAAATTCCTTTGGCAATCAATCCTGCAGGATGTGAAATATCTGCCAATAAAATAGCGCCAACGCTATCCGCAATTTCTCTAAAACGCTTAAAATCAATATCTCTAGAATATGCAGAAGCACCAGCAATCAACATTTTTGGCTTTTCTTTGAAAGCGATTTCTTGGATTGTGTCATAATTCAACACACCAGTTTCTCTTTCAACACCGTAAAAAGAAGGTTTGTATAATTTTCCTGAAAAATTGACAGGCGAACCATGAGTTAAATGACCTCCATGTGACAAATCAAATCCTAAAATTTTATCACCCGGATTTAAACACGCTGCAAAAACAGCTGTATTTGCTTGAGAACCAGAGTGTGGCTGTACATTTACATACGAAGCTCCAAACAATTCTTTGGCTCTGTCAATGGCAATTTGCTCTACAATATCCACAATTTCACAACCTCCATAATATCTTTTTTCAGGATATCCTTCAGCGTATTTATTGGTCAATACAGAACCTTGAGCCCTCATTACTTGGTCGCTCACAAAGTTTTCGGAAGCGATTAATTCTAATCCATGTAGTTGTCTTTCATTTTCTTGCTCTATAAGGTCGAAAATCTGATGATCTAATTGCATTTGTATGTTTTTTTAAAGAATCACAAAAATAAGAAAAAGGAATTCGTTTCGAAATATGTTTTGCGATGTTTTCAACATTTTATCAAGATTTAATTATTAAGTGTCATCAATAATAAATTTCTATTTTTTGACTCATTTAAAAATAACAACATAGAAACATAGAAAAAAGAGATTTATAGACAAATTCTTTGTTCCACATAGCTATGTTTTTCTCGAATTAAGTGAAACGACTTTCAAATTTTTAAGAATCTATTTTCTATGTGTTTAAAAAATCATAAAAATTGCATTATGCCCAAAACATTAAGATTTGTTAGTATCAAAATAAAGTGATGTTAAAATTGGATTTTTCAATACTATTTTGTTTCAAAATGTCAAAAAATTATGTAGGTTTGGTAAAAATATAAATCTACACAATGATTATTACTGCAAATAACCCTAACAGAAAATCTTGGTTAAAAGTTGAAGAAAATTCCGATTTTCCTATTCAGAATATCCCTTTTGGCGTTTTTATCACTAGAGATGATATCATCACTATTGGAAGTAGAATTGGTAATTATGCAATTGATTTAGGCGCATTCCATCAATTAGGCTATTTTGATGGAATTCCATTGACAGATGATATGTTTCTGCAAGATAATTTGAATGATTTTATTGCTGATGGTCGTAAAACTTGGCGTTTGGTAAGAAATAGAATTGCCGAAGTTTTTGATGTGAAAAATGGCATTTTGAGAGATAATGCTGAACATAAAGATAAAATTATTTTCAGATTGGATGAAATTGAAATGTTATTGCCTGTTGCCATTGGCGATTATACCGATTTTTATGCCAGCAAAGAACACGCAACCAATGTTGGTTCGTTATTTAGAGATCCTGAAAATGCATTGTTGCCAAATTGGTTGCACATTCCTATTGGTTATCATGGAAGAAGCTCGTCAATTGTGCCTTCAGGAACGCCAATAAGAAGACCTTATGGACAAACAAAGCCAGCTGAAGGAAGTAATACTCCAGAGTTTGGTCCTACAAAATTATTGGATTTTGAATTGGAAATGGCATTTATTACTACAGATGCCAATGTGTTAGGTGAACGAATTGACATCAATGAAGCAGAGGAATATATTTTTGGATTGGTACAGTTTAATGATTGGTCAGCAAGAGATATTCAAGCTTGGGAATATGTGCCTTTAGGTCCGTTTTTAGGAAAGAATTTTGCATCCACTATTTCACCTTGGATTGTAACTTTGGATGCTTTAGAGCCATTTAGAGTAGATAATCCAAAACAAGAAATTGAGCCTCTTCCCTATTTAAAACAAAAAGGAAAAGGCAGTTTTGATATTCATTTGCAAGCTGCAATAAAACCAGAAAATGGTGAGGAAACTATAGTTACCAACTCTAATTTTAAATATATGTACTGGACAATGGCACAACAATTAGCACATCATACTGTGAATGGTTGTCCTGTAGAATCTGGTGACATGATGGGTTCAGGAACTATTTCAGGACCAACCAAAGACAGTTTTGGTTCTATGCTCGAATTGACTTGGAAAGGACAAAACCCAATTACCTTAAAAGACGGAACAACTCGAAAATTTATCAATGATAATGACACTGTAATTATGCGAGCACATTGCAAAAACAGCAAAGTTCGTATTGGTTTTGGAGAATGTGTTGGGAAGGTGTTGCCTGCGAAGTAAATGTTTTTGGGAAAAAAAATAGCTTTGATGGAGAAATAAATATATTTAAAAAAGTAAAAAAAGTTACATAAACCTGCGCCTATTAACTAGTTA
>DAIUBY010000037.1:0-11505 GCA_036846425.1 Polaribacter sp.
GAAGCAGGAATTCCTGAGGATGATCCAAGAAATCCTGCTACAATTGCTGATAACGTTGGTGACAATGTGGGTGATGTTGCTGGAATGGGAGCAGATTTATTTGGTTCGTATGTTGCTACAGTTTTGGCTGCAATGGTTTTAGGAAACTATGTTATTAAAGATATGGGAGGAAGTATCAATGACGCTTTTGGCGGAATTGGTCCAATTTTATTACCAATGGCAATTGCTGGTTTTGGGATTTTATTCTCAATTATTGGAACCATGTTGGTAAAAATTTCAAGTGATGATGCAAAAGAAAAACAAGTACAAGGAGCTTTAAACATTGGAAACTGGGTTTCAATTGTTTTAACATTAATTTCATGTCTCTTTTTAGTGAAATTTATGTTGCCAGAAGTAATGACAATGGAATTTTATGGTGAAGGAGCAAAAGAAATTTCATCAATGCGTGTTTTTTATGCCACTATTGTTGGATTGGTTGTTGGTGGAGTTATTTCATCAGTAACAGAATATTACACAGGATTAGGAACAAAACCAGTGTTGGCAATTGTACAAAAATCATCAACTGGTGCTGGAACAAATGTAATTGCAGGTTTGGCAACAGGTATGATTTCAACTTTTCCTACAGTATTGTTATTTGCTGCTGCAATTTGGGCTTCTTATGCTTTTGCAGGTTTTTATGGAGTTGCTTTAGCAGCTTCTGCAATGATGGCTACAACAGCAATGCAATTAGCAATTGACGCTTTTGGACCAATTTCTGATAATGCAGGTGGAATCGCTGAAATGAGCGAATTACCAAAAGAAGTACGAACAAGAACTGATATTTTAGATTCAGTTGGAAATACAACTGCAGCAACAGGAAAAGGTTTTGCGATCGCTTCTGCAGCATTAACTTCGTTAGCATTATTTGCTGCCTATGTAACTTTTACAGGAATTGACGGAATCAATATTTTTAAAGCTCCAGTTTTAGCCATGTTATTTGTTGGAGGAATGATTCCTGTAGTTTTCTCAGCTTTAGCTATGAATTCTGTTGGAAAAGCTGCCATGGATATGGTGTATGAAGTTCGTCGTCAGTTTAAAGAAATTCCTGGAATTATGGAAGGAACGGGAAAACCTGAATATGGAAAATGTGTAGAAATTTCTACAAAAGCGGCTTTACGTGAAATGATGTTACCTGGTATTTTAACCATTGGTTTCCCAATTGCAATTGTACTTTTAGGGAAATTAGTGTATGGTGATAACAATCAATTAATTGCTGAAATGTTAGGTGGTTACATGGCTGGAGTTACAGTTTCTGGTGTTCTTTGGGCAGTTTTCCAAAACAACGCAGGTGGTGCTTGGGATAATGCAAAAAAATCTTTTGAAGCGGGTGTTGAAATCAATGGAGTAATGACTTTTAAAGGTTCTGATGCTCACAAAGCTGCTGTAACTGGTGATACTGTTGGTGATCCTTTTAAAGACACTTCTGGTCCTTCAATGAACATTTTAATCAAATTAACATGTTTGATTGGTTTGGTAATTGCGCCAATTTTGGGTGGTCATACTGAAACAGTTTCCAATGTTAAAGAAGAAGTGAAAAAAGAAATTCAAATAACTGTAAATAGTCAGAATGATCAATTAGCTTCTGCAATTATCATTACAACAAGAACGGTAAATGAAAAATCTACTACAGAAACGCAAACAATTTCAGGAACTATTCAAGAAATTCAAAAGAAAGCCAGTGAAATTAATGGAGGTTCAGTAAAAATTATTGAAAAAAAGTAATATTTCAATAAAAATATATTTTGTAAAAATCGCTTAGATTCACTTCTAAGCGATTTTTTTATGAAAAAAAACACCTCAAAATGAGGCGCTTCTTTAAAAAACTAAAATTTTAAATCAGATTAAAAAGCATATCTCTGAGGTCCTCCTCTTCGAATTTCTTCGCTAGCAAATTCTTCATATTTTTTGAAATTTACTCTAAAAGCATTCGATAATTCAAAAGCAGTTTCATAATACGCTTGGTCATTATTCCAAGTAGTTCTTGGACTTAACAATTCTGTTGGAACTCCAGGACAACTTCTTGGTTGAGCCACTCCAAAAACGGAATGAATATGGTAATTTTCATACGTATAATCTGATAAACTTCCATTCAAAACAGCTGTAATCATAGCTCTTGTATATTTTAAAGGCATTCGTTTTCCAACGCCATATTTTCCTCCAGACCAACCTGTATTTACTAGCCAAACATTAACACCTGCATCTTTCATTTTTTTGCTCAACATTTCTGCATATCTTGTAGGATGTAAAGGCATAAATGGCGCTCCAAAACAAGCTGAAAAATTCGGAACTGGCTCAGTAACACCAGCTTCAGTTCCTGCAATTTTTGCAGTATATCCTGAGATAAAATGATAAGCTGCCTGTGCAGGAGTCAATTTTGAAATTGGAGGTAAAACCCCAAAAGCATCTGCTGTTAAAAAGAATATATTTTTT
This sequence comes from Polaribacter sp., assembly GCA_036846425.1. GTDB lineage: Bacteria > Bacteroidota > Bacteroidia > Flavobacteriales > Flavobacteriaceae > Polaribacter. The sequence goes on from DAIUBY010000037.1 coordinate 2,470, forward strand.
GGATTTTTTCCAATGGAAGGTTTTTGAATATTATCAATATGATACAAAGGATAACTGACTCTCGTATTTTCTGTGATAGAAGTATCTGCAAAATTAACAACTCCTTTTTCATCTAAAACAACATTTTCTAAAATTGCACCTTTTTTAATAGCTGCATAAATTTCAGGTTCATTTTCTTGTGATAAATTAATCACTTTTGCATAACAACCACCTTCAAAATTGAAAATAGTATTTTCAGATGTCCAGCCATGTTCGTCATCACCAATCAAACTTCTATTTGGGTCTGTTGATAAAGTTGTTTTTCCTGTGCCTGACAATCCAAAGAAAACAGCTGTATCACCTTCTTTGCCAACATTTGCAGAACAATGCATTGGCAAAGTATTTTTAAACACAGGTAAAATAAAATTCAATGCAGAGAAAATTCCTTTTTTGATTTCGCCAGTGTAACCAGTTCCACCAATCAAAGCAATTTTTCTTGAAAAATTTAAAATTGCAAAATTACGTTGTCTTGTTCCATCAGTTTTGGAACTTGCCATAAAACCAGGAGCATTTATCACTGTCCATTCTGCAGAAAAGTTTTCCAATTCATTTTCTGTTGGACGCAAAAACATATTGTAAGCAAACATATTACTCCAAGGATATTCATTTACAACACGAATGGCAAGTTTGTAATTTTCGTCAGCACAAGCAAAACAATCTCTCACAAAAATTTCTTTATCTGATAAGTAAGCAACAACTTTGTCATACAATTTATCAAAATTTTCAGGAGAAAATGGAATATTGATATTGCTCCACCAAACTTCATTTTCGGTTATAGCATCTTTTACAATAAAACGATCTAAAGGAGATCTTCCAGTAAATTCACCTGTGTTTACAGCAAGTACTCCTAAACTAGATACTTTTCCTTGGTTTTTTTGAATAGTTTCGTCATGCAACTCATTGGAACTAAGTTGATAACGAATTTTTGCATTTTTGATTCCTAGATCATTTAACGAAATCGATTTCGTATTTTTATCTGACATAACAATAACTTTAATTTATTAAGCTACAAAATTATAAAAAAATATACAAAATCCTCACTTTTTAAATAAATATTATCAAATTATTACCTGATTTTCATTTTCATTAGGAATAGTATAATCATTGATAACCAACCAAATACTAAAAATAAACCTCCTAAAGGTGTGATAAACCAAATTGATTTTGCTTCAATTGAGGTTAATTGAATCAGATAAATTGACCCTGAAAAGCATAAAATTCCAGCATAAAAAAATCCATTAATTAGTTGTTTTTGTTTTGCTGAAATTCCATCAAAAATGGCAACAAAAAGCAACACAATGGCATGATACATTTGATAACGAACTGCAGTTTCAAAGCTTTGTAATTGATCAAAAGTGAGCATTTCTTTCAAAGCATGTGAGCCAAAAGCGCCTAAAATAATTGCTGTAACTCCAAAAAAACAAGCAATAATTAAATTTTTAAACATTTTAAAAGCTTTTTGTTAAATTTTAAACAATAATAGTATCTTAGTAGCATTACAAAAATACAGTTTTCTTTATGAAAAATATTCTAATTATTGGTGCAGGAAAATCGAGTTCATCTTTAATAACATATCTTTTAGAAAATTCTATTAAAGAAGATTTATTTATAACAATTGGTGATATTTCCATTGAAAATTCTTCAAAAATAATCAATAATCATTCAAGAGGAAAAGCAATTATATTAGATATTTTCAATGAAAATACCCGTAAAAAAGAAATTGCAAAAGCTGATTTGGTAATTTCAATGCTTCCTGCTTCATTGCATATTCAAGTTGCTAAAGACTGTTTAGAATTTAAAAAACAATTGGTTACTGCATCCTACATTTCAGATGAAATGAAATCTTTGGATAATGAAGTGAAAAAAAATGGACTCGTTTTTATGAACGAAATTGGTTTAGATCCAGGAATTGATCATATGAGTGCCATGAAAGTAATTGACAGCATCAAAAATAAAGGTGGAAAAATGTTGCTTTTTGAATCGTTTTGTGGTGGTTTGGTTGCGCCTGAAAGCGACACTAATTTATGGAATTATAAATTTACTTGGAATCCAAGAAACGTTGTTTTGGCAGGTCAAGGTGGAGCAGCCATGTTTATTCAGGAGGGAACTTATAAGTATATTCCATATCACAAATTATTTCGAAGAACGGAATTTTTAAACATCAATGAATATGGAAAATTTGAAGCGTATGCCAACAGAGATTCCCTAAAATATAGAAGTGTATATGGTTTGGATGAAATTCCAACTATGTATAGAGGTACAATTAGAAGGATTGGTTTTTCGAGAGCTTGGAATATTTTTGTGCAATTAGGCATGACAGATGATTCTTACACCATCGAAAATTCTGAACACATGAGTTACAGGGATTTTGTGAATTTATTTTTAGCCTATTCACCTTCAGATTCTGTAGAATTGAAATTACGATCTTACTTAAAAATTGATCAAGATGATTTGATTTGGGAAAAATTAGTTGAGTTAGATATTTTCAATCCAAACAAAAAAATAGGATTGAAAAATGCAACTCCTGCTCAAATGTTGCAAAGAATCTTGGAAAATTCTTGGACTTTACAAGAAAATGACAAAGATATGATTGTAATGCAGCATCTTTTTGGATATGAATTGAATGGCAAAAAGCATCAAATTGAAAGTAGTTTGGTTGTTTTGGGAGAAAATCAGACTTACACAGCAATGGCAAAAACAGTGGGTTTACCTGTTGCAATTGCTGCAATTAAAATCCTTAAAAAAGAAATTACAACACCTGGAGTTCTATTGCCAATTTCAAAAGAAGTGTATGAGCCAATTTTGAAAGAATTAGAGAAATGTGACATCAAATTTACAGAAAGAGAAGTGCCTTATTTAGGATATAACCCAAATAATGTGATTGGATAATTACATTTTAAGGTAAAAATCTTTGGTCAAATTAATGTATTCATTTGTGTATTGATGACGTGCATTTTCAATAATCAAATTGGTTTCTTTCAAGTCTGAATTTTTAAAAGAGAATGTTAATAAACTTCTTTTTATTTCGGATGTTGGATTTCCTTGAACTCTGCAAACTTCTTTTAAAATCAACTTATTTTCATTTGCAATTTTCACAAAATTTTCTTCTTCTTTAAATGGAATGATAACTGAAAAAATGCCATCTTCAGCCAATATTTTAGAAACTCCTAGCAATAAATCTTCAAAAGACAATGAACTTGTAAAACGTGCTTTTGTTCTGCTTTCATCAGTAGTTTCAGCATTTTCAGTAAAAAATGGTGGATTTGAAACAATCAAATCATAAGTTTCTTCTTCGGATGAAATTTCATCAACAAATTCTTGAAACGAACAATGATAACAATACAAACGATCTGCCCAATCTGATTTTTCGAAATTTTCAACACATTGTTCATAGGCAGCTTCATCAATTTCAATAGCATCAATAGTTTGAGCATCAGAACGTTGTGCAATCATCAAAGAAATGATTCCTGTTCCAGAACCAACATCCAATATTTTATCAGGAAAATTGTTCAACGAAATCCAAGCACCTAACAAAACTGCATCAGTACCAATTTTCATGGCAGTTTTGTCTTGATGAACAATGAATTCTTTAAATTGAAATGGTTTTTTTGACATGTTTTTCTGATTATAAAAGTAGGAAATAATTAAGTGAATTTAATTACATTTGTGCATCAATATTCTCATTTGAAATGAAAAAAATAGCATTACTTTTTTTCTTTTTTGTAGTCATCTCTTGTTCAACTGACTCTGATAATCCTGATTTACCTCAAAATAGAATTAATAATATTGAAATCGTTTTTACAACAACTGAACCTAATAATGATGAGATAATGATTACTTATTATAACATTGCAGGAGCAGATAACGTTTCAGGACCACAACTTTTTGAATACGATAATGATGGAAAACCATTGCCTTTAGTGTTAAAATTTGATGATTATAAATACCTTTTTCTAGATGGTGAAGCTTTTCGAAATAATTTTAGTACTGCAGAATTGAGAGTAAAAATTTATTTGAATGGAGAATTGCTAGTAGAAAGATTTGACAATGGGACAAGCACAACTTTCGCAACTGTAGATATTAGTTTTAGAATTCCGAATTAGATTGCATCAATTATTTTTTTCAACAATAAAAATTTTATTGGTAATCTTCCAATTTCCATCAATTTTCTGAATTGATAAAATATCAATATAAGTTATTGAATCTACTTTCATGCTAATTTTTGTACTTGCCATTTGCTCATTTACTGTATCAATATTTAAAATAGTTAGTTTGCATTTTTTTACAATTTCTTCAGATAATTTTTCTCTTAAACCCCATTTTTTTATCAAATCTTTAAAGAATTGATTTTGAAAACCTATAATTTTTTCCTCTTTTAAGATGGGAACTTTCATGGTGCCATTTTCAGTATCAAATGCTTTTTCCAAAAGAGAATAATCTCTCAAAATATAACCATTGTAATAATTTTCAATAGCGGTAATAATATTTTGTAAATCTTTATCTTTTTCCTGAGAAATCATTGAAAAAGACACACATATAAAACTAAAAATGATGATTTTTTTGAGAATATTTTTCATGAATTTTTATTCTTTTAGTTGAGATTCTAATTCTATTTTTCCCATTTTCAAACCTTTTCCTATAACTTTTAAGGTTATTTTTCCAGCTTCTTTGGTGGTTTTTACAAGTACAACTACTTTTCCACTAAACAGTTTCATAGTTGGTAAATGAAAGAGTTCTAAAGAAGTAGCATCTCCATTACAAGCAGCTCTAAATATTCCTTTTCCTGTAACTTCAAACTGTAATTGATTGGTTGCTGTCGGACAAAAGTTTCCGTTTTTATCAACTACAGAAACTGTTACAAAACTAATGTCTTCACCATCAGCAGTGAGTTTTATTCTGTCTGCTTCTAAAATAATTTGATGTGGTTCTTCAGCAGTTTTGAGTTCTTTTTCAGCAATTGGTTTTCCGTTTTTATCAAAAGCAATTACTTTCAAAGTTCCTTGTTCGTAAACCACATCATTCCACATTAAACGATAGCGTTCTTGTGGATTTCCATTTTTGATTTTTCTCTGAATTCCTTGACTTTTTCCGTTCACAAATAATTCAGCACTTTCATAATTGGTATAGATAAAGACGGGTGTTTTTTCGCCTTCACGTCCTTTCCAATTCCAATGTGGTAAAATGTGCAAGGTTTCGGCTTTTGTATTCCATCTACTTCTGTATAAATAATAACGATCTTTAGGAACTCCTGCTAAATCAATCATTCCAAAATACGAACTTCGTGAAGGCCATTTTTCGTCATATGGAGTTGGTTCGCCCAAATAATCAAAACCTGTCCATACGAATTCGCCAATAACCCAAGGTTTATCATCTTGCAAAATGAAATCATCTTCAGGTAAATTTGACCAACTGCAATATTCTAAATCATAAGACGAAGATTGAAAATCATCATATTGTTTCATGGATGCTTTTTCAACAGGGAATTTATAAATTCCGCGTGAACTTACTGTGGATGCTGTTTCTGAACCTAAAATAAATCCTTGAGGAAATTTTTCGAAAGCTTCTTCGTACAAATGAACTCGATAATTCAGTCCAGGAATGTCCATAATTGCGCCAAAACCAGATGACATTACCGCTTTTACTTGATCCATTCCAACAGTTACAGGACGTGTTGGATCTTCTCTGTGAAAAATATCTTGCAACCATTTTGCACGTTTTACACCTTCAGTTCCCCATTGATCAGGCACTTCATTTCCAGAACTCCACATGACAATTGAAGGATGATTTCTTGTGGCACGAACTAAATTCACAATGTCTTTTTCTGCATATTCATCAAAAAAACGATTGTAGCCGTTTTCAACTTTGGGTTTTTTCCACTCGTCAAAAGACTCAGCTAAAAACAAAAAACCGAGTTCATCAGCCAATTCTAACTGCTCAAAAGAAGGCATATTGTGTGAACTTCTGATGGCATTTACGCCCATATCTTTCAAAATCAATAGTTGTCTTTTCAAAGCAGCTTTATTTATTGCAGTTCCTAAAGGTCCCAAATCATGATGTAAACAAACGCCTCTGAATTTGGTGATTTTGTCATTCAAAAGAAAACCTTTTTTGCGATTGTATTCAATTTTTCGAACGCCAAATCGAGTTGTTGTTTCATCAGAAAGTTTGTTATTGACGAAATACTCCGTTTTTGCGGTGTATAAATAAGGAGTTTCAGGACTCCACAATTTTGGATTTTTTAAAGGAATATTTTGCTCAAATTCGTTGCCAAAAAGTGAACTTGATTCTTGAGAAATGAGTGCTTTTCCTTCAGCATCAAAAATGGTTGTTTTTACAAATCCTTTATCAGAATTGATGCTTGTTTTGATATTGATTTTGGCAAGAGAATCAGTTACAAAAGGAGTAGTTATAAAAGTTCCCCATTGCTTAATACTCTCTTGATTTTTGATGATAATTCGAACATTTCTATACAATCCAGCTCCAGGATACCAACGTGAAGCAAACTCTTTGTTGTTGAGTTTTACGGCTAAAGTATTGTTACCTAATAGAATATCTTTGGATATATCAATATAAAAATAGCTGTAGCCATATTTCCATTCGCCCACTTTTTTTCCATTCAAAAAAACTTCTGGTTCGCTCATAGCTCCTTCAAAAAGTAAGGTGAAATTCTTGGATAAATCTCCTTCAGAAATATCAAATTTTGTGCGATACCAAGCTTCACCAATATGAGGTAAAGAACCAGTTCTTCCTGTTTTTTCAGTTGGTATTTTTTCGCCATTTTGAGTAATTGCCACATTTTGTTTGTCAATTTCTTTATCAAAAGGACCATAAATTGCCCAATCATGAGGCACTGAAACTGATTGCCATTTTGAATCATCAAAAGAGATTGATTGTGCATTTTTTTGTTCGCCTTTTTGAAATTTCCAATTATCAGTTAAAGTGATAATTTTTCGAGTTTGAGAGTTTACAAAAAGCGAAATAAAAAACGAAAAAATAAGAGTGAAAAAATATTTCTGAGAAGATATTTCCATATATAAAAATCGAAATTTCAATTATTGAACAATGGTCAAAGCGCCAGAAGGACACTTTGCAACTTGGTCAATGATGGCTTGTTTGGATGCATTTTCTGGATGAATCCAAGGCTGATCTTTAGGTTTGAAAACGGCTGATAATCCTTTTACACAATTAGCAGAATGCGTACATTTTTCAGGCTGCCAACCAATTTTAATGTCTTCTTTTGGATATGTTTTCATCAGATAAGTTTTAGTGATTTGAAAGATACTTAAAATTTATCAAACAAAAAAAAACACCAACTTTTGGTTGATGTTTTTAAATAAATTATCTAAAAAAAACTAAACAATAACTCTCCAATTATAAGGATCTTCAGCTTTATTGGTTTGAATATCTGTAATTTTTTTCTTCAATTGAGCTGCAAATGAATCTTCCAAAACAGGTAATTCGTAATCATTTTCTTGATATCCAAAACCAGCAATTGGCGAAATTACAGCAGCTGTTCCTGCACCAAACATTTCTTTCAAGTTTCCATTTTTAGCAGCTTCTACAACTTCACCAACAGAAATTTTACGAACTTCTGTTTGAATTCCGGCATCTTCAGCAATTTGAAGAATACTTTTTCTGGTAATTCCGTCTAAAATTCGGTCACTTGTTGGACTCGTAATTAAGGTGTCATTAATTCTTACAAAAATATTCATGGCACCAGCTTCTTCAATAAATTGATGTGTATTATCATCTGTCCAAATAACTTGGTTATAGCCTTTTTCAATGGCTAATTGTGTTGGATAAAATTGCGCTGCATAGTTTCCTCCAGCTTTTGCGTAACCAACACCACCATTTGCTGCACGTGCATATTTTTCTTCAATCAAAACTTTTACTTTTCCAGCAAAATAAGCTCCTGAAGGTGCAGTTGCAATGATAAATTTATATTCATTTGCAGGCGATGCATGAAAACCAGTTCCTGTAGCAAACATAAATGGTCTGATATATAATGAACTTCCTTCGTTTGTTGGAATCCAATCGTTGTCAACTTTTAATAGAGCTTTTAAACCTTCCATGAAAATTTCTTCAGGAATTTGAGGAATCATCAAACGTTCAGCTGATTTGTTTAATCTTTTCCAATTGTCTAAAGGTCTGAAAAGTAAAGTGTTTCCATCTGAATCTTTATATGCTTTCATCCCTTCAAAAATAGATTGTCCGTAATGAAAAATCTTTGATGATGGTTCTAATGAAATAGGTGCAAATGGCATAATTACAGGAGTTTGCCAAGCGCCATTTTTGAAATTACACTTTAACATGTGATCAGAATATACACTTCCAAAAGGTAAATTATTAAAATCTACAGAAGCAATTTTCGATTTTTCAATACGTTGAATTTCTATTTGAGAGGTCATTGAGTTTTTTAATTTTCTTATACGTTGCAAAGTTACACAAATTATTTATTGGAAAAAGTGCTAAAAACGAGCTTTGTTTTTTAAAATTCGTACCTTTGCATTTCAAAATCAAAATCAAAAAACATGAGAATATTTTTAAAATTTTTAGCTGTTACAATTTTGTTTATATCTGCTTGTAAAACTGATAAAAAATCACCTGAAGTTGAAAAAAATCCACAAGAAATTGCTGCAAACTACGATTCTTTTGGAGATAAAATCACAACTGATGAAGTGCATTCATCTCAAGAAATGTTATCAAAATTCAACTCATTAAAAGTTGGAGATACTATCAATGTTAAATTTGCTTCATCTATAAAAGAAGTTTGTTCTAAAAAAGGTTGCTGGATGAAATTACCTCTAAATCAAGAAAATGAGACTATGGTTCGTTTCAAGGATTATGGATTTTTTATGCCTTTGGACGCAAAAGATCGTGAAGTTATTGTTGAAGGAATTGCTTTTGTTCAGGAAACTTCAGTTGAGGATTTGAAACATTATGCTGAAGATGCTGGAAAGTCGGCTGAAGAAATTGCTAAAATAACAACTCCAAAAA
>DAIUBY010000037.1:11605-23188 GCA_036846425.1 Polaribacter sp.
ATTCCAAAAATTAAAAAACTATTGATTCCGTAATTTTGAGAAGAGAAATTATGATAACTGCTGATGGTTCTTCCACCATTCATTTGCCTGATTGGAATGAGCAATATCACTCAAAACATGGTGCTATTCAGGAGGCATATCATGTGTTTATCAAAAATGGTTTTGAGTTTTTAAATTCAAATCAAATCGCTATTTTAGAAATCGGATTTGGTACAGGTTTAAACGCGTTTATCACTTTTTTGGAAGCTCAAAAAAGTAACAAAAACATTGATTATGTTGGAGTGGAAGCATATCCAATCAAATCTTCAGAAATTCAGCAACTCAATTATATTTCTGAATTGAATGCAACAGAATTTGAGAGTGTTTTTAATGGAATGCATCAAATTTCTTGGGAAGAAAAACATCCAATTTCCTCCAATTTTTCACTGACAAAAAGAAAGCAATTTTTCAATGATATTTCTGATGAAAATGCTTTTGATATCATTTATTTTGATGCTTTTGGAATAAGAGTTCAGCCTGAATTATGGACAGAAGAAATTTTTTATATAATGCACAAAGCATTGAAAATCAATGGAATTTTGGTTACTTATGCAGCTGCAGGAAGTGTTAGAAGAGCAATGCAATCAGTTGGTTTTTCCGTAGAAAAATTGCAAGGTCTACCTGGAAAAAGAGAGATGTTGAGAGCAATTAAACTTGGTTTATAGTTTTAGTAGTTCGTTATTGATTGAGAAAATTTGTGTTAAATTTGTAGATATTTTAAATTTAATAAGATTGGAATTCAAACGTAAATTTGGCAAACAAAAAGAAAAAAAATCGCTGAAAGGACTTTTTTTGGTCATTCTATTAGTAATAGTTTTGTACTTGTGGTTTAATGCAGATTCTTTGATAAAATCCTTATTTTAAAACCAATTTTTTGACTACAGAAAAAATCATTTTAGGTATTGACCCAGGAACAACTATTATGGGTTTTGGACTCATAAAAGTAGTTGGAAAAAAAATGGAATTCATTCAAATGAACGAATTACAGCTCTCAAAATACGATGATCATTACCTAAAATTAAAGCACATTTTCGAACGAACCATTGAATTGATTGACACGCATCATCCTGATGAAATTGCGATTGAAGCACCATTTTACGGAAAAAATGTGCAATCCATGTTAAAGTTAGGAAGAGCTCAAGGAGTTGCCATGGCTGCAGGTTTGTCTCGTCAAATTCCGATTACAGAATACTTGCCAAAAAAAATAAAAATGGCAATTACTGGCAATGGAAATGCAAGTAAAGAACAAGTAGCTTTGATGTTAAAATCGCTTTTAAATTTGCAAAGTTTACCGAAAAATTTAGATGCAACAGATGGTTTGGCTGCAGCAGTTTGCCATTTTTACAATTACGGAAAAATTGAAGGTGGAATAAGTTATTCTGGATGGGAGAGTTTTGTGAAGAATAATGAAAAGAGAGTTGAAAAATAGTTTTCAGTCTCAGTATTCAGTCTCAGTTTTCAGATTAAATAGAAAATTTTAATTATGGATTTTACTACCCTTTTAGCATATAAAAAGTCATTTCAGTTGGCAATGAGGATTTTTGAAATTTCAAAATCATTTCCAATTGAAGAAAAATATTCACTTACAGATCAAATGAGAAGAGCTTCGAGAAGTGTAACTGCAAATATTGCTGAGGCTTACAGAAAAAGATCTTACCCGAAACATTTTATAAGTAAACTGAGTGATAGTGATGCTGAAAATTCAGAAACCTATACTTGGCTTTTATTTGCGTTTAATTGTAACTATATAAATTTAGAAACATTCCAAGAAATTTCAAAAGAAATTGAAGAAGTTGGAAAATTAATACACTTCATGATGAGCAATCCATTAAAATTTGGTGTTAAATTGACATGAATCTCAAACTGAAAACTGAAAACTGAGACTGAAAACTAATTTTATGTCAGGAATCTACATTCACATTCCATTTTGCAAACAAGCTTGTTATTATTGTGATTTTCATTTTTCTACTTCTTTACGAAATAGAGATGAAATGATTTCTTGCATCATCAAAGAAATTGAACTTAGAAAAAGTGAACTGAATAATACTATTATTGAAACCATTTATTTTGGAGGAGGAACTCCTAGTATATTGTCAATCAATGAGATAAATAAAATTATTGATGCTGTTTATCAACATCATTCAGTAGTTTTATCACCCGAAATTACGTTAGAAGCAAATCCTGATGATTTATCTAACGAAAAAATAATTGAACTTTCTCAATCAAAAATCAACAGATTGAGTATTGGAATTCAATCTTTTTTTGAACATGATTTGAAACTCATGAATCGTGTTCACAATGCTGTTGAAGCCAAAAAATGTTTGGAAATTGCAACCCAATATTTTGACAATATTTCCATTGATTTGATTTACGGAATTCCAGATTGTACCAATCAACAATGGATTGAGAACGTTGAAACTGCGCTCAATTTTGGAATTCCTCACATTTCTAGTTACGCTTTAACTGTCGAGCCAAAAACAGCTTTGGCAAGTTTTATTCAAAAAGGCATCATCAAAAATGTGGATGATGAAAAGGCGCAAGATCAATTTTACATCTTAAAAGACATCTTAGAAAAGCATGATTTTGTGCATTATGAAACCTCCAATTTTGGGAAAGAAGGGTTTTTTAGTAAAAATAATTCTGGGTATTGGTTAGGAAAATCTTACCTTGGAATTGGACCTTCAGCACATTCTTTTGATGGAAATCAGCGCAGTTGGAATGTGAGAAATAACGTCAAATATATCAAAGCAATTCAAGAAAATAGTTTGCGAATTGAACGTGAAATTCTGTCAACAACTGATAAATACAATGAATATATCATGACAGGTTTGCGAACAATTTGGGGAGTTTCTGTAGATAAAATCACCCAAGATTTTGGAGAAAAATATGCATCATATTTGGCAATGCAATCTCAAAAATATATTGAAGATGAATTGTTGATTTTCGAAAATGGCATTTTAAAAACCACTAAAAAAGGTCAATTTTTGTCTGATGGAATTGCTTCAGATTTATTTATGTTGAATTTGGTTTGATTTCTTTTCAAAAAGAAAATTTCAAAATAAAGTTTTGAAATACTATCTTTGAAAAGCATCAAAAAATTTCATCAAAATGAAAGCAACCATTGAATACAATTCTAGAAAAATTCAAATAGACGTTTCAAAACCAATTGACATTTCTATTGCAATTGATCCTAATAAACAAGCTGTAAATGCTTGGTATATTGATGATCCAAAGATTTTTCCGCAAGAATTTGATGGTGAAAAAATACTCGTTTCTGAAGGAGCTGTTGTCAATTTCAACAATATTCATTTCAATCCACATTCGCACATTACACATACAGAATGTGTGGGTCATATTACTGAAAAAATTCACTCTGTAAATCAAAATTTAAAACATTATTTCTTTGTAGCTGAGTTAGTTACAGTTGCTCCTGAATTGCATGGAGAAGATTTTGTAATTTCGGAAAAGCAATTAAAAACTGCTCTTAAAAACAAAAAACGAGATGCTGTGATTATCAGAACCTTGCCAAACTTGAGAAGTGATAAAAAAGGAATGCGTTATTCCAACACAAATCCACCTTATTTATTAGAAGAAGCTGGTATTTATTTGAGAGAAAAAGGCATCAAACATTTGTTGGTTGATTTGCCTTCTGTGGATAAAGAAAAAGATGGAGGCGAATTATTGGCACACAACGCTTTTTGGAATACAGCAGGAAAAATCAGAATGGATGCAACCATTACAGAGTTTATTTACGTTTCCAACAAAGTAAATGATGGTGAATATTTGCTGAATTTGATGATAGCACCTTTTGAAAATGATGCAACTCCAAGCAAACCGATTTTATATAAAATTTTATCATAGTTTATGAGAAATTTTTCTGTTAAAAAAAATGTGTTATTTGCAATTTTCATTGTTTTGATTGTTGCATTTCAAAGTGGTTTTTATAATGATATTTCACCAGAAGAACTCAAAAAAATCTACGCAAATGAACACTCTAAATTCATTGAAATTGATGGAGTGCAAGTGCATTACAGAGATGAAGGAATTGGTTTTCCAATAGTTTTGCTTCATGGAACTGCAGCTTCTTTGCATACTTGGGATGCTTGGAATCAAGAACTTATCAAAAATTACAGAGTTATCAGAATGGATTTGCCAGCATTCGGAATTACAGGTCCCAATAAAAATGCAGATTATTCTATTAATAATTACACCCAATTTTTACATCAGTTTTTATCAAAATTACACATTGAAAAATGTTATTTAGCTGGAAATTCTTTAGGAGGAAATATTGCTTGGAATTACACAGCTGAACATCCAGAAAAAGTGAAAAAACTCATTTTGATTGATGCAAGTGGATTGCCCACAAATAAGGAACAACCAATGATATTTAAAATGGCAAAAACGCCAATTTTGAACTCACTTTTCTTATTTATTACTCCAAAATATTTCATTGAAAAAAACATCAAAGAAGTCTATGAAGATGATACAAAAATTACAGATGAATTAATCACTCGTTATCATAAAATGGCTTTAAGAACTGGAAATAGACAAGCTTTTATTGACAGAGCAAAAACGGATTTTACCCCAAATGAATTCAAAAATTCTGAAAAATTGAGAAGTATTCAAACACCAACAATTTTAATTTGGGGAACAAAAGACGAATGGATTCCATTAGATAATGGAAAACGTATGAACAATTTATTGCCAAATGCTACTTTGTATTTAATTGAAAACTCAGGTCACGTCCCTATGGAAGAAAATCCTAAAGAAAGTTTGTTGATTTTAAAGGAGTTTTTAGCCTTGAGCTTATAGCCAAAAGCTCATAGCTATCTAAAACCACTTTTTTCGTTTAAAATACCAAACAATAAAAATCCCAATCAAAAACATGATTCCTAATAAAATGAAATAGCCATTTTGATAAGTTAGTTCAGGCATATTTTCAAAATTCATTCCATAAATTCCAGCTAAAAATGTCAATGGAATAAAAATGACAGATAAAATCGTCAACGTTTTCATAACCTCGTTCAAACGATGTCCTTGAATACTAAAAATCAAATTGATTTTACTCTCTAATTCTTGCAATTCAAAATCGATATTCGTCAATAAATTATTGATTTGTTCTTTTAATTCACTAAAATATTTGTTGTTAAATCCTTTAATTTCAATGTTTTCAAGTTTCATAACAACATCTCTCAAACTCAATGTTGCTTTTTTAAAATTGAATAATTCTTGTTTTCTTTTTTCTACCAATGATGTAAATTCTGGGGTTGGTTTTACTCTCGAAATATCTAAATTATCAGCACTTAATGTTGCGTTTTTTTGATAGGTTTCTAAATAATTATCCACAATCGATTCTAATAATAAAAACAACAAATAATCACATTTTTTCTTTCTTACAATTCCTTTATTTCCCTCAATTCGTTCACGAATCCAACCAAAATAATCGCCTTTTTTTTCTTGAATACTCTATAAAAAATGCGTTGAAATCATAAAAATAATTTGTTCTGAACTCAAGTTTTTTTGATCTGTTTTTAAAACACGAATCGTTAAAAAAATCAAATTATCTAACAAAATTACTTTATTTGGATGCTCATCATCACTCAATAATTTCAATAAAAAATCGTCCAAATTCGAATTTTGAACTACAGTTTTGTTTTCATCTTTGAATTGTAATCCATACGTGTTTAGCCATTTAATTTCATCTGGATTGTCTGTCAATAAAATTTCAGAAATATCAGAAAAAGTACTTCTTTCATGCTTTTTTGGAGCGTACGTTATCAAAGATGTTTGGTTAAGAAAATTAGCTTCCATATTCAAAAGAATTGTATTTTTGAATCGAAAGATACTTTTTTTAGTTGGTATTTTGACTGTTTTTTAAAATCATTCTTTTATGCATATTGATGAAATTCGGGATTTTTGCCTTTCCAAAAAAGGGGTTACTGAACATTTTCCTTTTGATGATGTTACGTTGGTTTTTAAAGTAATGAACAAAATGTTTGCATTGGTAGGCTTGGGTTCTTGGGAAAAAGGAGATCAAAAAATCAATCTAAAATGCCATCCTGATTGGTCTGAAGAATTGAGAGGTGAATATGAAGGAATCAATGCTGGATATCACATGAACAAAAAATTATGGAATACAGTTACGCTAAATTCGGCAGATGTTTCTGATGAATTGGCTAGGAAACTCATCAATCATTCTTATGATGAAGTGGTCAAAGGTTTGACTAAAAAAGTGCAAAATGAATTGGATGAAATGTAAATAATTTCTCTAAAATGGTTTTTAAAACTTTGAAAATATTTAAATATTGAATCACTTTTTACCTATTTTTCATAGATTTTCGATAACTTTAAAGCATCAAAAAACTTCAAAAATGAAATTCAATTGGGAAGGCGTTATGCCTGCAGTGACTTCAAAATTCACTAAAAATGATACACTAGATATTGCACTTTTTCAAACCAATATCCAAGCACAATTAGATGCAGGTGTTCATGGAATTGTTTTGGGTGGCACTTTAGGTGAAGCAAGTACGTTGCAAGAATCTGAAAAAAGAGCACTTACAAAAGCAACTTTAGAAGTTGTTGAAAACAAAATTCCAGTATTGATGAATATTGCTGAACAATCCACAAAATCAGCTATTTATGCCGCAAAACAAGCACAACAAGATGGTGCAAGTGGTTTGATGATGTTGCCTCCAATGAGATACAAAGCATGTGATGTTGAGACAGTTACTTATTTTAAAGAAGTTGCAAAAAATACAGATTTACCAATCATGATTTACAACAATCCTGTAGATTATAAAATTGAAGTAACATTGGATATGTTTGAAGATTTGATGTCTTGCAACAACATTCAAGCAGTGAAAGAATCTACTAGAGATATTTCCAATGTTACCAGAATTATCAACAGATTTGGAAACCGTCTTAAAATCATGACAGGTGTTGATACACTTGCGTTAGAAAGTTTGTTGATGGGAGCAAATGGTTGGATAGCTGGTTTAGTTTGTGCTTTTCCAGCGGAAACTGTGGCAATTTACGAACTCCAAAAAGCAGGAAAAATCAAAGAAGCATTAGAGATTTATCGTTGGTTTTTACCTTTGTTGGAATTGGATATCCATCCAAAATTGGTTCAAAATATCAAATTAGCAGAAACTTTCACAAAAATAGGTTCAGAATTTGTACGTGCACCACGTTTACCACTTTTTGGTGATGAGCGTAAGAAAGTAATACAAATTATTGAAACGAGTTTGCAGAACAGACCAGTTTTACCAAATTATAGAAATTTAGTGCAATAGATTTTTAAGTTTTTATTACAATTAGAAGAAAAATACATTTTTCAAAAGTCTTCTTTTTTTGAAGATTTACAAGCGAAATTATGACAGGAAAAAATCACATAGGAATTCAATTATCAGCTAAAGGAAACAAAACGTTCACTACTTTCAATCCTATTTTAGATAAAGAAAATCCAACAATTTTTACAGAAGCTACTGTTGAAGAAATCAATGAGGCTGTGGAATTGGCATCAGAAGCGTTTAAAAAATTTAGGTTAATTTCCAGAGAAAAAAAAGCCGATTTTTTAAATGCAATTGCAGATGAAATTTTAGCTTTAGACCAAGAATTAATTCACATGTATTGTGCTGAAACAGGTTTGCCAGAAGCAAGAGCCATTGGTGAAAGAGGCAGAACTGTTGGTCAATTACGAAGTTTTGCCAATTTAGTTTTAGAAGGTTCTTGGGTTGAAGCAACTATTGATTTGGCACAACCAAAAAGAGAACCATTGCCAAAATCAGATATCAGAAAAATTCTGATTCCAATTGGACCAGTAGTTGTTTTTGGCGCAAGTAATTTTCCTTTGGCATATTCCACAGCAGGAGGAGACACAGCAGCTGCTTTGGCTGCAGGTTGTCCAGTAATTGTAAAATCACATCCAATGCATGCAGGAACAGGAGAATTAGTTGCTTCTGCAGTGATAAAAGCTGCACAAAAAACAGGAATGCCAAATGGTGTTTTTTCAAATTTACTTTCGAGTGGAATTGAAGTTGGACAGCAATTAGTTTCACATCCAAAAGTGAAAGCTGTTGGATTTACAGGCAGTATCAAAGG
This sequence comes from Polaribacter sp., assembly GCA_036846425.1. Taxonomy (GTDB): domain Bacteria; phylum Bacteroidota; class Bacteroidia; order Flavobacteriales; family Flavobacteriaceae; genus Polaribacter. Next base: position 19,745 of record DAIUBY010000037.1, read on the forward strand.
AGGAAGAAGTTTGTATGGTTTGGCTGCGAAACGCGATGAACCAATTCCAGTTTTTGCAGAGATGGGAAGCATCAATCCTGTGGTTATTTTACCAAAAGCACTAAAAAATAGATGTCAAGAAATTGCAAAAACCTATTCAAGTTCCATCACGTTAGGAACAGGTCAGTTTTGTACAAATCCAGGATTGTTATTGGGAATTAAAAGTGATGCATTCACAGGTTTTATAGAAAATTTATCAGAAGAAATTTTAAAAATTCAACCTTCTTGCATGTTGCATCCCAACATCAAAAAAGGCTATGAAATAAATAAAGAAAAAGTAATTTCTCAAAACAATGTTTCAGTTGTTGCGAACTTTTTATTAGAAGTTCAAAATAACTACGCACAACAAGCTGTGGTTACTGTTGATGGAAAATCATTTTTAGAAAATCCAACGTTGCATTTAGAAGTTTTTGGCCCTTTTTCAATGATTGTTCAATGTGAAAATGAAGCTCAATTGGAAAACGTAATTAATCATTTAGAAGGGCAATTGACAGGAACTATAATTGCAGATGATCAAGAAATTGAGGATTATCAAAACATCATTTCAGCATTGCAAAATAGAGTTGGACGAATAATTTTTAATGGTGTTCCAACTGGTGTTGAAGTATGTGAATCTATGGTTCATGGAGGTCCATATCCAGCTTCTACTGATAGCAGATTTACTGCTGTTGGCGTGAATTCAATCAAACGTTGGGTGCGTCCTTTTAGTTATCAAGATTGGCCAAATCACTTGCTACCAAAGGAATTGCGAAATGAAAATCCGTTAGGAATTATCAGAAAAGTTGACGGATTTAGTTCAATTGAAAAAATATCTTTATGAGAAATATTTCCACTTATTTTTTTATCATTTTTGTTGTTTTCACCTCTAATTTGAATGCAAATGAAAAATGTGAATCATCAAAAAAACAACTTGAAAAAATCATCAAATCTTATGAAAGTCATGAAGGGTTTGATCGTCAAAAATTTCCTTTAGGGCTTTACACTAAAGAATATTACAAAGCTGAAGCCGATTTTGCTGCTTCACTTTTAAAAGAATTTGAGTGCATTCAATTGGACGAATTATCAGAAACTGAACAAATTTCTGCCAAATTATTGCAATTTGTTTTGCAAGATGATATTGATTTTTACAAGTTTGAAAGGTATTTAAATCCACTTTTGTCTGATGCTGGTTTTCATAGCAGCTTAAATTATCAAATTAGACCCATTAATAATTTATGGCAAGCAAAAGCATATTTGAATAAATTAAATGCGTTACCAACATTTGTAGATCAACATTTTGTCAATTTACGAGAAGGTTTGCAAAAAGGAGTTTCACAGCCAAAAGTAATTTTTATTGGATACGAATCTACTTATAATGACCATATTGTGGATGATTTTAGGAAAAGTCCTTTTTATCAGCCGTTTTTAAAATTACCTGAAAGTCTCTCTGCAAAACAAAAAGATTCTATTTTATTGGCAGCAAAAGATGCTATTGAGAAAAAAGTTGTTCCACAATTTCAACGCATAAAGACATTTTTTGAAAAGGAATATTTACCTAAAACAAGAACCACTTTAGGCGTTTCGCAAACCCCAAATGGAGTAGCGTATTATCAAAACAGAATCAATTTTTACACTACAAGTACACAATATACAGCTGAAGATATTCATCAAATTGGATTGAAAGAAGTAGCAAGAATCAAGGCTGAAATGGAAAAAATTATTCAAGAATTGAATTTTAAAGGAAGTTTTGCTGATTTTTTTCAATTCTTAAGAACTGATAAACAATTTTATGCAAAAACTCCCAAAGAAATTTTGATGATTGCCAGAGATATTGCCAAAAGAGTAGATGCTGAGTTGCCACGTTTTTTCAAAACTTTGCCGAGAAAACCTTATGGAGTTGCACCTGTGCCTGATGCAATTGCGCCAAAATACACAAGTGGACGTTATATTGGAACATCCAAAAACAGCACAGAACCAGGATATTATTGGGTAAATACCTATGATTTGCCAAGCAGAACTTTGTACACATTACCAGCTTTAACGGTTCATGAAGCAGTTCCAGGACATCATTTACAAGGAAGTTTAAACAATGAATTGGGGGATTCTATTCCGCAATTTCGTCGAAATTTATATTTGTCAGCTTATGGCGAAGGTTGGGGATTGTATTCCGAATTTTTAGCAGATGAAATGGGAATATACACAACACCTTATGAGCAATTTGGAAAATTGACTTACGAAATGTGGCGTGCTTGCAGATTGGTTGTTGATACAGGAATTCATGCAAAAAATTGGACAAGAGAGCAAGTTGTCAAATACATGTCCGAAAATACAGCGCTTTCATTGCACGAAATCAATACCGAAACTGACAGGTATATTTCTTGGCCAGGACAAGCCTTGTCTTATAAAATGGGTGAAATTAAAATCAGAGAATTGCGCAAAAAAGCTGAAAAAGAACTTGGTAACAAGTTTAATATCAGAGATTTTCATGAAGTTATTTTAGAACAAGGAACAGTTTCTTTAGCCATTTTAGAAGAGCGAGTTCTCAATTATATTCAAAAAGTTTCAAATGAGTAAACATACTTTTGTGTGTATTGATGCACATACTTGCGGAAATCCTGTAAGAGTTATAAAAAGTGGAGGTCCTGATTTGGTGGGAAAAACTATGAACGAAAAACGATTACATTTTTTGCAAGAATTCGATTGGATTCGCAAGGGATTAATGTTTGAACCAAGAGGACATGACATGATGAGTGGCAGTATTTTGTATCCTCCACACAATCCTGAAAATGATTTTTCGATATTATTTATAGAAACTTCAGGCTGTTTACCCATGTGTGGTCATGGAACAATTGGCACGATTACTATTGCAATTGAAGAAGGTTTAATCATTCCAAAAGTTCCTGGAAAAATCAAAATGGAAGCTCCTGCAGGTTTGGTTGAAATTGAATATCATCAAAAAAATAATAAAGTTGAATGGGTAAAACTAACCAATGTAAAAAGTTATTTAGCTGCTGAAAATTTAACGATTGATTGTCCAGAATTAGGAGAAATTAAGTTTGATGTTGCATATGGAGGAAATTTTTATGCAATTATAGATCCTCAAAAAAACTTTTCAGGAATTCAAGATTTTACGGCTTCAAAAATTGTTCAATATTCGCAAATTGTTCGTGAACGAATCAATCAAAAATATCCGAATTTATTTGTGCATCCAGAAAATGAAACTATCAAAAATGTAACTCATTTATTGTGGACAGGAACTCCAATTGCTGAAAATTCGCATGGAAGAAATGCCGTTTTTTATGGTGAAAAAGCGATAGATAGAAGTCCTTGTGGCACTGGAACATCAGCAAGATTGGCTCAATTATTTGCAAAAGGAAAACTAAAAGTGGGTGAAAAATTCATTCATGAAAGCTTTATTGGAAGTAC
>DAIUBY010000038.1:0-22676 GCA_036846425.1 Polaribacter sp.
TCCATCAAAACTCACAAAATTTCTTGGAGTTTCGTAAAGTGTAATTTTCAAATCTAAACTTAATGGCAAATGTTTGCGCAATTTGTTATAAGTAACTACACAAATATTTTCTGCTGTAGGATTTAACTCCTTGAATTCAGGAACTTCAATATTCAGATTTTTATGATCAAAACAATCTTCAATTTCTGATTTAATCAAATTTTTTAAAATCCCTAAATCATACACATAACCAGTCTCAGGATTGATTTCTCCAGTTAAAGAAACTATCAATTCGTAATTGTGACCATGAAAATATGGATTGCTACATTTACTGAAAACTTCGAAATTTTTTTCATCATTCCAATCTTTTCTATACAATCTGTGTGCAGCATTGAAATGTGCTTTTCTATGAACGGTTACTTTTGGCATTTGCTAATTTTTCGTAAGATTTATTAAAAATAATTTGGAACCAAGCTGTATAAATTTCAGGATTGTTTTCAATATCCAATTTTACATCCTCTAAATTCATCCATTTATAGCTTTCTACTTCCTCTATATTGATGTTTGGTTCACCATCAAAACTTCCAATCAAAACATAATCCAATTCGTGCTCAGTAAGTCCGTTATCAAAAGGAGCTTTGTAAATAAACGAAAAAACTTCTTGTAAATCAGTTGTAAAACCCATTTCTTCGAACAATCGTCTTTGTCCAGCTTCAATATTACTCTCTCCTGCTCTTTGATGTGAACAACAAGTATTTGTCCATAAAAGTGGTGAATGGTATTTGGTTGCTGCTCTTTGTTGAATCATTAAATCGCCTTTTTTGTTAAATACAAAAACGGAAAAAGCTCTGTGTAATAAGGCTTTTTCATGAGCTTCCATTTTTGGCATCAAACCAATTTGATTGTCATTTTCATCAACTAAAATTACTAATTCTTCCATTGTCTACAAAGATAAACTAAACTTGTTGCATTTAAAAGGTAAAAATCCGCTAAAACAATTACATTTTTCTATTGTTTTATTTTGAAGTCTTATCTTTGAAAGATCAATTGAAATTTTTAAAAGTGAAATTATTTTACCAACTTTTCTTAGTAATCATGATTGTTTTCTCAACACAATGTAGTTCAGAAACTGCAGAAAAAGAAAAAAAAGTTACCAAAACAAACGAAAATTCCATCCTAAAAAAGACTGAAAAGAAAGTAAAAATTGATGAAGATAGTTTGAACAATAAAAATACAGAGATCTTTTTAGAGGCTTATGGAAAACAACATTTGGAAACAAAAGTAATCATCAAAACCACCTTTGGAAATATCAAAATTCAACTTTTTAAAGATGTGCCAATTCATAGAGCAAACTTCATTTTCCTAACTAAAATGGGTTATTTTAACACAACTGTCATCTATAGAGTTGCTAAAAATTTTGTAATTCAAGGAGGAAATTCTGATAATATATTGACCAGAAACCAACGAAGTAAATACGGAAATTATTTACTAAAACCCGAATTCAGAAAACATAGGACACATAAATTTGGGGTACTTGCTGCAGCCAGACAATGGGAAAATAATCCCGAAAAATTATCCAGTCCTTTTGAGTTTTATATTGTTCAAAAAAAAGAAGGCGCACATCATTTAAATAATGAACACACCGTTTTTGGTGAAGTCATTTCAGGATATGAAACTATGGGAAAAATCTCAAAAGTGAAAGTTGGTTTGGATGAATGGCCTATTGAAGAAATCAAAATGACGATTGAAATTTTAGATTGATAATTGCCAATCTAAACTGTATCTTTGCACCTCAAAATTTGTAAATGAGTTTTTTAGAAGAAATACAACGTAGAAGAACATTTGGAATTATTTCACATCCAGATGCAGGAAAAACGACTCTCACAGAAAAATTATTATTATTTGGAGGTGCCATTCAAGAAGCAGGAGCTGTAAAAAATAATAAAATCAAAAAAACAGCCACGTCCGATTTTATGGAAATTGAGCGTCAACGTGGAATTTCTGTGGCAACTTCAGTATTAGCTTTTATTTATAAAGATAAGAAAATCAATATTTTAGACACACCAGGTCACAAAGATTTTGCAGAAGATACTTTTAGAACTTTAACAGCTGTTGACAGTGTAATTGTGGTTATTGACGTTGCAAAAGGTGTAGAACCTCAAACTGAAAAACTGGTGGAAGTTTGCAGAATGAGAAGCATTCCAATGCTAGTTTTTATCAATAAATTAGACAGAGAAGGAAAAGATGCTTTTGATTTGATGGATGAAGTGGAACAAAAATTAGGTTTGCACGTAACTCCAATGAGTTTTCCAATTGGAATGGGTTATGATTTTCAAGGAATTTACAATATTTGGGAAAAAAAATTGAACCTTTTCTCTGAAAAGTCAAAAACATCCATCACAGAAAGTATAGAATTTACGGATGTTTCCAATCCTGAGTTAGAAAAAGCAATTGGAGAAAAAGCTGCAAATACATTAAGAGAAGAATTGCATTTAATTGATGAAGTGTATCCTTCTTTCTCACGTGAAGAATATTTGAAAGGCAATTTGCAACCTGTTTTTTTCGGTTCTGCTTTGAATAATTTTGGAGTAAAAGAATTGTTGGATGCTTTTATAGAAATTGCACCTTCACCTCAACCAAAAAAATCTGAGGAACGTTTAGTAGATTCCAAAGAAGAAAAAATGACAGGATTTGTGTTTAAAATTCATGCGAATATGGATCCTAAACATAGAGATAGACTGGCTTTTGTAAAAATAGTATCAGGCGTTTTTAAAAGAAATTCTCCGTATTTACATGTCAGACATGGAAAAAATCTGAAATTTTCAAGTCCAAATGCTTTTTTTGCTGAGAAAAAAGAAATTGTTGAAGAATCGTATGCAGGAGATATTGTAGGATTGCATGATACTGGAAATTTTAAAATTGGTGACACATTAACTGAAGGAGAAGTATTGAATTTTAAAGGAATTCCGAGTTTTTCTCCTGAGCATTTTAGATATGTAAATAATGCTGATCCAATGAAATCCAAGCAATTATTCAAAGGTTTGGATCAGTTGATGGATGAAGGAGTTGCACAATTATTCACCATAGAAATGAATGGTAGAAAAGTGGTAGGAACAGTTGGAGCGTTACAATACGAAGTTATTCAATATCGTTTAGAACACGAATATGGTGCAAAATGTACGTATGAACCTTTGCAAGTTCACAAAGCTTGTTGGGTGGAAGCAAGCAATCCAAAAAATGAGGAATTCAAAGAATTTTTAAGAGTAAAACAACGATATTTGGCGAAGGATAAACAAGGGCAATTGGTTTTCTTAGCTGATTCTGAGTTTACAATTCAAATGACTTTGAGTAAATATCCGAGTGTAAAATTGCATTTCACAAGTGAATTCAAATAATATTTCTATGAAAAAAATTGTTTTTTTTATATTTCTGATATTTATAAATAAAGGGTTCTCCCAGACATATTCTATATCAGATATTGAAGGAAGAGAATTTAAAAATTCAATAAGGTTGAATTATATTTTAGTTCATCAACCAACTAATCAAGTAAATTATCCATTAAAACCAAGGATGGGTTTTGTGGGTTTAAATTACAATATTCCTTTAAATGATTGGTTGTACACAGGAGCAGGTTTTCATACTGCAATAACAGGAGATCAGGGAGGTTTATTTACATTGGGAGTGAATTTAGGTGTAAATACCCCAATTTATAAAAATCTTTTTTTTGACGCTAATATCCATTTTGGTGGTGGAGGTGGTTATAGAAGTTTGGTAAATGGTGGTGGAATTTTATACCCAAGTGCTGGTATTCAATACAAAGCAAAAGGAGTTTCATTTGGAGTTCAATATGGTTATGTAAACTTTTTTACTGGAATTCAAAAAAATGATAATGTTTCATTTTTTGTAGAAATTCCGAGTTTAATGAGAGTAACATCATACAAAGAAGCACAAAAAACATTTGAGGTAGCGAATCTAAAAACCGATGAATTTTGGAAAAAACCTGCTGTAAAAAACGTTCAGCAAGTAACTTTTGATTATTTTTTTCCAGTTGGAATGTCTAGAGCAGATATAACTACAACTCCGCAATACAAACCTCTGAGAGAAACTTTATCTATCCTCGGATTTGAATATCAACGCTATTTAAATTCAAATACGTTTATCTATGCTCATGCAGATGCCATGTATAGTGGTTTGGTTTCTGGTTTTATGGATTTATTTTTCGGAGTTGGAAAAAATTTTATCGAAACAAAATATATAAACTTCTTTGCAAAAGCTGGAATTGGTGCTGCAGGAGGTAGAATTTTTCCAGAAGGTGGCTTGACCATGTATCCAAATGCAGGTTTTGATATTCGTTTGACAAATAAATTCGGAATTAGTGCTCATGGTGGATATCATAGAGCTATTGGTGGAACATTTGAAGCATATACTGCCGGGTTTAGCTTGAAATATTATGGTTTGAGTGGAGGAATTAAAGACCCTTTTACCGGAAATACTGCGTCTGAAATTAAAGCAAGAGGAATTGGTATTGTAGTACAAAATCAATCTTATTTTAAAGTTGCTAAAGACGATAACACTACCGTTAATCTTGAAATGATTGCACTAAAATTATTTTACGATTTAAATAAACAATTTTATTTAATTGGTGAAGCATCATTTGCTTACGAGGGAAAATCAGGTGGTTATGCACATGGGGTTTTTGGTATTGGTCTGAGAAGTAATGCTTTTTTAAGAAATAAAATATCCGTTTTTACAGAAATTATGGGTGGTGTTGCAGGTGGAGCTGGAGTTGACACTGGAGAAGGGATCATTGTAAGACCTACTTTGGGAATTAATTATCATTTGAATGATGATTTTTTGTTTAACATATCAGCTGGACAATTATGGACTCCTCATGGAAATTTAAATTCGATTAATTTAAATCTTGGATTTACCTATAATTTATCAATATTAAACGCAAAAAAATAAAAAAAACAATATAATTTTTAAATATGAACAACGGAATTTACGCAAAATTTACCACACCAAAAGGTGAAATTTTAGTACAATTAGAACACGAAAAAACACCAGGAACAGTTGGTAATTTTGTAGCTTTAGCTGAAGGAAATCTAGAAAACAAAGTAAAACCTCAAGGGACTCCTTATTATAATGGCCTGAAATTTCATAGAGTAATTGCTGATTTTATGATTCAAGGTGGTTGTCCTTTGGGAACAGGAACTGGAAATCCTGGGTATAAATTCGATGACGAGTTTCATCCAGAATTAAAACACAATGCACCAGGAAAATTAGCGATGGCAAATTCTGGACCTGCAACAAATGGAAGTCAATTTTATATTACCCATGTTCCAACTCCATGGCTTGATGGAAAACATACCGTTTTTGGTTCAGTAATTGAAGGTCAAGATGTGGTTGATGCTGTTTCACAAGGGGATTCTATGACTCTTGAAATTATAAGAATTGGAAAAGAGGCCGAAAATTTTAATGCTGTTGAAGCATTTCGAAATTTTGAAGGCTCAAGAGCAAAACGTGAAGCTGAAGCAAAACAAAAACAAAAAGAATTATTAGACTCTGTTGCTGCGGGTTTTGATGAAACTCCAAGTGGTTTACGTTATCAAATCATTCAAAAAGGTGATGGAAAAAAAGCTGAAAAAGGTGTGAAAGTTTCTGTTCATTACAAAGGACAGTTATTGGATGGAACTGTTTTTGATTCATCATACAAACGCAAAGAACCAATTGATTTTACACTTGGAGTTGGACAAGTGATTTCAGGTTGGGATGAAGGAATTCAATTATTACAAGTTGGAGACAAAGCACGTTTAGTAATACCGTCAGATTTAGCTTACGGTGAACGCGGTGCTGGTGGCGTAATTCCACCAAACTCAACATTGATTTTTGATGTTGAATTGATGAACGTAAAATAAGTCTCAAACATCAATAAAAAATCAAAACCATCTTTGTAAAACAAGATGGTTTTTTTTGTCAACTGTATTAATAGATTTTGTATTTTTAGAAATGTTTTATACATATGTAAGATGTCAGATTTTTTACCAAAACGAATTCAACTTGTATACACACTATCTTTAGTGACAGCATTTTTTGCTTTGGTATATTTTTTTATAGGAATATCATTTAACTTCACAACACTAGGGTATTATCACTTAGCATCTGCTTTCATTTTTATTTTCTGTGCTTATATTGTAAAGAAACGTAAATTAAATACCTCAAGAATTACATATTTCATTACGTTCAATCTTAGTGTAACTTTAACTGCTTCGTATATAGGAAAACAAGGAAGTATTGAATTTTTATTACTATTTGCTTTTGCACTTCCTTTTTTTATTTTCTCTTTCAGAAGAGAAAAAAACTTTATTGCTATTTTCTCAACATTTGCTTTACTATTATGGTTTTTACTTTATATAACAAAATTCAATTTGTTTACTACTGAAAAATTAGATGTTGAAATTGCTTCTAAATTCTTTTATCCTCTTTCTTTAGGAACTACTTTATTTTTAATCACTTTTCAATTAGCATATTTTTCTTACTTAAATAGTGCACATTATAAAAGGATTTATTCAAAAAAACAACGAGCTTTAGAAGCATCATCTGCAAAATCAAAATTTTTAAGCATGATGAGCCATGAAATTAGAACTCCATTAAATGCAATTGTAGGACTTTCTCATATTTTAGCAGATACTAATCCTAGAGAAGATCAAAGCGAAAATATTGAAGGACTAAATTATTCAGGTAAAATTTTATTGAATTTATTAAATAATGTACTCGATTTTAGTAAAATGCAATCAACAGAAATTAATTTGGAAAACATTCCAACAAATTTATACGATGGTGTAAAACAAATTCAAAAAATACACGAAGCAAACTGTATTAAAAAAGGAATCAAATTAAACGTTGAAATTGATGATAACTTACCAATAGTGTTATTAGACATTGTAAGATTTAATCAAATAATCAATAATTTATTGACAAATTCTATAAAATTTACGGATAAAGGTGGTGTCACTTTAAGAATTCGAAGAGGAAGCCAAACCAATACAACTGTTACAGTAATTACCGAAATTATTGATACAGGAATTGGAATTCCAAAAGAAAAATTGAATGAAATTTGGGAAGCTTTTACACAAGCTTCATCAACAACAAATCGACTTTATGGAGGAACTGGTTTAGGTTTACCTATCGTAAAAAGTATAATTGAATCAATGGGATCTGAAGTAAAAATAGACAGTGTTGTTGGCAGAGGAAGTAGGTTTTATTTTAAATTAATGCTAAATAAAGCATTGGATTCTGAATTGAAAAAAGAATCCGTTAAAAATATTTACAATTTTGAAGGTAAAAAAGTGCTATTGGTAGAAGACAATCTTATCAATGTTATGGTTGGTAAACAAATTCTGGAAAAAGAAAAATTGATTGTGGAAGTTGCAAATAATGGTGAAATTGCCGTAGAAAAAGTGAAAGAAAATACTTACGATGTAATTTTGATGGATATCCAAATGCCAGTTATGGATGGTTATGAGGCTTCAATAGAAATCAGAAAATTCAATAAAGAAATTCCGATTTTAGCTCTTTCAGCATCAATTTTTATGGAAGTTAAAGATAAAATAAATGAAAGTGGCATGGATGGTTTTATATTTAAACCATTTGATCCGAAAGAATTATTAAAAGAAATTGATTTTTTTGTCAACAAAAAAACAAGCTCTAATTAAAATGTATTATTAAATGAAAGAATTTTCAAAAAGAAGAATCCAATTGGTATTTGCTTTAGCCATTGTAAGCATAGGGCTATCCATTTTTTGTTTTTTCATTGCACATAAATTCAATTTCTATTGGTTAAGAAATTATTTAGCTTTTAATATCATTCTTTATGGAATCGTTGCATATTTAGCAAAAAAAGGATTACTAACTATTGCAAGACCTTTTTATTTGATAACCATCAATTTAGGCTTAACAATAATTGCTTCTTATGTTGGAAAACCTGGTGGAGTTGAATTTGTTTTTATATTCACTATTGGATTGCCCTATTTTATATTTTCATTTACTAGAGAGCGATTATTTGTATTTATTTTTGCTCTTTTTCCAATTTTATTGTGGTTTTTGCTATTTATAACAGATTTCAATTTATTTACCAATCAAAAATTTGATGAAAAAGTAGGAGACGAATTTATTTATCCAATAGCAATGATAAGTACAGTTTTACTAGTTCTTTTTCAATTGATTTATTTCTCGGTACTAAATTCACGGTATGCATCAAATGTAAATACACAACATGATGATGCTTTTCAGGCTTCCAATGCAAAATCAAAATTTTTAAGTACAATGAGTCATGAAATTAGAACACCTTTAAATGCAGTTATAGGACTCTCTCATATTTTAGCAGATAATAATCCCAGAAAAGACCAACTAGAAAACATAAAAGCATTGAATTATTCTGGGAAAATTTTGATGAATTTACTAAATAACGTGCTAGATTTCAGCAAAATGCAATCAAGTAAAATTGAGTTAGATACAATTCCAACAGATTTTTATGCAGCCATAAAACAGATAAAAAAAATTCATGAAGCAGCCTGTTTTCGCAAAGGAATTGTCATGAATTTAGAAATCGAAGAAGGCATTCCTTTGGTACTTTTAGATATTGTAAGGTTCAATCAAGTAATCAATAATTTGGTTAGCAATGCCATTAAGTTTACAGAAAAAGGAAGTGTTACATTACGAATAAAAAAAAGCAAAGAAAATGCCAAAACTGTTACGATTTCTACTGAAGTTATTGATACAGGCTTAGGAATTCCAAAAGATAAACTTTCTGAAATATGGGAAGATTTTACACAAGCATCAACATCAACAAACAGATTGTATGGAGGTACAGGTTTGGGTTTACCAATTGTAAAAAGTATTGTAAAAGCAATGGATTCTGATGTTTTTGTAGAGAGTAAAATCAATCAAGGAAGTCGTTTTTATTTTGATATAAATTTAAAAAAGGCAACCGAAATTGACTTAAAAAAAGAAGCTGAGCATAAAGAATATGATTTTGATGGAAAGAAAATATTATTAGTTGAAGACAATCAATACAACATTTTGGTAGCAAAACAAATTTTAGAAAAAGAAAAATTACTTGTTGAAGTTGCTGAAAATGGACTAGAAGCTGTGAAAATGGCTAAAAAAAATCATTATGATGTTATATTAATGGATATTCAAATGCCTTTTATGGATGGTTATGAAGCAACAAGAGAAATAAGAAAGTTCAACAAAGAAATTCCCATTTTAGCTTTATCTGCCTCTGTTTTTTCTGAAATAAAAGATCCTATTTTTAAAAGTGGCATGAATGGATTTATTGTAAAACCATTCAATCCTAATGAATTGCTTTTTGAAATTAATAAAGCAATTGTTAGAGTTTAGCAAAAAAAAATGCTCCCAAAATATGAGAGCATTTATTATTGATTTTAGGTTATTTAAACATTTGCTGCCAACCAATCACCTACTTCTTTTGTTCCAAATGATTTTCCTCCATCAGATAAATCTTCAGTGACCATTCCAATTGATAATGCTTTTTCAACAACTTCTCTAATAGCTTTTCCTTCATCCATCAAACCAAAATTTTCAAACATCATTGCTGCTGAAAGTACAGTTGCCATTGGATTAGCAATGTCTTTTCCTGTTGCTTGTGGATAAGAACCATGAATTGGTTCAAACAATCCAATATCAGACCCAATTGAAGCACTTGGCATTAATCCCATAGAACCTGAAATTACAGAAGCTTCATCCGTTAATATATCTCCGAATAAATTTTCGGTAATCAATACATCATAACAGTTAGGCCACTGAACCAAACGCATAGCAACAGCATCTACAAATTCATAAGAAACTGTTACTTCTGGATAGTCTTTTTCCATAGATTGCACAGTTTCACGCCACAATCTCGAGGTTTCTAAAACATTTGCTTTGTCAACACAACACATTTTTTTGCTGCGTGTCATAGCCAATTCAAACCCTTTTTTTGCCAAACGTTTTACTTCATCTCTTGTATAAACGCAATTGTCAAAAGCAGTTTCACCATTATCTCTTCTGCCCTTTTCTCCAAAGTAAATTCCGCCAGTTAATTCTCTTAAAAACACCAAATCTGTGCCTTCAATTCGTTCTCTTTTTAAAGGTGATTTGTCTAATAATGAAGGAAATGTAAAAGTTGGACGCACATTGGCAAACAAGCCTAATTTTTTTCTCATTTTGAGCAATCCTTGTTCAGGACGCACTTTTGCTGATGGATCATTATCATATTTTGGATGACCAATTGCACCAAATAAAACCGCATCAGAAGTGATGCAAATTTCATGAGTTTCATCAGGATAAGGTTCTCCAACTGCATCAATGGCTGCAGCTCCTGTTAAAGCAGGTCTCCAAGTAATTTGATGTCCGAATTTTTGTGCAATTGCGTCAGAAACTTTTACTGCTTGATCAATAACTTCAGGACCAATTCCATCTCCTGCTAATAATGCGATTTTTAAGTTCATTTTTATTTTGCTTTAAGCTGTTGGCAATTGGCTATTAGCTCTTTGCCCAACAAAATATTTTATTTTTTAAATCCGATAAAAGCCGATAGCTAAAAGCTAACAGCCTATTAAATAATATTCAACATTTTTTCTGTGGCTTTGATTGCAGAAACTGTTTGATCTGAATCTAAACCTCTTGTTATAAACTCTTTGGTGTCACTTTTCCAAGTTATGATTGTTTCACACAATGCATCAGAATTACTTCCTGGAGGAATTCGAACTGCGTAATCAATCAAATTTGGAAGTGTTTTTTTGCTATGCGTTTTGTATAATTTTTTGAGAGCATTCATAAAAGCATCAAATTGACCATCACCTTGTGCATGCGCTTCATATAAAATTCCTTCCACTTTTAGCATTAAAGTTGTAGATGGTTTTAGTCCTTTTGCGTGTCCTAAAACATAATTTTCGACAACTACTCTTCTTTCAATTGCATCACTATCTAATACATCAGAGATAATGTAAGGTAAATCTTCTTGAGAAACTACTTCTTTTTTATCACCCAATTCAATGATTCTTTGGGTTACTTTTTTGAGCTCTTCATTGTTCAAGCTAATTCCTAAATCTTGTAAATTTTTCTGAATATTTGCTTTTCCAGAAGTTTTACCCAATGCATATTTTCGTTTTCTGCCAAAACGTTCTGGCATCAAATCATTGAAATACAAATTGTTTTTATTATCCCCATCTGCATGAATGCCAGCAGTTTGTGTAAAAACATTTGCGCCAACAATTGGTTTATTTACAGGAATTCTGAATCCAGAAAAATTTTCGACAAGCTTACTTACTTTGTGTAATGAACTCTCTTTCGCAGTAATTTTCACTTCTTTCAAAAAATCATTGATTACAGCAATAACACTTGCCATTGGTGCATTTCCTGCACGTTCGCCCATTCCATTTACGGTTAAATGCAAACCATTTACACCTGCTTTTACAGCTTCCATAGCATTGGCAACTCCTAAATCGTAATCATTATGACCATGAAAATCTAAATGAATTTTTGGGAATTTTTCTCTTACTTCTTTGATAAACTGAAAGGTTTCTGCAGGAGTTAAAATTCCTAAAGTATCAGGCAATAAAATGCGTTCAATTGGTTGTGTTGCTAAAAAAGACAAATATTCAAAAACATATTCTTTTGAATTTCGCATTCCATTTGACCAATCTTCTAAATACACATTGGTTTTGATATAGTTTTTTGAAGCTAATTCAATCGTTTTTTTGATGTCAGAAAAATGCTGTTCAGGTGTTTTTTTTAACTGATGTGTTAAATGATTTAAAGAACCTTTTGTCAATAAATTTTGGACTTTTGCACCAGTTTCTTTCATCCAATCTATGGATTTTCCTTCATCTACAAAAGTCAATACTTCTATTTTATCAAGAAAATTATTTTGAGAAGCCCAATCAGTAATTTTTTTTACAGCTTGCATTTCTCCATCAGAAACTCTTGCAGAGGCAATTTCGATTCGATCAACTTTTAATTCTTCCAATAATAATTTTGCAATCGTTAATTTTTCGGAAACAGAAAAAGACACTCCAGATGTTTGTTCTCCATCGCGAAGTGTAGTGTCCATAATTTCAATTTTCCTTTGTTCCATAGAATCAAAAAAACGAATTAAAAAGGTCTATTTTGTGCAAAAGTGGTGATTTCTTCTTCAATATTTTTTAAGTAATCAATATCGTCAAAACCATTCAACATATTTTCTTTTTTGTACGAATTGATATCAAATTTCTCTGATTCGCCAGTTGCTAACAATGTTACTGTTTGAGATGGTAAATCCACTTCAATCTCCGTTTTTGGGTCAGCAAAAATGGCATCAAACAATTTATCTGCGAAAGCTGGAGAAACTTGTACTGGCAAAACGCCAATGTTTAAACAATTATTTTTAAAAATATCAGCAAAAGCGGATGAAATTACACAGCGTAATCCAAAATCATACACAGCCCAAGCTGCATGTTCGCGAGAAGAACCTGAACCAAAATTCCTACCTCCAACCAAAATTTTTCCTCCTGTATAAATTTCTTTGTTCAATGGAAAATCGGTTTTTGGAGTTCCATCAGCATTGTAACGCCAATCTCTAAAAAGATTATCGCCAAAACCTTCACGTTCTGTTGCTTTTAAAAAACGTGCAGGAATAATTTGATCTGTATCAACGTTTTCAATTGGAAGTGGATATGCTGTGCTTTTTAATGTTACAAATTTATCGTAAGCCATAATTTATTTGCTATTTGCCATTAGCTTTTGGCTTTTGGCTATTTTTTAAAATTGTTTTTGAACTAATTGCTAAATTCTAATAGCTAAAAGCTAGTGAACCATCAAAACTCTTGGATCAGTAACAACTCCTTCAATTGCAGAAGCTGCAGCTACCAAAGGCGATGCTAAAAGTGTTCTAGCTCCTGGTCCTTGACGTCCTTCAAAATTTCTATTTGAGGTAGAAACAGCTAATTTTCCTGCGGGAATTTTATCATCATTCATGGCTAAACAAGCTGAACATCCTGGTTCTCTTAACTCAAAACCAGCATCAGAAATAATTTCATCTAATCCTTCTTCTTTGATTTGTTCAACAACTTTATGTGAACCTGGTACTAACCAAGCAATAACATGATCCGCTTTTTTTCGTCCTTTTACAATAGAACAAAATGCTCTAAAATCTTCAATTCTTCCATTGGTACAAGAACCCAAAAAGACATAATCTATTTTTTTACCAATCATATTTTCACCTTCATTAAAGTGCATATAACCTAAAGATTTTTTGTAGGTTTCAGAACCACCCTCAACTTCAGCCGCAGTTGGAATTGATTTGGTAACTCCCATTCCCATTCCAGGATTGGTTCCGTAAGTAATCATTGGTTCTATTCCGGAAGCATCGTAATTGAATTCGATATCAAAAGTTGCATTTTTATCTGTAAATAAGGTTTTCCAATATTCCATGGCTTTGTCCCAATCTTTTTCTTTTGGAGCTAAAGCACGACCTTTAATATATTCAAACGTTTTTTCATCTGGAGCAATCATTCCTCCTCTTGCGCCCATTTCTATGGATAAATTGCATACTGTCATTCGTCCTTCCATAGACATATCTCTAAAAACTTCTCCTGCATATTCCACAAAATAACCTGTAGCTCCTGAAGTAGTTTGTTTAGAAATAATAAATAAAGCGACATCTTTTGGAGTAACTCCCAAACCTAATTTGCCATTGATATTAATGCGCATTTTTTTAGGTTTTGGTTGCATAATGCATTGAGTTGACAACACCATTTCAACTTCTGATGTTCCAATTCCGAAAGCTATTGCTCCAAAAGCACCATGAGTTGATGTGTGAGAATCTCCACAAACAATTGTTGCTCCAGGTAATGTAATTCCGTTTTCAGGTCCAACAACATGAACAATTCCGTTGTTTTTATCTCCTAAACCCCAATGTGAAATTCCGTGTTTTGCAGCATTTCTCTCTAAAGCGTCTAACTGATTTGCAGAAAGTTTATCTTCTACAGGTAAGTGTTGATTGATTGTTGGCGTGTTATGATCAGCAGTTGCAAACGTTTTTTCAGGATACAAAACCGAATTTCCTCTACTTTCTAAACCCAAAAAAGCTACAGGACTTGTTACTTCGTGAATAAAATGGCGATCTATAAAAAATACATCTGGACCATCTTCTATACTACGAACTACGTGTGAATCCCACACTTTATCAAACAATGTTTTTGCCATATTTTTATTATTTTCTATTGTCATTTTTACTAGCTTTCAAAAGTAACCTTTTACATATTTACAAGATTGAAAAGATGTTTTGTATCATTATATCCAACTTACAAACATTTATATAAATTATTGATAAACAATTATTTAATTTGTTTTTAAATACGATGCCTAATAAAAAAGTTGCTTTTCTATTTTTTTTTGAAAACTTAAAATTAACCCTTTAAGTCACAAAAAAAGCATCCAAAAAGGATGCTTAAAATTTTTAAAAAAAACAGTATTATTTACTCAAGTACATTTTTCTTCGAGAATATAAATTGTAAAATTCGTCATCTTTCAAATTGTCAATAAACAAAATACTTTCCCCTGTTGATTTCATTTCAGGTCCTAATTTTTTATTCACATTCGGGAATTTATCAAACGAAAAAACAGGTTGTTTGATGGCATAACCTTCCAATTGTGGATTGAATTTGAAATCGGTAACTTTATTATGACCCAACATCACTTTTGTGGCATAATTTACATAAGGTTCTTTGTACGCTTTTGCAATAAAAGGTACCGTTCTTGAAGCTCTTGGATTGGCTTCAATGATGTAAACTACATCGTCTTTAATAGCAAATTGAATGTTAATCAAGCCAACAGTTTTCAATGCTCTTGCAATGGTATGCGTGTGATCTATGATTTGTTGCATCACTAAATCACCCAAATTAAATGCAGGTAAGGTAGCATTTGAATCGCCAGAATGAATTCCACAAGGTTCAATATGCTCCATGATTCCTATGATATACACATTACCATCAGCATCACAAATGGAATCTGATTCTGCTTCAATGGCGCCATCTAAATAATGGTCTAACAACAATTTATTATTTGGAATTTTTCGCAATAAATCAACCACATGTTCCACCAATTCTTCTTTATTGATGACAATTTTCATGCCTTGACCACCCAATACATAACTTGGTCTTACCAAAATTGGGAAATCCAATTCATCAGCCAAAGCCAATGCTTCGTCTGCAGTTTCTGCTACACCAAAATCTGGATAAGGAATGTTGTTTTTCTTTAATAGTTCTGAAAAACTTCCTCTGTCTTCTGCTAAATCAAGTGCTTCAAAAGAAGTTCCTATGATTTTAATTCCGTATTTGGTTAATTTTTCTGCTAATTTCAATGCAGTTTGTCCACCTAATTGTACAATGACACCTTCTGGTTTTTCATGACGAATGATGTCGTAAATATGTTCCCAAAAAACAGGCTCGAAATACAATTTATCTGCGGTGTCAAAATCTGTAGAAACTGTTTCAGGATTACAGTTAATCATGATGGTTTCATAACCACATTCTGCTGCTGCTAAAACTCCGTGAACACAACAATAATCAAACTCAATTCCTTGTCCAATTCTATTGGGACCTGAACCTAAAACAACAATTTTCTTTTTATCAGTGACAATACTTTCGTTGGCAATCACAATTTCGCCATCCGCAGTTTCAATTTCATTTTCGAAAGTAGAATAATAATAAGGGGTTTTTGCTTTAAATTCAGCTGCACAAGTATCTACTAATTTATAAACACGTTGCACTTTTAGTTCGTCTCTTTTTTTGTAAACTTCACTTTCATAACAATCTAACATGTGTGCAATTTGTCTGTCACCATAACCTTTTTGCTTAGCTTCTAACAGTAAATCTCTAGTGATTGTATCAATACTATAGGTTGAAATTTCTTTTTGTAATTGAAATAACTCCTCATATTGTTTCAAATACCACATGTCTATTTTTGTGATATCATAAATTTTGCTCAATGGAATTCCTATGGCAATTGCGTCATAAATGGCAAAAACACGATCCCAACTTGCATTGGTTAATTTATCAATAATTTGGTTGTAGTCTGTATATCCTTTGCCATCTGCACCTAAACCATTTCGTTTGATTTCAAGTGATTGTGTAGCTTTATGCAATGCTTCTTGGAACGAACGTCCAATTCCCATTACTTCCCCAACTGCTTTCATTTGCAATCCTAAAGTTCTGTCTGAACCTTCGAATTTATCAAAATTCCAACGTGGAATTTTTACGATGACATAATCTAACGTTGGTTCAAAAAGTGCTGAAGTTGATTTGGTAATTCCGTTTTCTAATTCATCCAATGTGTACCCAATTGCTAATTTTGTAGCCACTTTAGCAATAGGATATCCTGTTGCTTTTGATGCCAAAGCTGAAGAACGAGAAACTCTTGGATTGATTTCAATCGCAATAATATCTTCTTTTTCATCTGGAGAAACTGCAAATTGCACATTACAGCCACCTTCAAAATCGCCAATAGAACGCATCATGTGAATCGCCATATCACGCATTTTTTGATACGTTTTATCAGACAATGTCATTGCTGGCGCAACTGTAATAGAATCTCCAGTATGAATTCCCATTGGATCCATATTTTCGATTGAACAAATAATCACAACATTGTCATTGCGATCTCTCAATAATTCCAATTCATATTCTTTCCATCCCATCATAGCTTTGTCAATCATTACCTCATGAATAGGTGATGCTTCTAAACCTCTGCTCAATAATTCATCAAAATCTTCAGCTTTATAAACTATTGATGCTCCTGCTCCACCCAAAGTATAAGAAGAACGAATTACCAAAGGAAAACCAAATTCTTGTGCAATTTCTTTTCCTTTTAGGAAAGAGGTTGCAGTAGCTTGAGGGGCCATTGGAACTCCAATTTTTAGCATCAATTCTCTAAATTGTTCTCTATCTTCAGTAATATTAATAGCGTTGATATCAACACCTATTAACTTTACGCCAAAATCTTTCCAAATTCCTTTGGTATCTGCTTCAATACATAAATTCAATGCTGTTTGACCACCCATTGTTGGCAATACTGCATCAATTTGTGGATGTTCTTTTAAAATTTTTATGATTGATTTTGTAGTTAAAGGCAATAAATAAATATGATCAGCCATAGAAGGATCTGTCATAATAGTTGCAGGATTGGAATTGATTAAAATAGTTTCAATTCCATCTTCTCTTAAAGAGCGTAAAGATTGTGAGCCAGAATAATCAAATTCGCAGGCTTGTCCAATAACAATTGGTCCAGATCCGATAATTAAAATTGATTTGAGGTCGTTTCTTTGTGGCATGGTAAGTTGTTGTAAATTATAAATTTGTAAAAATAGGTACTCAATAGATATAAAAAAAGGTGTTACTAAAAAAAGTAACACCTTATATATTAACAATTGTTAATCATTTATTTTTTTGGTCTAGATTCAGATGAAACAGTTAATTTCTTTCTTCCTTTTGCTCTTCTTCGTGCCAACACTTTTCTTCCATTAGCAGAAGCCATTCTTTCTCTGAAACCGTGTTTGTTTCTTCTCTTTCTTTTTGATGGTTGGTATGTTCTTTTGCTCATTTCTTTTTGTCTTAAATGTCTTCTAAACTAATTTTATTTGCCACAAACGTACCTCGTTTAAAGCGTGTGCAAATATACAACTGTTTTTATTTTAGGCAAATAGTATTTGTAAAAAATTAAAAATATTTTTTATTTAATTTTTTTAAGTAATTTTTTCATTGCTTTTTCCCCTAAGGCATATGAATCTTTATGAATAGTTATAGGCTGAAGTTCACGAATACCAGAATCCATATCTATATTTTTATTAATGTTAATGTCTGCTGTACAAGTCATTTCTATTAAAACTTGGTTATTTTCTATATCAAGAATCTTTAAAAAAGAAATTGCTCCTGCTTTTGCTGAATAAAGTCTTTTCTTATTTAATGCCGTTAAATTATTTTTATCATTATTTTCTAAATATTCTATTTTACTCAATATAATATAATCAATAGAGGTGTTGTTTTTTAAAAATTTTATTTCTTCTTGGTCAATATCATAAGAAATAGGAAAAGGAATTATTACTTTTCCCTCTGTATTTTTATATCCATTAACTCTTACAACGTTTGATTTTAATTTATCTTGAAAAAATTCAACTACAAAAGGGAAATATATACCATCACTAAAATTGGACTTAACTACATTTGTTGGGTTTAATAAGTATTTCTTATTATTTCTATCCAACATTTTATTAAAGATTAGATAGTCATAATTAAAATTCGCATAATTAAAAGTCATACCTCTTGGAGACAAAACGGAACAGGAATTGAAAAACAAACTAAAAATTATCAGATATTTATATTTCAAAACTAAAAAGAATATCCGATTCTTATATGTAAATCAACAAAAGGTCCTTGATTATCTGAAACTGTTGCATATTTTTTGTAAATGTAAAAAAAATATCCAAAACCAAGACCCAATTCATAATTAAAATTAGAATTGATATTTCTTCTAATTCCCCATTTTGGAATAAAAGCGATGCTATTTTCAGCTCTTTTGTTTTCAAAGTCAGAAAACTCAAACAAACTAGACCTAAAATTTGTCTTTAATGTTATAAAATTAGCGCTATTGTTATTAACATCTAAACCTTTAGAACCTCTTTTCTTGAAATTGTAATACCATCTTGGTTCTAAAATTATTTCAGGAGCAATAAAGAACCCTATTCCTTTTATAATTTCAGCATATAAACCTACTTCTGATTTAAGAGAGATTTCATCATATAACCTTGTTTCATTACTAAACCAAGCTCCAACAGCTCCAATTTGGAAATTGTAGATTGATTTTTCAATAGCTATTTCATTATTTTGTGAAAAAGAAGAAATTGAAATGAAAAATAATAAAAATGTCTTTTTCATGGATTTTACTTTTACTTACAACAAAAATAACTATTAATTTATTAAATAAAAAGATTTTTTTATTTGTAATAAACCCTTTAAATCTTACTTTTGCCCAAACCTAACAATACCATGCACAATACCAAATACGTTTTTGTCACAGGAGGCGTAACTTCATCACTTGGAAAAGGAATTATTGCAGCTTCTTTGGCAAAATTACTGCAAGAAAGAGGCTTTTCTGTAACCATCCAAAAGTTAGATCCTTATATCAATATTGATCCAGGAACGCTAAATCCATATGAACATGGCGAATGTTATGTAACTGATGATGGTGCTGAAACCGATTTGGATTTAGGTCATTATGAGCGTTTTTTGAACATTCCAACTTCTCAAGCAAACAATGTTACTACAGGTAGAATTTACCAATCTGTTATCAATAAAGAACGAAAAGGAGAGTTTTTAGGAAAAACTGTGCAAGTAATTCCTCATATTACTGATGAAATCAAACATCGAATTCAAATTTTAGGTGAAACTGGTGATTATGATATTGTAATTACCGAAATTGGAGGAACTGTTGGTGATATTGAATCTTTGCCTTATGTGGAATCTGTGCGTCAATTATTGTGGGAAAAAGGTGATGAAAATGCTATTGTAATTCACTTAACTTTAGTTCCTTATTTGGCTGCAGCAGGCGAATTAAAAACAAAACCAACACAGCATTCCGTAAAAATGTTGATGCAAAGTGGAGTAAGTCCAGATATTTTAGTGTGCAGAACTGAACACCATATTTCGGATGATATCAGACGTAAATTGGCACTTTTTTGCAATGTAAAAAAAGAAGATGTTATTCAATCTATTGATGCAAAAACCATTTATGATGTTCCAAATTTGATGTTGGAAGAAGGTTTAGATGAAGTGGTTTTGAAAAAATTACATTTATCAACTGAAAAAAAACCTGCATTAATTGAGTGGAACGAATTTTTACGAAAACACAAAAACCCAACATCACATGTAGAAATTGCCTTGATTGGAAAATATATTGAATTGCAAGATTCTTACAAATCCATTTCTGAAGCATTTATTCATGCAGGTTCATCAAACGAAACAAAAGTGAATGTGAGATGGGTTCATTCTGAAAGTTTAACAGCTGATAATTTTGAAGAAAAATTAAAAGGCGTAAATGGCATTTTGGTTGCTCCAGGTTTTGGCGATCGTGGAATTGAAGGCAAAATAAATGCCGTAAAATATGCTCGTGAAAACAATATTCCTTTTTTCGGAATTTGTTTAGGAATGCAAATGGCTGTGATTGAATTTGCTAGAAACGTATTGAATTTACCTGATGCTTTTTCAACAGAAATGAAAAGTGATTGTGCAAGTCCTGTGATTAATTTGATGGAAAGTCAAGAAAACGTTACTGAAAAAGGTGGCACTATGCGTTTGGGAGCTTGGGATTGTCAACTTTCAAAAAACTCAAAAGCGTTTGAAGCGTATCAATCAGAAATGATTAAAGAGCGTCACAGACATAGATATGAGTTTAATAATCAGTACTTAACACAGTTTGAAAATGCTGGAATGATTGCCACAGGAACCAATCCAAAAGCTGGTTTGGTTGAAGTAATTGAAATTCCAAATCATCCTTGGTTTGTGGGAGTTCAATACCATCCAGAATATAAAAGTACGGTATTAAAACCTCATCCTTTGTTTGTCGATTTTATAAAAGCTGCTTTAAAACAGTCAAAAAAATAATTTCAAAACATTGTTTGAAATCCTTAAAAATTGAAATATATCAAAATAAAGTCCACCTAAAAGTGGGTTTTTAACTACATTTGTCGCGTTTTTATCAGGAAAAATTCTTGATATATTGACAGATTGACATTTATAAGAACACATGGAAGAAAAAAAATTCGATTACAATTCGCTTATTGGAATGATCCTTTTAGGAGCTATCATGCTTTGGTATTTCAACACAAACGCACCTGAAATTTCGCCTGAAGAACCTACAAAAAAAGTAGAGAAAGTTGTAAAATCTGAAACTCCTGCAAAAAAAACAGCAGAAACAATTACCCTAAATTCGCCAAATGATTCTTTAAAACAAATAGCATTGACCAATAAATTTGGTGCTTTTGCATATAGCGCTTTGCAAGCAAAAGAAGGCACAACTGTTTTGGAAAATGAATTGGTAAAGTTGACAATTGACAATAAAGGTGGGCAAATTGTAGAAGCATTATTGAAAAAATTCAAAACTTATGATTCATTGCCTTTATATTTAATCAAGGATAATAATGCCAATTTCAATATCAATTTTGGTACTACTGACAACCGAATTTTAAACACCAAAGATTTGTTTTTTGAACCAACATTTACCAAAAATGGTAAAAATCAAGTGTTGTCTTTGAAATCAAAAGTATCTGATTATCAGTATTTAGAATATCGTTACGAAATGAAACCGAATGAATATATGGTTGATTTTTCAATTCGTTCAAATGGTTTGAATAGCGTTTTTAATTCCTCAAATCCAATCAATTTAACTTGGAATTTGAATGCTTATAGAAATGAAAAAAGTATCGATACTGAAAACAAAATGTATTCATACTACTATTTTAAAGCAGATGAAGAAGTTGATTATTTGAATGCAGGAAACTCAGAAGTGGTGAATAACGTTGATTGGGTTGCTTACAAACAACATTTTTTTACCTCTAATTTATTGACTGACAAACCTTTCAATAATGCCACAGTTACATCAACTGATTTAGTTTTAAACGAAAATATTGACACAATTTTCACTAAAAAATACGAATTAAAAACACCTTTGGCTTTGGCTGGTGGCGAGCTGAATTACAACATGAAATGGTTTTATGGTCCAAGTGATTACAATCTTTTAAAGAAATATGAAAACACAGATTTGGATGAAATTTCTGATTTAGGTTGGGGAATTTTTGGTTTCTTAAACAGAGTTGTTTTTTATCCAGTTTTCAACTTTTTGAAAGGATTTTTATCAGATTTTGGATTGATTATCATTTTGATGACGATTGTTGTGCGAATTTTGATGTCGCCTTTGGTATATAAATCCTATTTATCTAGTGCAAAAATGAAAGTGATTCGTCCTGAATTAAACGCACTTTTAGAAAAATATCCAGGAAAAGAAAACGCTATGAAACGTCAACAAGAAACCATGGCAATTCAGCGAAAAGCAGGAGTTAGCATGCTATCAGGTTGTATTCCTGCATTGTTGCAAATGCCTGTTTTCTTCGCCTTGTTCAAGTTTTTTCCAACAAATATTTCATTAAGACAAGAGGGATTTTTGTGGGCGCCAGATTTATCATCTTATGACACTATTTTCACTTTGCCATTTTCCATTCCTTTTTATGGAGATCACGTAAGTTTGTTCCCGATTTTGGCTTCTGTAGCGATTTTCTTTTACATGCAAATGAATCAAAGTCAGCAAGCCAATATGCAAATGCCACCTCAAGAAGGCATGCCTGATATGGCAAAAATGATGAAAATCATGATTTATTTATCGCCAATTATGATGTTGTTTTTCTTCAACAATTATGCAAGTAGTTTGAGTTTGTATTATTTTGTATCTAATTTATTAACGATTTTCATCATGTTATTTATCAAACATTTTGTGATTGACGAAGCAAAAATTCACGCTCAAATTGAGGAAAACAAGAAAAAACCTGTGAAAGTTAGCAAGTTTAGACAACGAATTGACGATGCAATGAAACAAGCACAAGAACAACAAGC
>DAIUBY010000039.1:0-8335 GCA_036846425.1 Polaribacter sp.
TTCAATAATTTTTATGCACTATTCCACTAAGCTTAAAGAACACCTGTTTTTATTTATTAAAATAACCCAATAAATTCTTGCAAATTATATCGTTATTTTAAAAAACACCAGCCTATGAAAATAAACAAAACATTGAGCAAATTAGCATTTCAAATTATCCCTGTAATGATTGGGGTTTATTTGGGGTTTTTGGTTTCAGATTGGTCTGCTAACAAACAACAAAATGCAAAGAAAAAAATTCTTGTTCAAAATATCATTGCAGAAGTGAGAAATAACCAAGCAAATATCAACTCAGTGGTAACTTATCATGAAATGTTACGTGATAGTTCAGGTTATTATTCAGCATTGAACACTTCAAAAATACCTACATTTTTTAAAGGCGTAAACACCTCAAATTTAGCCAATAGCGCATTTGAAACTGGTATTCAAACAGGATTATTGAATGAATTACCTATTGATAAAATTCAATTATTGAACAGAGTTTACACTGCTCAAAAATCGTATGATAATTTTTGCAACTTATTATTATCAGGGTTAATTTCTTTAGATTTTTCAGAAAATGAAGCATCCATCAAAAAAATACTTCAGTATTTATCAATTTCAATGTCTGATGTATCTTATAAAGAGCGTAAGTTATTGAAAGATTATGAAGAAGTCTTGACGAATTTAACCTTAGAAAAATAAACATAACAGCAAATATAAACCACATAGAAACATAAAAAAAAGTAATATATAGCCCAATTTTTCGGTTTTACATAGACATGTTTTTTTAAAATAAAACGACTTTTATCTTAAAGTAAATATATGTTTTTAAGTGTTTTAAAAAAAAGTAAATTTGATTATTAATAACAGTTTTTTTGCAATTAAAAGCCTAATATTGATGTATAAATAAAGATTTATGGAAATACTAATCATACTCTTTTTGATACTATTGAATGGGCTTTTTTCGATGTCGGAAATTGCAATGGTTTCCTCGCGCAAATCCCGCTTACAAACTGCCTCTAAAAGAGGAGATGCATCTGCAAAAAAAGCATTAGAACTGTCAGAAAATCCTGGTAAATTTTTGTCAACAGTTCAAATAGGCATCACACTTATAGGCTTATTAACAGGTATTTATAGTGGTGAAAAAATTGAAGATGATTTGGTAAAATACATCAATCAATTTGAGTTACTTAGACAATTCAGCAGTACAATTGCCATCACAATAATTTTAGTAACAATTACATTTTTTTCATTAGTACTTGGCGAACTTGTTCCAAAACGCATTGGACTTGCCATGCCAGAAAAGATTTCGAAATTATTGGCTTATCCTATGTATTGGATTTCCATTATAACAGCGCCATTTATTTGGCTACTTACTGTTACTTCTGATTTTTTAATCAAATTATTACACATCAAACCAACAATAGAAAGTAAAGTAACTGAGGAAGAAATTAAAGCAATAATACAAGAAGGAGCAGAAGGAGGGGCAATACATGAAATTGAGCAAGACATTATGGAGAGAGTAATAAATTTGGGTGATAGAAAAGTAGCTTCATTGATGACACATAGAAATGATATTATTTATTTAAAAACTACATTCAATGTAATTGATATTAAAAATACTGTAAATAGTGAAATGCATTCTGTGTATCCTGTGGTAAATGATAAGATGGATATTGAAGGAATTTTATTTCTGAAAGACCTTTTTAAACACATCAATGATGTTGATTTTAATATCAATAATCACATAACTGAACCTCAATATTTTACCGAAAACTTATCTGCTTTTGAAGCCTTAAAAATATTTAAATCCATACAAACTCATCAAGCAATTGTTATGGATGAATATGGGCAAATGCAAGGAATTGTTACCATGAATGATTTATTAGAAGCTTTAGTTGGAGATGTTTCTGAGTTTTATAGCAGTGAGTTTTCTTTTTTTCAACGCGAAGATGGAAGTTGGTTGATTGATGGTCAATATCCATTATCTGAATTTCTTAGAAAATTTGACTTGAACGAACTTTCTGAAGAGTATTCATTCAACACCATTAGTGGATTGATAATAAATGAAATAAGGAGAATTCCTGCAACTGGAGATCAATTGCAATGGTTACATTTTGAAATTGAAATAGTAGATATGGATGGTGCAAGAATTGATAAAGTGTTGGTTAGAACAAATGATAACTAATAGATAGCTTTTAAAAATCAAAAAATTACAACAAAAATAGAAATAAAAAAGCACTAATGAACATAAAACTATTTTTTCACTACATCAGTTATTTGCAATATCCATTGATGAGTATTGGGCTGTATTTTGCACTAAGTCCCTATTTTTTAGGAATGGAAAAATTGAAAGAAAACCCTGAAATCATTTTCCAAAACCTAAATACCGTTTTGATTTTTATGGGTTTAGGAGTTAGTTTTTCATCTTTACAAGACACTACAAAAACCCAAAATGCGTTTTCAAAGAAAATTTGGGAAAATCCAAAGAAAGGAAAAAGAGCCATCATTTTAATGAGTTTGCTGATTTTGATTACACTCATTTTAGGATTGATTGGGTATTTCAGTGCCAATAATGGTCTATTAAAAGAAGTGTCTGTTGGAATTATAATTTTTGGTTTGGGAATGTTTGGATTGTTAAAAGCAGCTATAGAAATGTTTGAAAATCACAGACTTGATAAAAAAGAATCAATAATCAATACGACTACATAAATTACCACCAAACCAAAAAAAACTTTTGAAGTTCGCCATTGTCAAGCTTAATCCAACACAAAGGAGAGAATTTTTGCGACAAATAGACAGCTGATTTTTCTGTGAAATCGTTATAAGTCATCCAAGAAACTTGTGCATTTGGCATCAACAACCAATCCTTTTTCTGAGGGATAAAAAATTTTGCATTGCTATATGCTTGCATTTGCATACGATTTGCATAAAATCCAGCAACACACATTTCATTCAATTGTTGAAATTCTGGATGTTTTTCTTCCAAAGGAACAAACAATTGTGCTTTGAAATACACTTGTTGCAAAAGTTGATGACTCTTTAAATTCAATGTTTTTAGGTAAGATGCAGCTGCTGATGAATGCAACAAAGGCAGCTGTTTTTGGGTAAGTTTTTCAATTTTTTCTTGCAAACAATCTTTCCTATTTGGACCAATCCAATGCGCAATTTCTGAAGTCCCAATTGTGGCATCATACACATAAAATTTATACACAATTTCTAAATGAATTGGTTGATTGTCTTGGAATATCAAACAATCCAATTCACCTAAAGTGAGCTTGTCTTGCTGAATTTGGATGTTTTCTGCTATTATGTTGATGTCGTTTTGTTGTTGTAATTCAAACGAAACAAAACGCTCTATGTATTTTCCCAAGCGTTGATTTTCATCAATAATGCTATTGATTTTTGTGAATTTTGGTTGGCAAATAAAAGGATGCAAACCATGCAATGCAGTTGCTGTCCACAAAAATGGCGTTTGTAGAAAACCTTCGTATCTTTTTTGAATGTTATTATTTTTCAAGTGACTAGAAAACCCGAATTTACAAATCTATTTTGTAATTTTCCATTTTAAAATTTTAGAAATGCAACTCAATAATACAACACTTCACTTTTTGGAAAATTTGCAACAAAACAATAATAGAGATTGGTTTGCTGACAACAAAACGAGTTATGAAAAAGCACAAAAAGATGCAAAAACATTTTTTGCAGCTGTACATCAAAACTTGCAAAAACACGATCAAATTGAAACTTCCAAAATGATGCGTATTTATAGAGATGTTCGTTTTTCGAATGATAAAACTCCTTACAAAGCGCAGTTTGCCAATTCATTTTCACGTTTAGGAAAAGAATTGAGAGGAGGATATTTTCTGAGAATAAAACCAGGAGAATCCTTATTGGCAGGAGGTTTTTGGGAGCCAAACAAAGAAGACTTACATAGAATTCGTCAAGAAATTGCACAAGATGCCAGTGAAATCAACGCAATTTTAAAAGACAAAACCTATCAACAGTATTTTGGGGGTAAATTTGAAAGTTTTGAAGAGCTAAAAACGGCACCAAGAGGTTTTGATAAAGACCATCCTGAGTTGGATTTATTGCGTAAAAAAGGGTTTATTGCACAACGAAATTTCACAGATGAAGAAGTGTTGTCTGCAAATTTTATCGACGAAATCGACCAAAGTTTTAGAGCTTTACGTCCGTTTTTTAATTTGTTTAGCGATATTTTGACTACTAATTTGAATGGCGAATCTATGTTGTAAGATTTTTGGAAACTTCGCGTTTTAAAACAAATAAGGTAATTATAGTAGATAAAACATCCGAAATTGGAAATGACCACCAAACACCAGCAACTCCATAATATTTTGGAAGAAAATAGGCGAGTGGAATCAAGAAAATTCCCTGTTTTAATAAGGTTAAAATCAGTGCTGGCATTGCTTTTCCTGCTGCTTGAAAATATGCAGAACCTATCAATTGCATTGTTACAATTGGAGTCACTAGAAAAACTATAAAAAGTGCCTGAGGAGTTTCTTTAATCAGCGTTTCATCCGAAGTAAAAATGCGAATAATTTCTTCTTTAAAAATCAAAATTCCCACGAAAATAATGGTTCCCAAAATGGTTCCAAAAGCAATGGCTGTTTTGATGGTTTCTTTAACTCTTTCCTTTTTTTGAGCACCAATATTGAAACCTGCTACAGGCAAAAATCCCTGAGAAACTCCTAAAACTGGAGACAAAGCAAACATCATTACTCTGTTGATAATTCCGTAAATGGAAATGGCAATTTCGCCTCCATAAACAAATAATGAATAGTTTAACACAATCATTAACAAGCTAATAGCTCCTTGTCTTACAACTGTAACACCTCCAAGAGCAATAATTTCTTTAACGATTTTGGTATTCAATATAAAGTTTTTCGGAATGATTTTGAGTTCGCTTTTTTTCGATAAAAAGAAAAACAAAATAAACAATCCACAACTAGCATACGAAATGGAAGTTGCCAATCCTGCACCCCACATTCCCCAATTAAAATATTTGATAAAAATGATGTCCAAAACCACATTTACAATTGCAGGAATAATCATAGCAATCATAGCAAATTTTGGTTTTCCTTCTGCTCTTATTACAGGATTTCCTGTCATGGCAAAAGCTAAAAACGGAACTCCATACATTACAATATTGAAATATTCAGAAGCAATGGGTAAAATAGCACCTTTTGCACCAAAAAGATTTAAAATTGGGACACTAAAAAATATGCCTAAAATCACAAAAATGATGGCTAATAAAAGCGTCATTGAAATTTGATTTCCAAAAGTTAGAAAAGCTTTATCCGATTTTCCTGCACCTAAAGCTCTTGAAATAATGGAACTTCCACCAATTCCAATTCCCATTCCAATGGATGAAATCAAAAAAGCAATTGGCAAAACCACTGTAATTGCTGCAATTGCTAAAACCCCAATCCATTGACCAACAAAAATAGTATCCACAATCATGTTTATGGACATCACCAAAATGCCAATTGTAGCAGGAACTGCTTGTTTGATAAGCAATTTACTAATTTTTTCTGTTCCTAAATTGTTTGCAAATTCTTTCATAAAGTGATGCAAAGATGCAAATAAATGAAAGGTATTTTTAAAAATTGACATCGATAATTGTTATGGAAATATTAATTTTTCTAAGTTTGTAAAAACCAAAATCATGAACCCTGATTTTTCTGTAAAGTTTCAAGTTACTGAAGAAGCTATTGACACATTGCACCACGTAAATAACGCTGTGTATGTACAATGGATGGAAGTTGTAGCAACCCAACATTGGGCATATTTAACCACTCAAAAGCCTTTTCCAAACTATATTTGGGTGGTGATGAAACACGAAATTGATTATAAAAATCAGGCTTTTTTGAATGATGAAATTATTGCAAAAACTTGGGTTGGTGAAACCAAAGGATTTACGTCAATTCGTCATATCGAGTTTTATAAAGACGAAACTTTGTTGGTTGCTGCCAAAACAATTTGGGCTATGTTGGATGCTGAAACTCAAAAACCTGTTAGAATTCGAGAAAATGTATTGAGGGTTTTGGGAATTAGTTCTTAAGGAAATCCACTAATATTACTATATTAGGACTTATAAAACTATCTTTGCACAAAATTTTAAACAATGACCACATTTTCAGCTCTTGGAGTTCATAAAAAGTACATTCAAGCCTTAAAAGAACTTGGAATTTCGCAACCTACAGAAATCCAACAAAAAGCATTGCCAATTTTATTAAACTCACACACTGATTTTATTGGATTAGCGCAAACAGGAACAGGAAAAACAGTGGCTTTTGGATTGCCTTTGTTACATCATATAGATGCAAATCAACCTAAAATTCAAGCATTGATTTTGTCTCCAACAAGAGAATTGGTGCAACAAATCAAAAAACAACTATTTAAATTCACAAAGTTTTCAGACGAAAAAATATTTTTAGAAGCGGTTTTTGGAGGAGAAAAAATTGACAAACAATTGTATAATTTATCACGTACAACTCATATTGTAATTGCTACTCCTGGACGTTTGATTGATTTGATTGAACGTGGTTCTGTGGATATCAGTCACGTAAAAACGATTGTTTTAGACGAAGCAGATGAAATGCTGAGCATGGGTTTTAAACAAGATTTGAATAGAATCTTAAAATTCACCACAAAATACGATCGAAAAACATGGTTATTTTCTGCTACAATGCCTGAGGAAATTCAGAAAATCATCAAAACTTATATGAATCCTGCTGCACCAAGAGTTGAAATCAATAAAGATTTTATGGTCAATGCAAATATCAGACATCAATTTGCAAAAACTACGCTCAAAGAAAAAACGGGTGATATCATTTCTTTTTTAGAAAAAAGAACTTCACAAAGAGGTATTATTTTTTGTAGAACCAAAGCTGGTGCGCAAAATTTGGCAACACAACTAATAGAAAACGGTTTTTCAGCAGCAGCTTTAGAAGGCGATATGCAACAAAAAGAGCGTGATAAAGTGATGCGTGCTTTCAAAAATGAAAGTTTGCAATACTTGATTTCTACTGATGTTTCTGCACGTGGAATTGATGTGAAAGGATTGGAATTTGTGATTCATCATCAATTGCCTGAAAGCAACGATTATTACACGCATAGAAGTGGACGAACTGCAAGAGCAGGAAAATCTGGAACTTCTATTGCTTTTATTTTACCTTCTGAAATCGAGAGAATTCATCAATTGCAAAAGGAATTGTCAATCAAATTTATTGAGGTAACCATCTAAATATGGAGTTTATTTATACGCTCGACATTTTAGGAACTTTTGCTTTTGCCATTAGCGGTGCTTTAGTGGCGTCAGACAAAAATTTCGATTTGTTTGGTGTTTTAATAATCGCTTTTGTAACTGCAGTTGGAGGAGGCATGTTGCGTGATGTTTTGATCAATGCACATCCTATCAATTGGATTGGTGATTTGAATTATTTATGGACAATTTTAGCAGCAGTTATCACCACTTTTTTATTTAAAAGTAAAATTTTACCATTGAGCAAAACCATGTTTTTGTTCGATTCTATTGGTTTGGGAGTTTTTACTTTATTGGGTTTGCAAAAAGGGTTGACATTTAATTTGCATCCAATTATTGCCCTAATTATGGGAATGATTTCAGCAGTTTTTGGAGGTGTTTTGAGAGATATTTTAACCAATAAAGTTCCCTTGATTTTTGAAAAAGAAATTTACGCTTCAGCTTGTTTGATAGGTGGAATTTCTTATTTATTTTTCAATTATTTAGGAATGAATGAGAGTTTAAATTTTATAATTTCAGCATCTATTATTTTCAGTATTCGTTTGGTGGCTGTAAAATATCATTTGCAATTGCCAAAAATAAAGGATGATTTATTCACAAAAAAATAAGATTATGAACCCATTGATTTTTGAAAATTTTGTAGCATTTAAATCCATGGTTGGAAAACCACTTCCAACTGGAAATTGGTATACTATTTATCAAGAAATGATCAACGATTTTGCAAATGCCACTCTGGATAAACAATGGATTCATATTGATGAAGTGAGAGCAAAAAGAGAAAGTCCATTTAAAAGTACAGTTGCTCATGGTTTCATGTCAGTTGCTATGATTTCCAAATTGTTAGAAGAAATTTTTAGCATCAAAAGTGTAAAAATGGGTTTGAATTGCGGACTCAATAAAGTACGTT
The DNA here is from genome assembly GCA_036846425.1 of Polaribacter sp. GTDB lineage: Bacteria > Bacteroidota > Bacteroidia > Flavobacteriales > Flavobacteriaceae > Polaribacter. The sequence continues at coordinate 8,178 of DAIUBY010000039.1, forward strand.
TTCCAAATCCTGTACTAGTAAATAGCGAATTGAGAATGCATGCAAGCATCAAAGAAATTGAAGATTTGGGATTGAATGGTATCAAAGTTACTTTTTTATGTACTATAGAAATCAAAGGGCAAGAAAAACCAGCTTGTGTAGCTGAATTTATTGCTGCC
>DAIUBY010000039.1:8435-21977 GCA_036846425.1 Polaribacter sp.
TATAGAAATCAAAGGGCAAGAAAAACCAGCTTGTGTAGCTGAATTTATTGCTGCCCTATTTGAATAAAAAAAGCTACAAATTACAGCTTTTTAATGTTTTTAGTTTAGGACAGAATTCCGTTTTCAGTACATTTCTTAGCATGCCAAATTAAAAATAAGCCAATAATTATTGTCATTAAAGGGATTACCAAACTATTACTCCCAGTAATTTCTGTTGATTTTATTATAAATAAATTATAAATCATTTGCATCAAAATACCAACTAAAGAGATCATAAAAAGTATTTTAGAGAACTTTTTTCGAATTAACAAAACAATACATCCCAATAATCCAAACCAAACTGCAATAGCAAAAGCAGCTGTAACCCAAGCTGGTGTGTTATCCATAATTTCTAATTGATCTGCAGGAATTGCAGCTTTCATTTCATCAGTCATTAGTTTTTGAGCGAGATAAGCCATCACTCCAATTGCATTCCAAATAAGTGCTAAAATGCTAATTACCCAAAAGGAAGTGGCTGGTTTGTTTGAATTTTGTGTCATAATTAGTTGATTTTAAATTGATGACTAAATGTAGTAAAAAATTTGGAATTTTAAATTGAGTATTAATAGCTGAAAAAAAGCCCCAATTTTTAGTTTTTCAGGAAATAAAACAAAAGAAACCTAAAACTTTTAAAACCCTACAAACTTTATTCCGCAATCGAAATCACAGCAGCTTTGAACAATTTCGATTTGGTTTTGAAAAATAAATTTTCAATGTCAATTGCTTTTAATTTGGATTCTATCAGTTTGGATTCGCGAGTGTTTACTAAAAACAACGAACTTTCCCCCATAAAAAATTTACGTTCCTCAGCATTCAACAATGTGTTGTAATCTCTTACAATTCCATTGATAAAATTAGTTTGTGTGTTGAATGAACTCAATTCTTGTTGCACAGCACTCACCTCGTTTTTGATGGTAACTTTGGTAACTTCATTTTCGAACTGAGTTTCTTGCAATTTAATTCTTGATAATTTTAAATCTCCACGTTCTTTTCGTAAAAACAAAGGCAATTGAAAGTTGATTCCTGCTTTAAAATTATCAATAATCAACGAATTGGCCTCTCTTGGCGTTTGTGTTAAAAAGTTGTACTGAACATCCAATTTTGGTAGTAAGTTGTTCATTTTTAGGTTTTTCTCAACGTTCAAACTTTCAATTTTAAATTCCAAAGATTTTATTTTTGGATGATTATTGATGTCAAAATCTGCATTATTAAACAACGCAATATTTAGACTTGTATCAACAGTTTCAAGACTATTTACATCTGGAATGATATTTTCTTGCAATTCTACAGGCGTGTTGTTATTGAGCCATAAAAAATTGGATAATTCAAATGAAGCTTTCACAAATTTGATGCGAGCTTTTTCCAAATTTAATTTTCTATCATTCAATGTAATTCCTGCTTCAAGCGTGTCAATTGCAGGTTTATCACCAACCAAAAAGGAAGCTTTAATTCCGTCAAAACGCGTTTTTGCATTGGTTAAAAAATCTTCGTAAATGCGTTTTTCATTGTAACTTTTTAGCCAATCAAAATAAGATAATGAGGCATCATATAAAATTTCGTTGACCAAAATTTGTTGGTCTTCTTTGGCTTGATTGATAAATAATTTTGCTTGTTTTAAAGATGCCATTCGTTCGTTAATCACAAAATTTCGAAGTAATGATGCCGAAATTCCAGCTGCATATAATCCGTCAATTGGAACTGTAGCTTCAGGATTTAAATAAACTCCTTCATTGTTCTCGAAATTTGCTTTAAGCTCAATACCATACCAAGTTGGAATCTTAAAAGCTCCATTCAATTTGTTGAAATATTCTGTGTCTTTAAATTGTTTTTTATCAAAATCAACTTCAATTTTTGGGTCAAAAGCGCCTCTGGCTTTCAATAATTTTGCTTCGCTATTATTGATAATTAAATTAGCTTGTTTCACAATTGGATGATAGGTTTTTACATAACTTAAAAACTCAGCCAATGTCATCACATTTGAGAGATTTTCTTGCGCAGAGAGTTTAGTAAACACCAATAAAAATAATAGTAAAAAGTACTTTTTCATGTGTTATTTTTTCTCTTTTGAGCCTTTATTTGATTTGTTTACAGGCTGATAATAGTTAGGAGGGAAGCTGTTTAATTGTCTCCAAAGTTCAAACCAAATTGGTACATCTTCCAATAAAGAAATTGTTTTTGCTCCAGAACCAACACGTACTTCAGGCCATGTATGATCGGTTTTATCAGGAGCCAAAAGTATTCTGTATCTTCCATTTTCAGAGATAAAACGCTCAATAGCAATAACTTCTGCACCATACGTTCCGTAAGAAACATTTGGCCAACCACTAAACACAATTGCTGGCCAACCATCAAATTCTACGCGCACTTTTTCGCCAATATGAAGTAAAGGCAAATCTATTGGACGTACAAAAGTTTCTACAGCCAAATCATAATTTGCTGGCATGATTCCTACTAAATCTTCACCTTCTTTAAATGTCATTCCAATTCCTCCTTTTATAGCTTTGTTGATAAAACCATCTTGAGGCGCTGTAATGTAAAGTAAACTGTTTCTAATTTGATAATTACTATTGGTATTTTCTAGTTTTGAAACTTCTGCAACCGCTTCAAATCCACTTGATTCTGCAGTAAATTTGTCAGATTGTGCTTTCGAAATTTTATCAGCATAACTTGCTTTCACAGTTGAAATTTCTACTCTTGCATTGATTACTTCGTTTTTAGAAGCTAGTAATTTGTTTTCTTGTGAAATCAATTTTGCTTGAGTTTCTTGGAGTTTCAAGCGTTTTTCTTCAACATCTTTTACTGCTAAAATACCGTCTTTTTCCAAAGATTCAGTTCGAATATATTGTCTTTCTGCAATGGAAATATTTGTTTTAGCAGCTTCAAAATCAATACTATCGCTTTTTACTTTTAGTTTCGCTTGCAACAATTTGTTTTGAGCTTGTTCTAATTTTAGTTTTCGTTCTTCAATTAAAGCTTCAATTTGTCTGTCTAAAGCACTTACTTTTAAGTCGTAAGAATTTACTGATGACGATTTTGCAGTGATTTGTTGTTTGGTTCTTTCAATCAATAATTCATCAAAATACTCACTTTTTATCTCAGAAATCCGTAAAATAGTGTCGCCTTTTTTTACAATATCACCTTCTCTAACATACCATTCTTCAATTCGTCCAGGAATTTGAGATTGTATGGTTTGTGGTCTATGTTCGGGTGTTAAAGTGGTTACCAATCCATTTCCTGTTATGTTTTGTGTCCAAGGTAAAAAGAGAATAATGAATACAAAAATGGCAAAAATCAATAAAAACTTATTGAGTACTTTGTAATATTGTTTTGAAAATATAGTTTTTCCAGATTTAAACTTGGTTAAATCTACTGTTTTGTACAACTGATTGTTAGATATATTTAACATCGCAATTATTTTATAGATTTAATTTTTCCATTTTCGAGTGTAATGACATTTTTACACTTCATTTTCCAACTTTTTTTGCTGCTTACAACAATCAAAGACCAAGGTTTTTCTTCATCTGTTAAATAATCAATGATTCTAACAGTTTCGTTTAAATTGAACTGATCTAAAGGATCTTCTAAAATGATAAGTTTGGGTTCTTTGATAATGGCTCGTGCTAAAATTATTTTTTTTGCTACGGTAAAAGAAATTTGTTTTCCTTCAGGTTTTATCATTGTTTCTAAACCTTTAGGTTGTTCTTTTAAAAACTGTCCAAGTCCAACAATATCTATGATTTCACAAATTTTATCATCCTTAGATTTATCATTACTAAAAATAAGATTCTCTCTTATTGTTCCTTCAAAAGGAGTTTCTTCCGACAAAGACATTCCTAATTTTGATCTGTAATAATTTAGATATAAACTATTTAATGATAAATTATTTACATAAATATAGCCTGAAGTTGGTTCAATAATACCAGAAATCAAACGCAATAAACTCGATTTTCCTGAACCACTTTCGCCAGTAATCAAAATTCTACTTCTTGGCTCAATTCTTAGGGAAATGTCTTCGATAATATATTTTTCTCTGTTTTTAACTTTATAGGAAACATGATCAAGTTCAATAATCATATCATCTTTTACAACAGGTTGCTCCCCAAATTGTTCCTCCATTTTTTTATCAACAACTTGTCCAATTTTTTCGATGGAAGTTAGGACATCATACAAAGATTCAAGACCAACAATCAATTTTTCAACAGAAGCAATTACTAATAAAATAATGATTTCTGCTGCAACAAATTGCCCAATATTCATTTCTTGACTTAATACTAATGCACCTCCAATTAGTAATAAACTTGCAGTTACAACTACTTTAAAACCAATCATTTGCGTGAATTGAAGAATCAAAATTTTAAAATGACTTTCTCTAGCTTCTAAATATTTATTTACCAATTCATCGTTTTTTTCAACTGCCAAATTGCTAGTTCCTGAAAGTTTGAAACTAACTACAGTTCTTGCAATTTCTTGAATCCAATGTGCAACTTTGTACTTGTTTTTTGATTCTATTAAACTAGTTTCCAATCCTTTATTTGCTGTAAATTTAAAAACGATGAAAATTAATAGTAATAATAAAAGTCCAAAAATGATGAAAAATGGATGGTAAAATGACAATAAAATCAACGCAAATAAAATTTGAAGTAATGCAGTTGGTACATCAATCAAAATTTTAGACAATCCTTTTTGAATGGTTAATGTATCAAAAAAACGATTTGCCAATTCTGGTGGATAGTAATTGCGCAATTCTGTCATTTTTATTATTGGAAAACGATAGCTTAATTCGAAAGAAGCTCTCACAAAAATTCGTTGTTGTATAGTTTCAATAATTCGCAATTGCATCAACTGTAAAGCTCCTGAAAATGTAACTCCAATGGTTACTAAAATAACCAAAATAACCCAAGAAGTAGAAACTTGTGCACCTTGAATTAAATTTATAATTGCCTGAATACCAAGTGGTAAAGACAGTGAAACTATTCCTCCAAAAATGGCGTAATAAAATATCTGAAAAATTTCTCTTTTTTCTAATCTTAGCAATCCAACAAATCGTTGCCAAGGTGTTAATTGTTCATCATTCATGGGTACAATCTAAAGTTTTAGAAACTAAATCTATAAAAAAATGAGTAGGAGTATTTTGCTGCCTGCTATTTGTTAATGAATGAAAATGTTCGTTTAAAAAATGTTGGTGCAAGCTGCCTTCTACAATAGTACTTGCCAAACTTGCTGAATAATTGTAGGAGGGAGAAATAATTGTTATCATGTCTGAAATCCTAGAAATCAGTCGTTTATATATTTCAAAATAGCCATTTCTATTTTCTTCTTGAACACTTTTTGTTAAAAAAGATTTTGAACTTTCATTCACAATAATTTTATACAATAAAATTTCATTGATGTGAGAAAAATTAGTGTCTTCTTCAACTGTTCTTGTTACAATGTTAATTGCCTTTTCCAACTTTTCTTTTGGATTGGAAATACTAAAGGTTTCAATGACCAATTGATATTCCAACCAAGCCCAATACCAAGAAGTTAGGTATAATAAAAGTTTGTGTTTACTTTCGAAATAACGATAGATTGAACTTTCATTAGAACCAATTTTTAGTCCTAATTTTTTAAAAGTAAAACTTTCAAAACCAACTTCGTCAATTAAATAAATACTGTGTTCAATTATTTTTTTTCCCAATTCAGAAGTCTCTGGATCTTTGATAAAAATTTTATCAGGAACAGCAATTTTAAGTACAGATAACAAATTTCTCATGACCAAAATATTTGATTGCAAATATAATAGTGTTACTATTACATAAATGAAATTATTTAGAATTTATATTTTTTTTAACATATTTAAAAAGAACTTAAAATCTCAACTATTATGACTATATTTGGATCATTAAAAATACTTCACATCTAACTTAGAATAACTTTAGTGTTAATCTCAATTTTAGTTAAGTATTTTATCTTAACAGAATTATTAATTAGATTACTTTACATTTTAAATGGCTAAATCACAACAAACTTTTAGTAAAACAGAAAAAGAAAAAAAACGTTTAAAAAAACGTCAAGACAAACAGAAAAAAATGGACGCTAGAAAAGCGGACAAAGAAGAAAATGGTACTGGAGGAATTCAGTTTGCGTATGTTGACCACTTTGGAAATTTAACAGATACTCCACCAGATCCAACTATGAAAGTTGAATTTGAATTGGATGATATTCAAATTTCTGTAACCAAAAAAGAAGATTTGCCACAAGAAGATCCTGTTAGAAAAGGAAAAGTTTCGTTTTTTGACACTTCAAAAGGATTTGGTTTTATTATTGATTCAGAAAATAACGAAAAATATTTCACTCACGTTAGTGGTTTGATTGATCAAATTACTGAAAATGACAAAGTTTCTTTTGAATTAGAAAAAGGAATGCGTGGAATGAACGCTGTAAAAGTGACGAAAATTTAAGGAATAAATTTTTTCTAAAATACTTTTTAATCCAAAACGTGTAAAGATTTTTTACACGTTTTTTTTGTGCCAAATTTTTAGCTATTTAGAAAACTTTGAACTTCGAATGTTAAATTTTGAATTACGAATTGTAATATTCCAAACTTTCAATAATCAATTCATCAGACACTTTACAATCAATTTTATAATCTTCAAAATCGAAAAGTAATACAAAATTGACATTGCCACTTACGTTTTTCTTATCGTGTTTTAGCAAATCCATAATTGCTGGAAAATCGTTTTTATCCAAAGTTATTTTTGGATAAATAGATAAAATTACGTCTTTAACTTCAGCAACTTTTGATGAAGAAAAATTCAATAATTTTGATGAAAGATAGCTTTCGCAAATCATTCCAATTGCAATTGCTTCGCCATGAGTTAATGTTTCTTTGGTAGAAGATTCTAAATAAAAAGACTCAATTGCATGTCCTAAGGTATGACCAAAATTTAAGATTTTTCGCAAATGTTTTTCTTTAGGATCTTGTAAAACAACTTCGTTTTTAATTTCAATTGATCTGTGAATTAACTGATTGATATGTTGATTTTTAGTCTCTTTTATTTGATTGAATAGTTTCATATCATAGGTCAAGCCGTATTTGATTATTTCTGCCATTCCAGAAGTAATTTCTCTTGGAGGAAGTGTCTTTAAATAAGTATCATCAACAATAACCATTTGTGGATTTGCAAACAAACCAATTTGATTTTTTAAAACGCCCAAATCAACCCCCGTTTTTCCACCAACAGAAGCATCAACCATAGATAATAATGTGGTTGGAATGTTTACAAAATCAATTCCACGCTTAAAACACGATGCCACAAAACCACCTAAATCAGTGATAACTCCTCCTCCTAAAGTTACTAACAAACTTTTTCTATCTGCACCAAATTCCGTGATTTTATTCCAAACACTAACGCATGTTTCTAAATTTTTATGAATTTCTCCAGAAGGAATTTCGATCAATTGAAAATCAAAAGTTGAGTGCAATTTATCAAGAAATATTGGATAACAATGAGTTGCTGTATTTTCATCAACCAAAATAAAAATGCTTGAATACTTTTTGTCTGTCAATAATTTTGTTAAGGCTACATATCCATTTTCGTTAAAATGAACAGGATACGTAACCGCTTCAATTGTTTGCATGAATGTCTGTTTTGAATCTACAAATTAAATAGAAATAATTTAAATATTAGATGTCATGAACTATCTTTGTGACGAATTATTTTAAATTCATTTATGAAATTTTTTGACAATACCGAAGTTGCTTTTTCATTGAAATCTGATTCTCAGTTAGAACGTGCTTATTTTTTATTTAAAATGATACAAAATGAACCTATGGTTCGTATTGGATCAGCTGTTACTAATTTTGCTTTGAAAGCACATTTACCAATTGAAGGCTTAATTCGTTCTACTGTTTTTGATCATTTTTGTGGCGGAGTTACAGAAGAAGATTGCTTGCCTGTAATCGAAAAAATGCACTCAGAAGGTAATGTTCATAGCGTTTTAGACTATTCTGTTGAAGGAAAAGAAGAGGAAGCCAGTTTTGATGATGCTTTGCAGAAAATTTTGAAAATCCTTGATTTTTGTGGTGAAAAAAAATCCATTCCTTTTGCAGTTTTCAAACCAACAGGATTTGGACGTTTTGAACTATATCAAAAATTAACGGAGAAAAAATCACTAACAACATCCGAAAACGAAGAGTGGAATAGAGTAGTGACACGTTTTCATAAAGTTTGTAAAACAGCTCAACAAAAAAATGTTCCTATATTAATAGATGCTGAAGAAAGTTGGATGCAAGATGCAGCAGATTCATTGATAGAAGAATTAATGGAAACTTACAATAAAGACAAAGCCATAGTTTTCAATACCCTACAAATGTATAGACATGACAGAATGGACTATTTGAAAAAAGTGTATGCCAAAGCACAAGAAAAAGGTTTTCATATAGGAATGAAAGTTGTAAGAGGCGCTTACATGGAAAAAGAACGTGAAAGAGCAAATGAAAAAGGCTATAATTCTCCAATCTGTAAAACCAAAAAAGATACTGATGAAAATTATGATGCAGCCATCAATTTTATCATGGAACATCCAAAAATGGCATTGTTTGCAGGAACTCACAACGAAGACAGTTCTTACTTATTAATGGATTTGGCTGCAAAATATAACATTTCAAAAGACGACAAACGCATGTGGTTTGGACAATTGTATGGAATGAGTGATCACATTAGTTTCAATTTAGCCAAAGAAGGATATAATGTTGCAAAATACTTACCTTTTGGTCCAGTTCGTGATGTGATGCCATATTTAATTAGAAGAGCTGAGGAAAATACCTCTGTTGCTGGACAAACTAGTAGAGAGCTAAATTTATTAAAAACAGAACGTAAAAGAAGAAAATTATAATTTTGACAATAGACGAAATTAAAGCATTGCTTCATAGAAATAAATTGAGATTGTATCAAGAACTTTCTCAAAGCAAAGAGGCTATGTATTTGATAAAAAAATCAACTACTACAAAACTCAATGATGAGGAAAAAGAAAAGATAAAAATCCACTTGATTGATATCTGCAAATCTGTTCCAGCATTGGCTGTTTTTTTGTTGCCAGGAGGAACTTTGCTGTTGCCTTTGCTCATAAAATTGATACCAGATATTTTGCCATCAGCTTTTAGAGAAGATCCAACCAAAGAAAAACTTCCTTAATATTTTTATGTAAATATTTATAATACAAATAGTTACTAAAATAATTATCAAAAAATATTGCTTCAAAACTTGTCTTTAAATTAATTTATATTAATTCGTGTAATTCTTTATAAAGCACTACTTTTGCACGAAATTTTAGAACGCACTTATGCAATCCATTAGAAACATCGCAATCATTGCCCACGTTGACCACGGAAAAACTACATTGGTTGACAAAATTATTGACCAAGCAAAAATTTTAGACGACCGAAAAGAACGTACAGAATTATTATTAGATAACAACGATTTAGAACGTGAAAGAGGAATTACTATTCTTTCCAAAAACGTTTCTGTTGTTTATAAAGGTGTGAAAATCAATGTAATTGACACTCCCGGTCACGCTGATTTTGGTGGTGAAGTAGAGCGTGTTTTAAAAATGGCTGATGGTGTACTTTTATTAGTAGATGCTTTTGAAGGACCAATGCCACAAACTCGTTTTGTATTAGGAAAAGCCATTGAATTGGGTTTAACACCAATTGTGGTTGTAAATAAAGTTGACAAAGAAAATTGTACACCAGATTTAGTGCACGAAAAAGTATTTGATTTGATGTTTGCTCTAGAAGCTTCTGAAGAACAATTAGATTTTACAACCATTTATGGTTCAGCAAAAAACGGTTGGATGTCAACTGATTGGAAAGAACCAAAAGAAAATATTTTAGATTTATTAGACGCTGTTATTGAATCAATTCCTGAAGCTCCATACAGAGAAGGAACACCACAAATGCAAATTACTTCGTTAGATTTTTCAGCATTTACAGGAAGAATTGCTATTGGAAGAATTTATAGAGGCGATTTAGAAGAAAATAAAGATTACATGCTTTGTAAAGCTGATGGAACTTTCAAAAAAGTGCGTATCAAAGAATTGCATGTTTTTGAAGGAATGGGAAAAGCAAAAGTTTCTAAAGTGAGAAGTGGAGATATTTGTGCCATTACAGGAATTGAAGGTTTTGATATAGGTGATACCATTGCAGATGTTGAAAATCCTGAAGCTTTGCCAAGAATTGAAGTAGATCAACCAACCATGAGTATGTTGTTCACTATCAATAATTCACCATTTTTTGGAAAAGAAGGAAAGTTTGTAACTTCTCGTCATTTACGTGATCGTTTGAAAAAAGAAACAGAAAAAAACTTGGCTTTGCGAGTTGAAGATACAGATACTGAAGATAAATTCAATGTGTATGGTCGTGGAGTTTTGCATTTATCGGTTTTGATAGAAACCATGCGTAGAGAAGGATATGAATTACAAGTTGGAAGACCAAAAGTAATCATGAAAGATATTGATGGTGTAAAATGTGAACCTTATGAAACTCTTACTATTGATGTTCCTGAAGATTTATCATCAAGAGCTATCAATTTGGTTTCTTTGCGAAAAGGCGATTTACTAATTATGGAGCCAAAAGGCGATTTACAACATTTAGAATTTACAATTCCATCAAGAGGATTGATTGGTTTGAGAAATAAAATCTTAACTGCAACTGCTGGAAAAGCCATTATCAATCACCGTTTTTCAGAATATGGTCCATTTAAAGGTGAATTTGCTGAAGACATAAAAGGTGCAATTGTCTCTTCTGAAACAGGAAAAGCTACAGCTTATGCCATTGACCGTTTGCAGGATAGAGGAAGTTTCTTTATTGATATCAATGAAGAAATTTATGTTGGTCAAGTTGTTGGAGAAAACAGTAAAGACACTGATATGGCTGTAAACTTGATTAAAGGAAAACAGTTGACAAACATGCGTAAAACAGGTTCAGACGAAGCAATGAAAATTGCACCAAAAACTGCTTTTTCATTAGAAGAATGTATGGAATACATCAAAGATGATGAGTATTTAGAGGTTACTCCTGCAAATTTACGTATGCGTAAAATAAACTTTAAGCCGTAATAGCTTTTAAAAAATAAGAATTGAAAAGCCCAAAAATGTTGTTTTTGGGCTTTTTTGTTTAAAAATATTACTTTCCTTAAAGTCTAAATAACGGAAATACAACTTCAAGAAAATCTAGGGCATTTGCCTTATTTTCTTTATTTTTCCTATTTGATAGTTTTACCAAAATAATTTATTTAAATCTAAATATTATGAAACTATTGATTAAAATTACGTCCATTTTTTTGTTTTTATTGGTATCTACTAGTAATGCGCAAAAATCAGAAACTCCAGAAAACAGTTATGATTTAGGTGCTAAAATCAACCAAATGACATTAACAGTTGGTGGTGTTTTAGTAGTTGCCACAAATGATGGTTTGGTAGGAATTAAACCAACAGAATCAAAACCAATTTTCACATTTACCAATTTTGGACAGCTAAAACCTGAGGAAACAGAATTCATTCCTTTAACTCCTTATGTTGTTGTTTCTCAAGGAAGTACTTCAGGATTTGGTGCGTTAGGAAAAACAAAACGAGCTGTTATTGATTATGTTAAGGGAAAAGTATTATTCAATTCTGAAGATTTAGAATGGAAACAAATTTATACTTGCAATGTGATGTTGCCACAAAATAAATTGGTGATAAGTGGTTTGCAAAAAAGTGATGCAAAATTCGAAAGTCAAGTTCCAAAAATTGCAGTTTATGATTTAGAAACTGGAAAAAACGACTATTCATTTTTCTTAGACAAACCAGGAAGAGTAGGGGTTGCAAAAGATTTTAGCGTAACAGGAACACCATTAATGTTGAAAAATGTGATGTTAATTCCAACAGCACAAGGAATTTTGGCAATGGATCATCAAGGAAATCAGTTGTGGAGTAACAAGATAAAAAATGTAGGTTGGATGGTTGTAAATAAAACCGAAAATGAAATTTATGCTTTCGAAAGTGTGAATAATGCCAGTAACACACGTATTCATAAAATAGGTGATAAAGATGGAAAAGAATTGTGGAAAGACGACAGAAAAGTAAAAGGAACTGTCTCCAATTTTGAAATTCTTCCACAAGGAATTGCCATAGTAAGTGATATTGAAGCAAAAGGAGGTTCAGGCCTAAATAAAATGTTTGCCGCAAAAGCGCAAAGTAATATAGCATTTTTGAGCGCAACTTCTGGTGAAGATTTGTGGGACAAAGCGCCTAAAACAAACGGTTATGTACAGCATTTTTATATCACTAAAGACGGGATTTTATTCGGAATTTTTGAAGGTGGTATCAATAAAATTTCATTTGATGGAACTCCATTATTCAAAAAACCATTGAAAACTGGAGAAAATATTTTGGTAATGGCAGAAAGTCCACAAGGATTGATTTACATTACTAGTGAAGATGCAAATATTGTAAATCTTTCCTCTGGTGAAACTGTTTGGAAAAAAGCATTGAGTTATAAAAAAGCAACTTCTGTAGCTTCAACTTTTGACAGTAAAAATAATCGCTATATGATTACAGCTGATGGAAAAATTAAAACAATTGATGCTAAAACAGGAAATGTTTCTGATTTTGCAACCTGCAATTTTGAAGAAAAAGAAGAGCCAAGTTCAATGCAAATTAGAGATGGAGGTATTTTCTTATCATCCAATCAGAATATGGCATTGTATGGTTTTGATGGAAAAGAAAAATATCAAGTGTATCACAAATCTCCAGGAAGAAGCACCTTTGGAAAAATTATGGGAGGAATAGTTGCAGTTACAAGCACAGCATTAACGGTTTCTATGAGTGCAGCAGCAGGAGCAAATCGTTCAGCATTTGGAGGCGTAAATGATTTAAGTTCGTACAATGATTATGGACGAGATGCAAAACGTGCAGCAGATATGTTTGCAGGTATTGCAGGTGCGTCATTTGAATATTTATCAAAACGTTTTAAAGCAACAGCAGCATCAGAAAATTCACAATTCATACTTAAAAAACTAGACAATGGTATTGGATTGGTAAAAGTTGAAAAAGATTCAGGAAAAGTTGCAAAAGAAATCATTTTGAATGACAAAAAACCAGAATATGAAGTTGACGAAACAGCAGGATTTTTGTTTTACAAGGCAAATGACAAAACGATTTATACTTTTAATTTGAATAAATAACCTAATCATATTTTTTAGTAGCAAAACGAAAAGCTCAAGATTTCTTGAGCTTTTTTTATGATTTTATACTTTGAAAGAATAAATAATGCTTTTTTTGGATTTCTTATATTGAAAATAGTATTTTAATTGATAGAAAAAGTTTTAATAATTAGGGAGAGTTAAATAAACCTAACATTATGTCTCATCCTAAAATAAGCTTAAATAAAACACAAGTAAACTTGAAAAAAATCAATACTAAACTTACTATTTAAAATATTCATCAAAAGTTCCATCAGTGTAAAAAACAACAATTCGTTGA
>DAIUBY010000040.1:0-3489 GCA_036846425.1 Polaribacter sp.
TTTTTATGAGATATAATTATTGAAAAATCATTAATTTTTGATAATTTTCAAAAAAATTCAGAAAAATTTAAAAATGCAATCAAAGAAAAATTTCTATAAAAAAATTTTAATTTGGAGATACAAATACGTTTCTGAACGCCAATTTATTTATATTCTAAGTGTTTTGGTTGGTTTTTTGGCAGGTTTAGGAACTGCCGTTCTAAAAAACTTAACCTTCTTTTTCAAAAATATTTTAGAAGGAAAATTCATTATAGAATTTCATCATTCACTTTATTTTATCTTTCCAATTATTGGTTTGATTTTGGTGTATTACATCAAAACTAAAATCATCAAGAAAGATATTGGTCATGGAATTTCAACCACGTTGCATGCTGTTTCCAAACGTCAAGGAATTATTGAAAGTTACAAAATATATGCTTCTTTAATAACTGCGCCAATTACAGTAGGTTTTGGAGGTTCTGTAGGATTGCAAGGCCCAGCTGTAAGTACAGGAGCAGCTTTAGGTTCATCAGTAGCGCAATTTTTCCACATGAATGCCAAAACCAGAATTTTATTAATTGGTTGTGCCACTGCAGGAGCCATGTCATCAATGTTTAAAGCGCCAGTTGCAGCCATCATTTTTGCCATTGAAATTTTCAGTTTAGATTTGGCTTTTGCCTCTTTAGTTCCGCTTTTATTGGCATCAGTTTCTGCGGTAATTACATCCTATTTTTTCTTTGAAAAAGATGCACTTTTAGGGTTTAAATTGGTAGATGATTTTGCGGTAAGAGATATTTTCTTTTATGTTTTATTGGGTTTGGCAACAGGAATTGCCTCTGTATATTTTTCTAAAATTTATTTTAAAATCACCAATTTTTTCAAACGCATCAAAAAACCAGTTCATAAACTTGTTTTTGGTGGATTTTTAATTGGTTTGATGCTGTATTTAATTCCGCCTTTATATGGTGAAGGTTATGCATTGATTAACAATTTATTGAACGGAAATTCTATTGAAGCATTAAAAGGTTTGCCTTACAATATTGATTTTTCCAACATTTGGATGGTAATTGTTTTTCTACTAATCATCGCTTTTTTCAAAGCAATTGCCATGACAACTACTTTTGCAGCTGGTGGAGTTGGAGGAATTTTTATCCCTACATTATTTATGGGAAGTGCGCTTGGAAATGCGTCTGCAAAAATCATAAATGCTTTAGGAGGAAGTGTTTCCGAAAGTAATTTTACCTTAATTGGCATGACAGGATTAATGGCTGGTGTGTTGCATGCGCCCTTAACAGCCATCTTTTTAATTGCAGAAATTACAGGTGGTTATGAGCTTTTTGTGCCATTAATGTTGGTTTCAGCAATTTCATTTGCGTTCACAAAATACTTTATTGCCAACTCAATTTATACAGTTGAATTGGCAAAACGTGGAGAATTAATAACCCATGATAAAGATAAAAATGTGCTAATGATGATGCAAATTGATAAGCTGATTGAAACCAATTTTAAGCCTATTTCTCCTAAAATGACTTTGGGTGAAATGCTGAAAAAAGCGGTTGCAAACTCAACAAGAAATATTTTTCCTGTTATTGACAAACAACAAGAATTTTTAGGAATTGTTTTGTTAGATGACATCAGGTCTATTATGTTTGATAATGAAATGTATGATAAAGTTGATGTTCAAACCATCATGAAAGCCGCTCCTGAAATTATTTTTTACAATGATTCTGTTGAGAAAGTGATGCAAAAATTCAAAGAAAGTGATGCATGGAATTTACCAGTTATAAAAGATAAAAAATACATTGGATTTATCTCAAAATCGAAATTGCTAACAGTTTACAGAAACAAATTGATTGAGGTAACTTCTATTTAAACTATTCAATATTTTTAAACACATAGTTTTTTGTTTTTAATACACATAGAAGCTTCGCTTTTCATAGCAAATACTATGTTAAAAATTTATTTCTATGTATTTTTAATTCAGACAGATACTATAAACCTATGCGTTCTATATGGTTTAAGTTGTAAATCATTGATGTAAAAAATCCACAGCCAAATCAGGAAAATCTGTAAAAACACCATCTACATTTGCGTTTATCAAAAAAGTTTCTAAAAGTTCATCAAAAGTTTTAAAATCTTTCAAATCATCAGCTCTAAATGTATAAGGATGCACTTTCAAACCCAATTTGTGTGCGTCTGAAACAAGATTTGTAAATGTCCATTTTCCATCAACTTTTTTGTCTAAAATTTGTTTGTACCAAGGTCCAATTCCATCTGCAAATGTTGCAAAATAAACAAGTTGTTTTGTTTCTTCAGGAAATTCTATCAGTTGTACTAAGAACAATTCCGACTTTAATTCTTTTCTAATTCGTTCCAATTCTTTGGCATCAAAACATTGTAAAATACAATTATCATTTTTGGTTTTGTAGCCATATTCAGCCAAAATTTTTAAGACTATTTCACTGATTTTTTTCCCTTCTTTTTGATGAAATTCAGGCGCTTTTATTTCTGGATAAATCCCAATATTTTTGCCAGTACTTTTATTTAAACCCTGAATCAATTCAATTTCTTCTTGCAAAGAATGCAATCTGAATGAACCTGTATTTTTTGGAAATCGATTTGGATAAATTTGTTTGCCTGTTTTTGGGTCAAATCTTTCTGAAACTTGCAATGTTTTTAGTTCGTCAAACGTAAAATCAATCACATAAAATCGTCCGTCAATTCTTTTTTTATCAGGAAATTTTGTAGCCACGTTTGTAACATCATCCAATTGAATATCGTGAATTACGATTGGAATATTGTCTTTACTCAACACCAAATCTTGTTCAATAAAATCAACATTCATAGCATGTGCCATCGCTTTTGCTTCTAAAGTATGTTCAGGTAAATAGCCTGAAGCACCTCTGTGTGCTATCACAGTTTTAGCGTTTTTCGAGTTCATAATTTTAGTTTTTGAGCAGCCTAAAAAAATACTGATGAATAAAAATAATACATTAAATTTCATAAGTTGAATTTTAACTTTTAAAGATAGCTTTTTTGTAGTTTTGTAACATGAATACTTTATTAAAAATTATGTTTATCATCTTTATCATTTGGATGATAACAGGTGTTTTTCTTATCAAAACGGAACATGAAAAAGCCCAAATTGTGATGGGTTTAGGAGTCATGTATCTGTCATTTATTTTTATGCCTGTTTTTATTTATCACAGATATAAAGATGGAAAATATAAAAAATACATCATCAATGATGAAAAATTAAGGGAAGCTTTTAAAAACTTTGACAAAAAGTAAAGCTATGAAACAGTTTTTTGTTTTTTACAGTTTACTTTTTTCAAGTACTTTTTTGTTTTCGCAAGTCAATGAAAATCAGTTAGGTTCTTGGTATATGTATTTTTACAGTCATAAATTCAACAATTCAAATTGGGGAATTCAAGGAGATTTTCAACATCGAGACTGGCAAATTTTGGGCGATAGAGAACAATTATTGCTTCGTTCAGGAATTACATATTC
>DAIUBY010000040.1:3589-9725 GCA_036846425.1 Polaribacter sp.
TTTTATAATGAGTTGTTTATCAATGGTGAAAAAGGAATTGGAAATAATAATTTTGTCGAATTTTTCGATAGAAATAGAGCTTATGTTGGTTTGGGTTATGTGCCAAATTCAACTATGAGATTTCAATTTGGGATGATGAAACAAACCAATGATTCTTTTTCAAAAAACCAATGGCAACTAAGTATGCATCATAATTTTTAGATTTTTTTTCAAATTTCCATAACCTAAAAAACCCGATTTCTTAACATTCTTATAACCTTAATCAAATAGATTGAAACTATATTTGCACGTCTAAAAGCTACAAAATTAGTTATCGAAAAGAGAAAGTAGTAGTGTAAAAGTAAGATTTGAATTAATTAGGAAACCTCAACTTCTGTTGAGGTTTTTCTATTTCTAAAAACCATATTTGTTCGTACTTTTGCAAGGTATGATAGACCAAATAGAAGCCATTTCAGAAAAAGTAGTTTTGATTGGCGTAATTACCCAATTTCAGGATGAAAAGAAATCTAAAGAATATTTAGATGAACTAGAATTTTTAACTTCAACTGCAGGTGGAATTGCTATAAAACGTTTTGTTCAAAGAGTTGACAAACCCAATCCAAAAACATTTTTAGGAATTGGAA
Source organism: Polaribacter sp. (assembly GCA_036846425.1). Taxonomy (GTDB): domain Bacteria; phylum Bacteroidota; class Bacteroidia; order Flavobacteriales; family Flavobacteriaceae; genus Polaribacter. The sequence continues at coordinate 4,213 of DAIUBY010000040.1, forward strand.
AACTCGAAGAAGTAAAACAATTTATTGATGCAAATGAAGTTGGAACAGCCATTTTTGATGACGAACTTACACCAGGACAACTTAGAAATATCGAAAAAATTCTGAATTGCAAAATTCTTGATAGAACCAATTTAATACTCGATATTTTTGCACAAAGAGCACAAACAAGTTCTGCAAAAACGCAAGTAGAACTAGCTCAAAATCAATATATTTTGCCAAGATTAACCAAACTTTGGACACACCTTGACAAGCAAAAAGGAGGAATTGGAATGCGTGGTCCAGGAGAAACAGAAATTGAAACTGACAGACGAATTATTCGTGATAAAATTGGTTTACTCAAAAAGAAATTAGAAACCATTGATATGCAAATGGCTGTTCAGCGAAAAAATCGTGGAAAAATGGTGCGTGTCGCATTGGTTGGTTACACCAATGTTGGTAAATCTACTTTGATGAATGTAATCAGCAAAAGCGATGTTTTTGCAGAGAATAAATTGTTTGCAACTCTAGATACTACTGTAAGAAAAGTGGTGATTAAAAACATTCCTTTTTTGATGACAGACACTGTTGGTTTTATCAGAAAATTGCCAACACAATTGGTAGAATCATTCAAATCTACGTTGGATGAAGTTCGAGAAGCAGATTTGTTATTGCATGTTGTGGATATTTCACATCCTCATTTTGAAGATCATATTGCGTCTGTAAATTCAATTTTGTTGGATATCAAATGTGGAGATAAACCCACTTTGATGGTTTTTAATAAAATTGATGCGTATGAATATGAAACAATTGATGAAGACGATTTAATCACAGAAAAAACCAAAGAACACTACACTTTGCAAGACTGGAAAAAAACTTGGATGAATGATTATGAGGTAGAATCCATTTTTATTTCAGCCCTCAACAAAGATAATTTAGAGGATTTTAAAGAAAAAGTTTACGAAGAGGTAAAGAAAATTCACATCCAAAGATTTCCATATAATGACTTTTTGTTTGAAGAATATCAATAAAATTATTGCTAACCTTTCTTCTTAAAAGTTATTTTTTTTGAACGATCTTTCCAAGATTTTCTTGCCAATTCTTGCAAATCAGCAACATTGTCAGTTTCGTCCATAATTTCCAAACCAAGTAAGGTTTCAATAACATCTTCTTGAGAAACAATGCCATTTACAGAGCCATATTCGTCAACAACCAAAGCAATATGTTCTTTTTCTTTGATGAGAATATCAAACAAATCAGGAATGGATAAATCGCGATCTGTGATTAAAATTTCACGTTTCAAGGTTGCCAACGTTTCTTCACCTTTGCCAGAAATAATAGCTTCTAATAAAGAACTTTTTAAAAAATAACCTGTAATTTCATCAGGATTTTCATTGAAAAGAGGAATTCTAGAAAAACGTAAATTGCTGTGTTCTTCGTAAAAAGAATTAATTGTATCATTTTCATCAGCAATTTCTAAAACAGACCTTGGCGTCATTACATCAGTTACTTTAATTTCTTTAAAACCAATTAAATTTCTGATTACTTTACTTTCATTTTGCTGAAAAACACCTTCTTTTTCAGCCATATCTGCCATCACTAAAAAGCTTTCTCTACTCAAAATACTTTTATGTTCTTCACCACCAATTAAACGAGTTGTGAGTTGCAACAACCATAAAATACCTGAATATTTTAGTGGAAAAATCAATATATTTAAGGCTGGTGCAGTAATTCCTGCAAGTTCTCTCCAATATGTTGCGCCAATGGTTTTTGGAATAATTTCGGAAGCAACCAAAATTAAAATAGTCATGATGGTTGATACAATTCCAACCATTACATCTTCAGTAATTACAATTCCGAAAAGACTCGTTTTTGAAGTGCCATACATTTCTGCATACGCAACTTTTGCTTGCACACCAACCAAAATTGCACCAACAGTATGGGCAATAGTGTTAACGGTTAAAATAGCAATAAGAGGTTTATCAATATCTTTTTTTAAGGTTTCTAATTCGTAAGCAAATTCTTGACCTTCATTTTTTTTTAGATTTACAAATGTAGGTGTAACGCTTAGTAAAACAGCCTCTAAAATTGAGCACAAGAAAGAAAAAAAGATGGCTAAAACTGCATAAACAATAAGTAATGACATTATCTAATAAGATTTGCTGCAAAAATATGCAAAAAAACAGCACATTTTATAAATTGTTTTAAGGATATAAAAATAAATTTAATGATGTAAATTATTGAAAATCAAAAGTTTTTTTTCTGATTTTTTTCAATTTTTTACTCTTAAACAAATAGTTAAAATCCAAAACAAACTTTAATTTCAGTATATTTTAAATATCTTTACACAACTAATGATTATTGAAATATTCCAGAATGACTCATTTTTTTTTCTCTAATAAAATACTAATTTTATTTGCATTTTTTCTTGTTTATAGTTGTAACAAAAAGGAAACTCCTGTCCAAATTCTAGATGCTCCTGAAGGAATGATTTGGGTTCCTCAAAAAACGTTTTTACAAGGTGCAAAAGACCATGACAAATATGCCATGCCAAGAGAAAAACCTTCACACGAAGTTACAGTTGATGGATTTTTTATAGACATCACTGAAGTTACCAACGCACAATTCAAAAAATTTGTAGAAGCTACCAAATATATCACAGTTGCTGAACGTCCTGTTATTTGGGAAGAAATGAAAAAACAATTGCCAGCAGGAACTCCAAAACCTCATGATTCTATTCTGCAACCCGGAAGTTTGATTTTCAATAAAAATATAAAAGCTGTGGAAGGTATGGAAAATTATTTTCAATGGTGGACATGGAAAATTGGCGCCAACTGGAAACATCCTGAAGGACCAAATTCGTCCATAGAAGGTAAAGATAATTTTCCTGTGGTACACATTACACATCAAGATGCGTTGGCTTATTGCAAATGGGCAAATAGACGTTTGCCAACAGAAGCAGAATGGGAATCTGCAGCTTTAGGAAAATACTCAAATGTCATTTTCACTTGGGGAGATGATGCCTCTTCATTGAATAAAAATGCAAATACATGGCAAGGTGTTTTTCCTTTGAAAAATGAAAGTAAAGACGGATTTGAACTTGTTGCTCCTGTAAAGTCTTATCCTCCAAATAGTATTGGGTTGTATGATATGTCAGGAAATGTTTGGGAAGTTACAACCGATTTTTTCAATGTAAATCATTACAATGAATTAGATATTTCTAAAACTATAGTAAACCCAAAAGGACCAGAAAAGCCATATAGTCTTGAAAATCCTTATCAAATAGAGTATGTGATGAAAGGAGGTTCGTTTTTGTGTAACGCTTCCTATTGTGCAAGTTATAGAATTTCTGCAAAAATGGGAGTTGCAGAAGATTCAAGTTCAGATCACATGGGTTTTAGAACTGTTGCAACACCAGAAATGTTGTTAAAAAAATAACGTTTTTTCTTGAAAGTGGAACATTGATGGGGGAAAACTTAGAGTTATAAAATTATAAAATCCTAATAATCAAATGATTATTAGGATTTTTTGTACTCAAGGTGGGAATCGAACCCACACATCCGAAAATACTGGATTTTGAATCCAGCGCGTCTACCAATTCCGCCACTTGAGCTTTTGATTGCGCATGCAAATTTAGTAAATATTTTAGAATATAAAATGAAAAAATTTATTTCATACACGAATAATAATAACTACTTTTGTTCTCTTTCTAATCATACATTAAATACGCTTTAAATGTCTACAAATCAACTTGCTCCAAAATTATTTGCTTGCAGGCAAAGTATTGATTTGGCCGAAAAAATAGCCAAAGAATACAATATAACTCTTGGAAATGTCATTACAACCTATTTTAGTGACGGAGAATTTCAACCAGCTTTTGAAGAATCTGTTCGTGGAAGAAGAGTTTTTATCATTGGTTCAACATTCCCAAATTCAGATAATTTAATGGAAATGCTTCTGATGTTAGATGCTGCAAAAAGAGCCTCAGCAAGACATGTCACTGCAGTAATGCCTTATTTTGGCTGGGCAAGACAAGATAGAAAAGACAAACCAAGAGTTGCAATTGGTGCAAAATTAGTCGCAAATTTATTGCAAACTGCAGGTGCAACTAGAATTATGACCATGGATTTACACGCGGATCAAATTCAAGGTTTTTTTGAAAAACCAGTGGATCATTTATTCGCATCAACCATATTTTTACCCTATATAAAAAGCTTAAATCTAGAAAATTTAACCATTGCTTCACCAGATATGGGAGGTTCAAAAAGAGCCTATGCATATTCTAATCATTTACTTTCGGATGTAGTGATTTGTTACAAACAAAGAAAAGTAGCTAATGTTATTGGACACATGGAATTGATTGGGGAAGTTGAAGGTAAGAATGTGATTTTAGTTGACGACATGATTGATACTGGAGGCACATTAGCGCATGCTGCAAATTTAATGATGGAAAGAGGTGCAAAAAGTGTTAGAGCAGTTTGTACACACGCATTACTTTCAGGAAATGCTTACGAAAAAATCGAAAATTCTGCATTAACTGAGTTGATTGTTTCTGATACAATTCCATTGAAAAAGAATATTTCTAAAATAAAAGTTGTATCTTGCGCGCCCTTATTCGCGGATGTTATGCACAAAGTTCAAGATAACACTTCAATAAGTGGACAATTTTTAATGTAACCTTCATTTATGTTTTTCAGCAAGGAAAATAAAAATGGAAAAATTAATTTAAACAACAATAATGAAATCAATTACAATTAAAGGATCAAAAAGAGAAAGCGTGGGCAAGACAGCGTCTAAAGCCTTACGTGATGCTGGAATGGTTCCTTGCGTTATTTACGGAGGAGAACAACCACTACATTTTTCAGCAGAAGAAAAAGCTTTCAAAAGCTTAGTGTACACTCCAAATGTTTATACGGCAAGTATTGACATTGATGGAAAAGTAATACCTGCAATTTTGCAGGACATTCAGTTTCACCCAGTTTCTGACAAAATTATTCACGTAGATTTTTATCAACTTTCTGATAATAAAGAAATTACAATGAATATTCCAGTAATATTGGTTGGAAAATCTAAAGGTGTAGCAATTGGTGGAGCATTACGTCACAATGTTCGTAAAGCAAAAGTAAAAGCAATTCCTGCAAATTTGCCAGATTTTATTGAAGCTGATATTACAGAATTAGAAATTGGTAACAAATTGTACATCACTTCTTTAAAGAATGATAAATATACTATTTTACACCCAGACAACACAGTTGTTGCTCAAGTGAGAATGTCAAGAAATGCCTCAAAAGCTGCTGCAGCTGAAGGGAAAAAATAATCATTTCAACAAATGATTTGAAAGCGTTGCATCCAAATATGCAACGCTTTTTTTATTTTACTATTTTTGTCAGATGATTTTAAAAAAATTGTTTGCTAGGTTGTTTCCTTCAAAAAAAGTATCAAAAGAATTATTGATGAAAAAATATTTAATGGTGGGTTTGGGAAATATTGGTCCTAAATACGAAAATACACGTCACAATATTGGTTTTAAAATTTTG
>DAIUBY010000040.1:9825-21128 GCA_036846425.1 Polaribacter sp.
AAAGATATTCAAGAAAAGTTGAATACAGACAATTATGCACGTTTTCGATTTGGAGTTGGAGCTAATTTTCCAAAAGGAAAACAAGCAGATTTTGTGTTGGGTGAATGGAGTAAAGAAGAAACAAGTCAATTGATTGAACGACTTCCAATGGCAGCAAAAGTTGTACTTAGTTTTGGTACAGATGGTTTGGAAAATACGATGAATGCTTTTAACGGGAAGTGAATTTAATTTTCACTTGCAAACCACTCAGCAAAACTAGTTTCTGTTTCTTGCAGTTTTATGGAGTGTAAATGAATAGTTGAAGGCAATCTGTCTTTAATTTTTTTAGCAAAATCAATCACCATCATTTCGCTAGTTGGTTGATAATCAACAAGAATAATGTGATGTCCTCTGTTTTTTAATTCAGCTGCTAATTCTATATGAGGTGTATTTTTATTAAAAACAGTAGCGTGGTCAAATACATCAACAATTTCTTCTTTTACAATTTTTTTCAAATCTCCGAAGTCAATCACCATTCCAAATTTAACATTGGTATTGTCAGAAATTGGTTTTCCAGAGACAGTTACTGATAGTTTGTACGAATGTCCATGCACATTTTTACATTTTCCATCATAACCATACAAGGCATGTCCTGTTTCAAAATTGAATTGTTTGGTGATTCTAATTGTACTCATCTAAAAAAATTGAATGCTAAGTTGGGCGTAAAAGTACACATTAACTTAGGTTTAAACTAGTGATGGTTGCGTATTTTTTTGACACTAATTTCACGAAATACACTAATATCGATAAAATAAGAAACTATTTTTACTAATCTCATTTTTAAAATCTCAGAAATTCAAATTCGTGATAATTTGTGAAATTTGTGTCATTTTTGATTTAATTTTCAACTAAAAATCCTTCTAAAACTTCTGCAATTTTTCGGTGATCAGCCAATTGTGGAATTTTATTTTGACCTCCAAATTTTCCAATCGATTTCATATATTCATGAAATCCACCTTTTTTAACTTTTCTGATGACTAATGGACGCAACACTTTTCCTTCAATCAAATCAAAATAATAAATGTTTTGAGATTGCATTGATGCATCAATTTTTGCAGCAAAATCTTCCAAATTTTCAGGTTCATTTTCAAATTCAATAAACCATTCATGATAAGGCAATCCACTTTTTGGATTTACTTGAGGTGCTACTGTGAATTCGCTAATCGTAATTTTAGTTTCTGAAATGGCATCATTCAACGCTTTTTCAACTTCTTTTCCAATAACATGTTCACCAAATGCCGAAATAAAATGTTTGATGCGACCTGTAACTTTGATTCTATAAGGTTTTAAAGAAGTAAACTCTACAGTATCACCAATATTGTAGCCCCAAAGTCCAGCTGAAGTGTTTAAAATCAGCACATAATTTTCTCCCATTTTTACATCTTTCAGTGAAATTCGAGTTGGATTTTCAGTAAAAAATTCGTTTGCAGGAATAAATTCATAAAAAATTCCGGAGTTGAGTTGCAACAACATTCCTGTTGCTTTTTGCGAATCTTGATAGGCAATAAATCCTTCAGAAGCAGGATATAACTCAATATAATCGATTTTTTTTCCAATCAACGATTCAAATTTGTTTTTATAAGGTTCAAAATTGACACCTCCATAAACCAAAAAATGAAAGTTTGGGAAAATTTCAGCAATTGGTTTGTTGGTTTTTTCGACCAATTTTTCAAAGTACATTTGTACCCAAGAAGGAATTCCACTAATCACTCTCATATCTTCGTGGATGGTTTCCTCAACAATCGTATTTACTTTAGTTTCCCAATCTTCAATACAATTTGTTTCCCAACTTGGCAACCTGTTTTTTTGCAAATATTTGGGAACATAATGCGCAACAATTCCGCTTAAACGTCCAAATTTAACACCATTTTTTTCTTGTAAAATTGGGCTTCCTTGAATAAAAATCATCTTTCCATCCACAAAACTAGCATCATTTTTTTCGGTTATGTAAAACAATAATGCATTTCTTGCAGCTGTGATATGAGTTGGCATGGATTCTTTGGTAAGAGGAATGTATTTTGCGCCAGAAGTTGTGCCCGAAGTTTTCGCAAAATACAGAGGTTTTCCTTTCCATAAAACATCAGATTCTCCTGAAACAACTTTATCAATATATGGTTTTAATCCCTCATAATCAGATACTTTAACTCGATTTTTGAAATCTTCATATGTTTTGATATTTTCAAAATCATGATCAATTCCGAATTGTGTTTTTCGAGCATTTTTCAATAAATATTGAAATACTTTTTCTTGTGTTTTATGAGGATTATTTGCCCATTTATACACATTTTTAGTGATAATTTTCGCAAATGGAATTGCTAATAAAGATTTGATATTCATTATCTAAAATCAATCAAATTTGTAGGATTTACAGCATAAGCGCCACTCCAAAGTTCAAAATGCAAATGAGGTCCTGTTGTATATTCGCCAGTAGAACCAACATTGGCAATCACTTCTCCCGATTTTACAAAATCGCCTTCTTGTTTCAATAAATTTCCATTGTGTTTGTAAATAGAAATATAATCATCAGCATGTTTCAAAATGATTACGTTTCCAGTTTCGGTTGTCCAACCTGAAAAAATTACAATTCCATCAGCAGCAGCTTTTACAGGATCATTTTTTTTGGCGACAATATCTACCGCAAAATGTTTTATTTTTGGGTCAAAACCTTGTGAAATCATTCCGTTTAAAGGGGCGAAAAACACCACTTTTACAACAGATTTTTCACTATTCACAATTGGAAATCGATCTTCACTTTCTATTTTTTCTCTAAAATTTAAATCAATTCTTGAAGCTTTTAACAAGCTGTCACTCAGCATTTTTCTTCCAGATTCTGTTACTAATGTATCGATTTCATCTCCTTTAATTTTGCCAGACAAAATTGGTCCTAAAAAACGAGTGTAGTTTTCAACAATGGCTAATTTTCTTTTTAGAGAATCTGTTTTTAAGGTTAATTTTGTAGCTTTTATTCGCAACTCTGTTGACCCATACCCAGGAATAAACTCTTTTATAGGCGTAAATGTGATGAAAAAAGTGGTAATTAAAATCAGTAAAAAAGAGAAAACACCTCCAACAACAAATACGTTTAAAACAGAAAGTTTTAATGAAATTCGCTCCTCATAGGTTTCATCATTCATGATGACTAACCTGTATTTATGAGTCAGTTTTTGCTTAAGTTTTCGTCTTTGATTTAGTTTGTTTTCCAAGAAATAGGTACTTTATGATATCACAAATATACAACGAAACTTTGCGAAATTTGATATTTAAAGAATCGCTTTGTGCAAAGAAAAATTACTTTTTATAAAAATTCATTTCATCAATATATTCCCAAACTTCTTTTGGGAGTAGAGGTTCCACGTTTTTTTTACTTTGAATTCCGTTCCGAATCATGGTTGATGAAATTTCAACAATTGGTGCATCAACCAAATGAATTTTGGGATGATTTTCAAATTGATGTGATTGCTTTTCTTCAAAAATTCTTGGATACACATAAATCTGATGATTTTCTAAAATGGTTTCATAGTTTTTCCATTTATGAAAACTGTGCAAATTGTCTTCGCCCATAATCAAAGAAAATTCGTGATTTGGATAATTCTCACAAATGTGCGCTAAGGTAAAAACAGTATAATTTGGTTGAGGCAATTTGAATTCAATATCCGAAGGTTTAATTTTTGGATAGTTCTCTGTAGCTCTGTAAACCAATTCAAAACGATGATGATTTTCCAGCAAAGAACTCTTATTTTTAAAAGGATTGTGAGGCGTTACTACCATCCAAATTTCATCCAAATCTGAATATTCAACCAAATGATTGGCAATAATCAAATGCCCCACATGAATGGGATTGAATGTTCCAAAATACAAACCGATTTTACTCATTTCAAAAAGATTATAGAAAAAAGAGGAGAGAAAAGAGACTTCTTATCTTTTTTTTTGACTCTATTTTCTTGTTTCTCTATTCTTTATTCTCATTCAATTTCAAAAACTCTTCTACCAAATTTTCAGCTTCTTTCAGCGCAATTTCTAAATCGTAATTTTTGATGATTTTATCAAATTGAGGAGCAGTTGCCAATTCAATAGACGCTTTTGCAATGCGCATATTGATTTTGTCTTCGCTTTCAGTACTTCTATTTTTCAAACGAATTTTCAATTCATCAACACTGGGTGGTTTTACAAAAACTGCCAGAGTTTGCTCAGGAAATTTCTTTTTGATTCGCAAACCTCCTACCACATCAATGTCAAAAATAACATGTTTTTTTAATGCCCAAATTCGGTCAACTTCAGCCTTTAAAGTGCCATAAAAATTATCTCTATACACTTCTTCCCATTCTAAAAACTCGTCGTTTTTTATTTTCGTTTTGAATTCTTTCAACGAAATAAAGTAATAATCAACGCCATCTTTTTCTTGATTTCTTGGCTCTCTTGAAGTTGCAGAAATTGAAAATTCCAAACCAAAACCTTCTTGTTTCAATAAATGACGCACAATCGTTGTTTTTCCAGAGCCAGAAGGTGCAGAAAAGACGAATAATTTTCCTTTAAAATCTGCCATTTACAATATGTTTAAGATTTGTTCTTTGATTTGTTCCAATTCATTTTTCATTTGAATTACGGCTTTTTGCATGGGTGCAAAATTTGCTTTTGAACCAGTGGTATTGATTTCTCTTCCCATTTCTTGCACAATAAAACCTAATTTTTTTCCATTAGAATCTTCTGTTTCGAGCGTTTGTAAAAAATAATTCAAATGATTTTCTAAACGCACTTTTTCTTCATTGATGTCTAGTTTTTCCAAATAATAAATCAATTCTTGTTCAAAACGATTTTCATCAACAGTTACTTTTAGTTCATCAATTGATTTTCGCAAACGCTCTTTTACGTTTGTAATGCGTTCATTATCAAATGATTTGACTTCTTCTAAATAGTTTTTGATATTCAAAATGCGCGTTCTAAAATCGTCTTCTAAAGCAGCAGCTTCATCAATTCTGTATTGAATAATTTCTTTGATTGCTTCATCAATAGTGGTATTGATGAGTTCCCATTCATTTTCATCCAATTCTTCACGTTCTGTTTTCAAAGCATCAGGCATTTGAATTGCCATTTTTAGCAAACCCAACTCGTTTTCAGCAGTTGTTGGGACGATATTTTTGAGTTGTTGCATGTAGTTTTTTACTACGCCAGGATTTACAACAGTCGCAGTTTCATCTGCAGTCATTTCTACAAAAACAGAGAAATCAATTTTTCCTCTGATAAGTTCATTTGCCAATTTTTTACGAACATCTAATTCTTTTTCTTTGTAATAAGAAGGTATTCGTACATTCAAGTCAAGGCTTTTGCTGTTCAAAGATTTAATTTCTATAGTAACTTTTTTGGTTGGCAGTTGCAATACCGATTTTCCATAACCAGTCATGGATTGAATCATACAATCGATTTTAAAATGAAAAGCAAAGATACTTTTTTATTTTGAGGATTGTTTTTTGATTTTTCGATAGAAAAAATTTTTATTTTAAAAAAATAGAAAAGTTTTGAATTTTAAAAACTTTATTTTTAATATTGTTAATATATCAAAAAAATTAAAGAAAAATGAAAAAAACATACATTTTAATTTTATTCACTTTAAGTTTTAATTTAATATTTTCTCAAGAAGATTACTTAGAAAATCAACTAAAATTAGAATATAATCTTTTAGGTTTTGGAGTGTCTTATGAAACTCCAATTTCTGAAAAATTTTTAATTGATTTAGGTGTTGGTTTTGGAGGAGGTGTTGATAATGCAGAAAGTTATGTTTGGGAATTTAATTCTAGTCTTGCAGCATATTTTAAAGGAGAAGTTAAATATATGTACAATCGTGAAAAAAGATTAAAAAATGGAAAAAGTATAGAAAATAATACAGGTAACTACATTGCTTTTCAAACAAAATATTTTACAAGGAGATTTTCAGAAAATATTAATTTCAATCCCTTACAAAGAGCAATTTTAAATGAATTTCATTGGGGTTTACAACGTTCTTTAGGTGGTAATTGGCTCTTTAATGTTCATGTAGGTTTTGGCTTTTTAAGAAATATTGATGAAGATTATAATTTGGTATCTCCAGCACTGGGACTTAAGTTTTCTTATAAGTTATTTTAATTTCAAAATAAGTCCTTAACTAGATAGAGTTTCAACAATATGACGAAAATCTTGTTGTTTGGCTAAACTTTAGTCTATACATAATACATTGATATTTTGTTGATGAAATTTATAAATGAAAAAGTTTTTTATATAAATTTTTATAAATGATTAAAAAAAAATGAAAATCCATCATTTAGCCCAAAACAACTCCGTTTTAAACACTTTTTTATCAGAAGTTAGAGATAAAAATATTCAAAAAGATAGCATGCGTTTTCGGAAAAATATCGAAAGAATTGGCGAAATTTTGAGTTATGAAATGAGTAAAACTTTTACCTATAAACCCATTTTTGTTGAAACTCCTTTAGCAACAAAAGAGATAAATGTCATTTCAGATTCGTTGGTAATTTGCTCCATTTTAAGAGCTGGTTTGCCTTTGCATCAAGGTTTGTTGAATTATTTTGACAAAGCAGAAAACGCATTTATTTCGGCTTTTAGGCATCATCCAAATCAGGATGAACATTTTGAAATTGTAGTTGAATATTTGGCTTCTCCGAATTTAGAAGGAAAAACTTTGTTATTGGCAGACCCAATGTTGGCAACAGGAAAATCGTTAGTGGCTGTTTTTGAAGCCTTGAAAAAATTTGGAAATCCGAAAGAAACGCATATAGTTTCTGTGATTGGTGCTGAGGAAGGCATTCGTTTTGTTGAAAAACATTTTCCAGAAAACACTCATTTATGGATTGCCACAATTGATGATCAACTGAATAAAAAAGGCTATATTGTTCCTGGTTTAGGTGATGCTGGCGATTTAGCTTTTGGAAGCAAATTATAGAAAAAATAAATAAGCGATACTGCCAATTAAAAAAAGATACAAGAAAATATTTACTACGATTCTTTTTTTAATTAGTTCAATTCCATTTGCTAAAATCAATGAAATTGGGAATAGTAAAAACAAAATTTCTCTATTTTTTGCTTCATTTTCAAAAAAGAGAAGTCCTAGAACAACCAAGAAATTTATCAATAACAAACTCCAACTTTTCTTAAAAGTATTGTTGATTAAAAGTGCTTTTCTCGATTTTAAAAAAGCGGCAAAAAATGTGATGAGTAACAAACTCAGCATAAAAAATTGTTCTTTTTCATCTGTTAAAAAAGTCATTTTAAAACTAAATCCCTTGAAGAAAACGGAAGTAAAAACTTCTTGATTTCCTTGCCAAAACAGGTATGAAAAATAACAAAAAAGGGGTGTTAAAAATCCAATTATGGGTGTTGAAAACGTATGAATTGTTATTTTTTGATGCCAATATGCACTTAGATAAATCAGTAAAAAAAAAAGCATGAATTTCGGTTCAAAAAGGCATAAAATTCCAACCCAAAAGCCAGCATCGAATAATTTTTTCAAAACCCTTTTTGAAGACTGTAAACTGTAAATTTTTCTCAAAAAAAGCAGGTAAATAATTACAAAAAAAAGCGATTTATAATCTGCAATTGTACTAAAGCATCCTATTAAAAGCGTAAAAAAATAAAATCCAAAAGAATTGTCATACGTCAAGTTATTTTTACTTGTAATAAAGTTGTAAATAAAAAAAACCGAAATGAAAATTAGCAAAACAACGAGCCTCTCTAACAAGTCATTTGTATGCAATTGATTGTTGAAAAAATCAATAAAATTCAGTGTCAAAAAGCAAATACCAAAAAAAACGGATAAACTGATAAAATTTATCGGTTTTGATTTGTTTAAAAAATTGGCTAGCATTATTTCTTTTGTTATTTTTGCAAGCGTAAAGATAAATAAGTTATGATAGCAAGCAATATTTTTAGATGGATTGGAAGTTTGTTCACGGATTTTCTATTTCTTCCTTTAGAGTGGATTCGCAATCAAGTGGCTACTCAAGAGTTAGGATGGTGGATTTCAAATGCTGTAAATTGGGGATTTTTAGTGGTGCTATTAATTCTTTTTGCATATTGGATGAAAGAATCTAAGAGATTTTTGGACGAAGGAACAGAAGACAGAGCTTAAAAATTCATCTTGGGAAGTAAAAATAAATTAAAAAGGTTTCAAGAAAATGAAACCTTTACCAATGTCATTCAGCCAAAAAGAGAAGAAGTTTTAAACAACTTTTTTTTGAAAGGCAAATGGCATTCTTTTTTTAAGAATAACAATCCAATTGTTGTTGAATTGGGTTGTGGAAAAGGCGAATATAGCATTGCTTTAGCAAAAAAAAATCCAGCTAAAAATTACATTGGTATTGACATTAAAGGTGCTCGTTTTTGGAGAGGCGCAAAAACTGCCATTGAAGAAAATTTACCAAACGTTGCTTTTGTAAGAACTCAAATTGAGTTGATTGATTTTATTTTTGATGAAAATGAAATTGATGAAATTTGGATTACGTTTCCTGATCCACAAATCAAATACAAACGCACCAAACACAGAATGACAAATCCAGTTTTTCTTAGAAAATATTTTCATATTTTAAATGAAAATGGCATTGCACATTTAAAAACGGATAGTGAATTTATGCATGGCTACACACTTGGTTTGTTGCATGGACAAGGACATGAAGTGATTTACGCAAATCACAATATTTATCATAATGAAGGTTCACCAAAAGAGGTGATTGAAACCCAAACTTTTTACGAAAATCAATATTTAGCTGTTGATAAGCCAATAACCTACATTCAATTTCGACTTAAGTATTAATTTTTTCCAAAATAATGGAACATCTCTTTGTATATGGCTCTTTAATTCCAGGACAAGAAAATGATTTTGTTTTGAAAAATATCAAAGGAAATTGGCAAAAAGCAACTGTAAAAGGTTTTTTTGATATAAAAGGATGGCATAAAGCACAAGGATTTCCTGCTGTAATTTTAGATGAAAATGGCACTGATGTAGAAGGATTTTTATTTTCTTCAAATGAAATCTCAAACCATTGGAAAACAATTGATGATTTTGAAACTTCTATGTATCAAAGGGTTTTAACTACTGTTTTTCTACAAAATAAAACTGAAATATTGGCGTATATTTACGAACTTAATACTTCATTAGCTCATGACATCCAACCCAAAAAATGATAATTTTTTCGAAAAAGTGTATGAAGTTGCGCTTCAAATTCCTTACGGAAAAGTAACCAGTTATGGCGCAATTGCTGAATTTTTAGGAGCAAAACGTTCTGCAAGAATGGTTGGTTGGGCAATGAACAATTCGCATCATCAAACGAATGAAATTCCTGCACACAGAGTTGTAAACAGAAAAGGAATTTTAACAGGAAAACATCATTTTGATGGCACCAATTTGATGCAGCAATTATTAGAGAATGAAGGAATTGAAGTTGTTGAAAATCAAATTCAAAACTTCGAAAAAGTATTTTGGAATCCGTCAAAAGAGCTTTTATAAAATCCGCCTATAAATCCATAAAGAAACACAATTTACTACCTTTCTTTTCTGATTTCTAACACCTATCTTTGCTAAAAGTTTTAAAATTAATTTTTTACGCCTAAAAGCCAACAGCTAAGGGCAAAAAGCTGACATATGAGTTTTAAAAAACAAGATATTTACAACGCATTAGAAACGATTACTGCTCCTGGAGAAGGGAAAAGTTTGATAGAAAATAACAATGTTACCAATGTTGTCACCTTTGGAGATGAAGTAATTGTAGATGTTACCATCAGCAATCCTTCTTTGCAAGCTAAAAAGAAGGTTGAAGTTGACATTATGAAAGCCATTCACGATCATGTTCATCCAAAGATTGATGTAAAAGTGAATGTGAAAGTTGAAAAACCTGTGGTTGCAGAAAATCCAAACTTGATTCGCGGAAAAGAAATTCCAAATATCAAAAATATCATTGCAATTGCTTCCGGAAAAGGTGGAGTAGGAAAATCTACCATTACTGCAAATACAGCCATTTCATTGGCAAAAATGGGATTTAATGTTGGTGTTTTAGATGCTGATGTATATGGACCTTCGCAACATTTAATGTTTGATGTTGAAAAAGCTAGACCTTTATCAGTAGAAGTTGATGGACGTTCCAAAATGAAACCGATTGAAAATTATGGCGTAAAATTATTGTCATTAGGATTTTTTACAAATCCAGATCAGGCTGTAATTTGGAGAGGACCTATGGCTTCAAAAGCTTTAAAACAACTGATTTTTGATGCAGATTGGGGCGAAATAGATTTCTTATTGATAGATTTACCTCCAGGAACTGGTGATGTACATTTGTCAATTGTACAATCTTTGCCTATAAATGGTGCAGTTGTGGTTAGTACACCACAAAATATTGCTTTGGCAGATGCTAAAAAAGGAGTTGCCATGTTTCAGCAAGAAAGTATCAATGTTCCTGTTTTAGGAATTATTGAAAATATGGCGTATTTTACACCAGCAGAATTGCCCAATAATAAATATTATATTTTTGGTAAAGATGGTGCAAAACATTTGGCTGAAGACATTCATACTGCTTTTTTAGGAGAAATTCCTTTAGTACAAAGCATCAGAGAGGCAGGTGATGTTGGACATCCAGTGGCATTGCAAGAAGGAACAATTTTAGAAAATTCTTTTAAAGAAATCACAAAAGAAATTCTTTCACAATTATTAATTAGAAACGAAAGTTTACCACCAACAGAAGTTGTAAGAATCACAACAATGAGTGGTTGTAGCGCAATAAAAAAGAAAATATGACAACAGCAGAAACAATAGAAAACGTAGAAAAAGCGCTGGATGAAATCCGTCCTTTTTTGATGAGTGATGGAGGCAATATCAAATTGCTTTCTATTGATGATTTGGTGGTGAAAGTACAATTACAAGGCGCTTGTACAGGTTGTTCTGTAAATCAAATGACCCTAAAAAATGGTGTAGAAGCAACTATCAAAAAGTATGTTCCTCAAATTAAAGAGGTAATTAATGTTGTATAACTTACACCTTGTTTAGTTGTTAGTTTTTTGCCAAAAGCAAATAACTAAAAGCAAATTTTAAAAAATGATTACTACAGATATTTTAATAATAGGTGCAGGCCCAACAGGATTATTCACGGTTTTTGAAGCAGGATTGCTCAAATTACGTTGTCATTTAATTGATGCATTGCCACAACCTGGAGGACAATGTTCTGAGATTTATCCAAAAAAACCAATTTATGATATTCCTGCATATCCTGAAATTTTAGCAGGTGATTTGA
>DAIUBY010000041.1:0-1109 GCA_036846425.1 Polaribacter sp.
AATGTTGCAGATTTGTTGCAACAAGTTGCTGGTGTGGATATTAGAAGACGTGGAACAGGAGGAGGACAAGCAGATTTATATATTAGAGGTGGAGGTTTTGACCAAACATTATTGTTGATTGACGGCATTAAAATGGATGATGCGCAAACAGGTCATCACACGTTGAATGCAGCTTTACCCATTGAAGTAATTGAACGAATTGAAATTATCAAAGGTCCTGCAGCAAGGGTTTTTGGGCAAAATGCGTTTACAGGAGCCATCAATATTGTGACTAAAAAATCGTTAGACAAAACTGTTTCTTTGAATTCTGAAACAGGTTCATTTGGTCAAATTAACGGTTCAGTAACTGTTGGAAAAGAATTTTCGAATTCGTCAATTATAGCGCATGCAGGAATTTTGACCTCTGATGGTTATCGAAATAATTCTGATTACAACAATGCGAATTACTTTTTGAAAGGAACTTTCAACAAAAACAAACAACCAATTGAATTGTTAGCGACATTTTTTGATAAAAAGTTTGGAGCAGAAAATTTTTATACAACCAATCCAACTTTTAATGAATATGAGGAAACTCAAAATAGTTTAATTGGAGTTTCAACTTCGTTTGAAACTGAAAAATTCAAAATAAAACCACGAGTTTATTGGAGACGTGGTCAAGATATTTTTTTATTACGAAGAAACAATCCTGCATTTTATAGAAATTTACACATCACCAATAAAGTGGGTGTAGAAACCAATGTTTCTTACACTTCCAATGTCGGAATTACAGGTTTTGGAATTGATGTTTCGCGCGTTTCTATCAGTAGTAATAATTTAGGCGAGCGTCACAGAATGATGGTAAATGTATTTTTAGAACATCGTTTTCAGTTGCTTGACAATAAATTAGACATTACACCAGGAGTTGCCATAACCTATTTTTCGGATTTCAAATTTCATGCGTTTCCAGGAATTGATGTTGGATTTCAATTATCAGAAAATGTAAAAATCTATGGAAATGTGGGAACAACCTACAGAATTCCAACCTACACAGATTTGTACTATGCTGATCCTGTAACTATTGGAAATCCGAATTTGCAACCTGAGGAAGCTTTTTCACAAGAAATTGGTTT
>DAIUBY010000041.1:1209-20682 GCA_036846425.1 Polaribacter sp.
CTATTGGAAATCCGAATTTGCAACCTGAGGAAGCTTTTTCACAAGAAATTGGTTTAAAATTCAACCGTGGAAATTTTTCAGGAAGTGTGGCTTTTTTCAACAGAGATGCCATCAATTTGATAGATTACATAAGACCAAATACAACTCAAAGTGTTTTTTCTGCAACCAATATTGCTGAAGTAAATACACAAGGTTTTGAATTTGATGCAAATTATAATTTCAAAATTTCTGATTATACTCAAACATTGTCTCTTGGATATTCGTTTTTAGAAGATGATATTTTAGATCAAAATAAAGATTTATCTCGTTATTCCTTGAATACTTTGAGGCATCATTTTACAACACGATTTTCGAGTAAATTCTTTAAAAACATCACTCAAAACATCATATACAAACATGCAGAAAGAACAACTGGACAAAGCTATAATGTTTGGGACGCATCAGTAATTGTGAATGTATCAAAATTTGACATCACTTTTACAGCAAATAATATTTTCAACACACATTACATTGAATCAGGTTTTGTGCCAATGCCAGGGAGCAATGTACTCTTGGGTTTGCGTTTTGGAATATAATTTGAGGCGTTCCTTTTTTTTATAATTTCATAACCTTTTCTTAACTTTGCAATTATAAAATTGTTAAGTTATGAGTTTGAATTTATCTCAAATTGATAGAGTTGCAAATATTACCAAAGAAGATTTTTTGAAAAACTATTTTAAACCTCAAAAACCAGTTGTTATTGAGCGTTTTATAGAAGATTGGCCTGCTTTTACAAAATGGAATTTGACCTATATGAAAGCAGTTGCAGGAGAAAAAATTGTGCCTTTGTATGATGACAGACCTGTAGATTATAAAGATGGTTTTAACGAACCTCATGCCAAAATGAAAATGGCTGATTATGTTGATTTATTGGAAAAAGAACCTACTAAATTCCGTATTTTTTTATGGAATATTTTAAAAGAAGTGCCTGTTTTACAAAATGATTTTACCTATCCTGATTTTGGATTAAAGTTATTAAAAGGGTTGCCAATGCTTTTTTTTGGAGGAAAAGATTCCTACACTTTTATGCATTATGATATTGATTTGGCAAATATTTTTCACTTTCATTTTCATGGAAAAAAGGAAATAATTTTGTTTGATCAGCAGCAAAACGATTTTTTATACAAAGTTCCACATTCCTTAATTACAAGAGAAGATATTGATTTTTCCAATCCAGATTTTGAAAAATGGCCTAGATTACAACAAGCTAAAGGATATATTACCAATTTAGAACATGGCAATGTGTTGTATATTCCTGAAGGTTATTGGCATTATATGAAATACATTACTCCTGGGTTTTCTATGAGTTTACGATCAATTGCGCACAAACCTAAAAACTTGTTAAATGCAATCTATAATATTTTCGTTATGAGAAACTTTGATAACATAATGAGAAAAATTCAAGGTCAAAATTGGATAGATTGGAAAAATGAGCAGGCAATATTAAGAAATCCTTAATAGTTTGTTTGTATTTTGGTAAGTGTCTGAATGTAAGTATCTTTGGTGCTCATTCAAAAAAAATTGAAATGAAAAGATGTCCAAAATGCAAAAGCGAGTCTAATCATAGACTTAGAAGAAAAGGTTTTGTAAGATTAATTCCAGGTACAAAAAGCTACTCATGTGATAAATGCAATACACACTATACTTGGTTTTCATTCATTAATTGTTCATTTAAAATCTAATAAAAAAGGCACCCTGAATAAGAGTGCCTTTTTTAATTATGATTGATTTGTACTAATTGAATAATCGAACAATGTCATTTCCATTAGCGAAAAGTAGCAAGGCTATCAAAATAATAAAACCTGTAACTTGCGCATATTCAAGGAATTTGTCTCCAGGTTTTTTACCTGTAATCATTTCCCAAAGTGTAAAAACTACGTGACCACCATCCAAAGCTGGGATTGGTAATAAGTTCATAAATCCGAGCATGATTGATAAAAATGCAGTGATGTTCCAGAAAGTTTGTGCACTCCACTCTTCAGGAAAAATACTTCCGATAGAAATAAATCCTCCCAAACCTTTATAAGCACCAGTATTTGGATTGAATATTTTCTTTAACTGTTTAATGTAGTCTGTCAATGTTTTCCACGATTTTTCAAAACCAGCAGGAATAGCTGCTGCAAAAGAATATTCAATGGTTGCCAAATCATAATAGCCTAATTTTTGCAAATCATCAAACGATAATAATCCTGAAGAAACACTAATTTTTCCTTCATTATTCACTTTCAAACGAACATTTTTGCTTTCATTTCCTCTTTTAATAGTGACACTAATTTCTTCGTTTCTGTATTTATCTAATTCAGTTTGTGCTTCATCAAAATAGGTTATTGGATTTCCATTGATGGCAGTAACAATATCCTTTGATTTCAAATCAGCATTTTTATTTGGTGAATCAGCAGAAACTTCTGCAATTGTAAAAGGATATCTTGCAAATAAAAATGGACCAGCATCTTTTCCTCTATCCATTAATTGAGAAATGAAATTTTCAGGAATCTCTTTTTGAATAATTTCGCCATTTCTTTCAATTTCATATTTATTTCCATTGATAAACTCTAATGATAAATCAGAGAATTTTTTTACTTTTTCGCCATCAACAGTTACTATTTTATCTCCAGTTTTCAAACCTAAATTTATGGCTAACGAATCTTGCACCCAAATTCCGTCTTTCAAATTTTCGTTCGGCAAATAGTTTTCGCCATAAGCCCACATCAAACAGATGTAAATAAAAATTCCCAACACAAAATTCACAAAAACACCACCCAACATAATTATCAAACGTTGCCAAGCTGGTTTTGAACGAAATTCCCAAGGTTGTGGAGGTAATTTCATTTGTTCAGTATCCATACTTTCATCAATCATTCCTGAGATTTTTACATAACCTCCTAAAGGAATCCAACCAATTCCATATACAGTTTCCCCTACTTTTTTCTTGAAAAGTGAAAACTTGTAATCAAAAAATAAATAGAATTTTTCAACTCGAGTTTTGAACAATTTTGCGGGAATAAAATGTCCCAATTCATGCAAAACAATCAATAAAGATAAACTTAAAATAAATTGTGATGCTTTGATAAATATTTCCATGCAGCGTTAAGTCAAATTTTTAAAACGCACAAATGTACGTTTTTACAAAGAGTTTCAAAAGAACTAATTTCAGTTCATTTTTATTTTAACAAAGATTTTTGAATGCTTTTGATACGGCTAGTTTTTTTGATGATTTTTTAAGTCGTAAATTTGCACAATAAATCTCATTTATGGAGCTCAAGTTTTTTAAAAAATCACTTCCAACACTTATTTTTTTAGTTATTTTCTCGGCAATTGCTATTCCAATTTTCTATCATTTATTGAAAGTTGATAAAAAATTGAAAGTTTACAGTCCTGCAGATGTCAATCCAAGTTTGGTGGACGTTTCTGTAAAGCACATTACAAAAGATCATACAATTGCTGATTTTTCGCTCATCAATCAAAATGGAGAAATCATCACTCAAAATGATTATAAAAACAAGATTTATATTGCTGATTTTTTCTTTACACGTTGTACAAATATCTGTATTGCCATGGCATATAACATGAATCAATTGCAGGAATATTATAAAAATGATGCTGATATTTTGTTTTTATCTCACTCTGTTACTCCAGAAATGGATAGTGTGCCAATTTTAAAAAAATATGCGATTGAAAAAGGTGTAATTGATGGAAAATGGAATGTGACAACAGGTGATAAAAAACACATATACGAATTGGCGAGGAAAAGTTATTTTGCTGTGATAGAAGATGGAGATGGAGGAGAGGACGATTTTATCCACACAGAACAATTTATTTTGATTGATAAAGAGCGCAGAATTCGTGGTTTTTATGATGGAACAGATAAAAATGATATGGAAAAGCTAAAACAAGATATGGTCTTATTGAAAAATGAGTATAAATAGTTAGTTGAATCTAGCTATCTATACCCTTCAATAATCGTTTCAAAAAGCAATTTTATTTGAAATTTAAATTTCAATTAATTACTTGGCAAACCTGTCATTGTAAAAATCATCACAAACAAAGCTACAGTTTCAACAATGCCAATTACCATAATATATTTAGCAGTATCATTTGCGCCAGAGGCAATAGCATCACAAGCACGTGCACCTACTTTTCCCTGAAAAATAGCTGAACCAGCCATTGCAGCCCCTGCAAATAATCCAATTAAAATTTGCCAAAAATAAGATTCAGGAGCCAAATTAGCATCTGTAATGGCATTTTTTAAAATCATTCCATAAATTACTTGAGACAGAGGAGCACCAACAAATATTAGCATTGCAGTCGCCGCTTTTTGTCCACTAATTATCATTTTTTTCCAAGCACCAATTGCTGCCATTCCAGCAATTCCTGTTCCAATTGCTGAGCCAATAGCAGCAATACTCAGTGAGATGCCCATGTCTCCCAATCCTGAAACCATTGTTTGAAGTGATATAAAATTTATCATAGTTAAAAGTATTTAATTCGTTTTTAATTTATTTTAGTTAACGATGTTCGTTAGATTCTTTTTTTATTGAAATAATTTTGAAAGGTTTATACTCATTTCCAGAAAATTCTACCCCTAAATGACTTGCAAATTCGAGCATATTAAGTCTAATTCCGTGAACCATCACAGCCATTAATGCAAGTGCAATATTTAAACCATGTCCTAAAAGTAACGCAATAGTTGCACTTATAATTTGAAAAAATCCCATATTTTCAATTCCAGATGAAAGAATCATAGTATTAAAACTAGCAGCAACAGCAGCAGTTGCCATTCCTACCGCAAAAAGTCTTACATAGGAAACAATATCAGAAAAACCGCTTATCAAACTTAAAGGTAAATTGGCCAAAGAAATGCTCATGCTTTTTAAAAAATTGTTGCTTTCCATTGAAAATAAAGCTACCAAAACTGCGCCAATCACAAAAAACCACATTGCAACATCAGGCATAGTTTTTCCCAGCACCAATTGTTCAGTGATATAAAACAAGCCCCAAACTAAGCCAATCCAACCTATTTGACTCAATACTTTTATAGAATTTATAAATTGAAATCCTCGAACACTATGAGCAATTGTTAAATGAATAGCGCCAATTAAAAAGGAAAGATGCATCATAAAAGTGACATTGTCAACGCCAAAACTTGCAATATTATTGATTATAAAAAAGTTAAAAAATGGTATTTGAGCAATTTCTGATGAACCAAAATAAGTGCCACTCAAAACTCCCCAAATAATAGTTGAACTGCTAAGAACTAAAATCAAAATGCGCAATTGTGTTGGAATTTTTTTTCTCAATAAAAATGTTGCAATTAAGAAAACAAGACCATACCCTGCATCACCAACCAACATCGCAAAAAACAGCGCAAAAGCCAATAAAAAATATATAGAAACATCCACTTCTTTATATCCAGGAATAATATCAATAAACTTCATAATTGGGTTGATAATTTCAATCCATTTTGGATTCTTGATATAAACAGGTACTTTTTCAAGTTTTTCAGGAGTTGAAATCTGATAACCCCAATTATTTTTATGCGCAGTTTTTTTAAAATTTTCAATGTCATTTATAGGAAGATATCCTTGCAGATAATGACATTTATCATCAATCGTTTGCAAGTTTTTGATGGCTTTATGGATTGCCAAAGAATCATTCAAATTTGAAACATGATTTTTTAAACACGGTAAATATGGAATACTTTCAACTATAAATTCATCAATTTTTTCTAACTGACGTTTTTTTCTAGAAAGTTGTTTTTGTAGGTTTTCTAAACTATTTTTAGGAAAATGAACTTTTTTAAAATCAAGGTTTTCTTTGGGATTTTGTGTGAAAAATGCAATCGGTATTTGATTGTCAATTTCTGAAAAAGTTTGAATACAAAATGTGTTATGTAGTTTTTTAATATCCTCTTTTTTAATGAGATATAATTTTACAAAAATTCCATTTTCTTCTAATAATTGAAGGTCTTTTAACTGAAAATTATTTCCCCAAATTTGATACCATTTTAATTGTTGATTTATCGTTGTTATTTTGCTTTTACAGTTAGTAAATAAGTCTTTTACTTTAAGAATTCTATTCGATAATAACCTAAAATTTTTATCATTTTGTAATTTTATTTTATCATTAGTTGTTTTATTTTGAACAAAAGTTGATAAATAATTGATGGCATTTTCAGTTTCCAGAATCGCATTTTTAGTTTCAGTAATTTCTTTGCTATTTGGAATTTGCAATTCACAAACATCTACCACACCAAGTTTTCCCAATTCATTAATTGTTTTTGTAATTTTTTGGGATGAAGTAAAAATTACAATTTCTTTCATTCTTACGATCATACTTGTGCGTTTTTAATAAGTTTTTTCTTTTTTACTAACTTGGCGCAACCAATTGCCAAACGCTCAACATCACCTAAATAGATTTCTATTTTTCTGATGTTCTGATTTGTTTCAGGAATAAATACCTCTTTGAGTGCATTTTTCATGCGTCTTGCCTCATTTAATTCTTCTTCAACATAATGAATATTTTCCTCTTCAATCTTTAAAAATGCAAGATTTATTTTTTGTTTTTTTATCAATTCAATAGCTTCATCTATCCAAAGTGGTGTTTGAAAAGTATCTATTTGTATATCTTCCAACATTATTTTTTCGATTTCTTTAATTTTTACACCAGCAACTTCTTTATGATTGATATGCATTTTTTTAATTTGAACTGATTTTTCTAATTCTTCAACATCTTCAGCAAAAACGGCAATCCATGATGAGGTTTCTTGATTAATTTTTTTGATAGCCATTCTTAAATTAGAAATATGTTCTCTCAAATTTTGAATCAATTCTTTCAACTGTTGCTCTTTCATTTCAAAAACAGGCAAGGCAGTATTGTATTCTTTTAGCTCAATCTTTAGAATAGCCAACGAATTTTTGTTCATTAAAATTTTCTCAGCCATCCTTATTCTTTTATTAGTTTTAGATATTTTTCATTTCCTAAAGTTTCATCAAAAGACCACCATCTTAAAAGCAATAAAAGCTTTATTTTATAAGCAATTAGTGTATTAAAATCATCATAAAATCCAATTGAAAGGGATTCAATTTCTTCCCATTGAAGAGAAATTAATTGAATTTCAGTTTCAAGTGGATTACCGGATTTTAAATCAATATATTCCCCGATATTTTTTGTTGATTGATGGGTTTCAATTTTATGATTTCGAAAAGATTGCAACTTGGTTTTTAATTCAAAACAAAATCTAGAAAAGTCATTTAAAAGTGGATAATTACTGTTTTGAAAGAGCTGAGAATGAATGGTTTTTAAATTAATTTTATTAAAAAGTTCACTTTCTTTTTGTGATACATATTTTGCAGTTTCTTCGTTGAGAATTTTTTCGAGTGAAAGCATATCATTTTCATTAGCATAGCCTTTTAAAATAGCATTTACAACATTTTTAAATTCTAAAGAATTAGAAAATTTTAGATGAGGTAAGCTACTCAAAATATACACAAGATTTCCTGCTAATACATTCATTATTATTTGTTTAACAATGTTTTCCATTTTACATTCAAATAAGAATGCAATAATTCTGTCAGTTCTTTTGAAGTGATTTTATAACTCCAACCTTCTTCTTTTTTATGAATTTCAAATCCGTTAATCAAACTATTATTTGGCACTATTTTGATATTCCTTTTTGTGTCTTGAAGCTGTTTATGAAGATAACTTTCAATTTCTGAAATACTTTTTTCTGGGAGATGAATCTCAGTTTCTGAACCTATTTGCGCTATTATTTTTAAAATGGCATTTGTCACAACATCGTTCGAAAATGAATTTTTGACTTCAGTTTCTAATATAGTTTCAAACATTTTTTTGATATCATTTTCAAGCGTAATTACAATATCTCTTGCAGCTTGTTTCAGTGCATTATTGCCATTAATTTTGCTAGATTCGACTTCTTTTTCAGTTTCTTCTAAAATAAAGTTTCGTTTAGTTTCTGCAACTTTGATAATGGAATTTGCTTCTTTTTTGGCTTCTAAAATAATTTCGTCAGCCTGTTGTTTCGCAGCAATAATAGCTTCGGATTTAATCGTTTCTATCAAGCTTTGTAAGTTTTTTTCACTCATGACACTGGTGTTTTTAAAATTTTAAATTCTCCATTTTTTGGCCAAAAAGTTTCGATAAGTTCTGAAGAAAGACCAACTTCTTCCTTTTTAAAATAGCATGCTAAAATATCCCAACACAGATCTAAAGCATCTTCTAAATTTATGTTTACAAAAGGATTCATCAATTCTTTTTTAAATGTTTTTCTATAATCTAACAATCTGAAAGAATAATCGTCTTTGACTGAACCAAATTTTTGAGCTTTTACACGTTCTTCAGCTTCTGATAATAAACGCGCCATCACATTCATAATACTTCTGTGGTCTTCTCGAGTTTTATCATTTACCTGTTGTTTTAAACGACTTAAAGAGCCAAATAATTCTAAGAAACCATCTTTCATAAAAAATTGACCTTCAGTGATATACCCAGTATTATCAGGAACAGGATGCGTCACATCATCCATAGTTGTCACGCCAAGAATGGTTAAACTTCCAGCACCATCAATGTCAGCCGCTTTTTCATAACGACTTGCCAATTGTGAATATAAATCGCCAGGATAACCCTGATTTGCAGGGATTTGATCTTGTGCATTTGCAACTTGTCGTAAATAATCAGACCATTGAGTCATGTCTGATAATAAAACAAAAACATTTTTACCTTGAATCGCAAATTTTTCACCAACAGCCAATGCCAAATCAGGCACCATTAATCCTTCAACAATTGAATCTCTGTGAGTGTGAACAAACATGATAGTTTTGTGTTTACTTCCAGCTTCTTCTATACGTTCGCGGAAATAATGAAATTCGTCATATTGTAAACCAACTCCGCCTATAATAATCACATCAGCATCAGATTGGGTAGCAATGTTCGCTAAAAGTTGGTTATATGGTTCTCCTGCTTTTGCAAAAATGGGTATTTTTTGAGATTGAACCAATGTATTGAAAACATCAATCATTGGAACGCCTGTTCGAATCATTTTTTTAGGAATGAGTCTTTTTACAGGGTTTATTGAAGGTCCTGCAATTCGAATCATATTACTCATCAATTCTGGGCCACCATCTATTGATGTTCCATTTCCAGAATATATTCTTCCAAGCATATCATCAGAAAAACCAATTTGAATAGGTTTTCCTAAAAAACGTATTTTGCAATTAGTTGCTACTCCAAAACCGCCACTAAAAAGTTGTAGCGTAACATCATCACCATTTATGGCAATTACTTGTGCAAACGCTTTTTCTCCATTTGGATACACAACTTCTGCCATTTCTTTATTATGAACTCCTTTAGCCTTGATGCTCATTATTGAGCGACCTATGCTATCTATATTTTCATAAGTTTTTTTCAACATAAGCTCAATCATTTAATAGGTTTATAATGTTGTTTTGTTGTTTTTTAAATTCAATATTATCCACAGATAAATAGTTCCAATCTAAAAAAGCTTGTCTTATAAAATTGAAATGTTCTCGTATTTTATCTTTTCCAATAAGTCTTTTGGGGCTATTCAAAATTTTAAAAACCATGTCACACATCATTCGCAACCGCTCATTATTGGTTACTCCATCAATTTCATCAAAACTATTTTGTTGAAGAAAAACAGCGTCTACCAATTCTGATTTTTGATATTGAATAAATGTTTCGTCGGTAATTCCTTTTTCGCCCATTAATAAAATATTAGATGCTATTGATTTTCCATCACGTAGTAATTCTAACAACTCACTTACTTCGTCTTTGGTCAATAATGATTGGTATTTTGATTTACTATCAATACGATCTATTGAAGGATATTTTCGAGCATCTGACAAAGCTCTTGATAATCCCCAAAACGCTCCTGTGCTTAATAATGTGGCTTGAGTGATGGGTTCATCAAAATTTCCTCCTGCAGGCGAAACTGTTCCAATAATACTTAGGGAACCTATTTTTCCGTCAGGTAAAGTTTCAACCCCTGCTCTGTCATAAAAAGCCGAAATAAGAGTTGAAATATACATTGGGAATGCCTCTGGACCAGGAATTTCCTCTTTTCTGCCAGAAGTTTCTCTCAATGCTTGCGCCCATCTTGATGTTGAATCTGCTAAAATTAGCACATTTAATCCTTGTTTTCTGTAATATTCTCCAACAGTTGTAGCCATATAAACGGATGCTTCTCTCGCTGCAACTGGCATTGATGAGGTATTTCCTACAATAAAAGTTCTGTCCATCAATGATTTTCCAGTTCTTGGATCAATAAGTTTTGGAAAATCTTTAAAGATTTCTACTGCTTCTCCAGCTCGTTCACCACAAGCAGCAATAATAACGATATCTGCTTGAGAATGTTTGGCCAAACTATGTTGAAGCACAGTTTTGCCTGCGCCAAATGGTCCTGGATTGCAGGCTGTTCCACCATAAGCAATAGGAAACAAAGCATCTAAAATTCTTATTCCTGTAGGCATAGGTATATTAGGTACAGAACGTTCATGAAAAGGCATCGCTATTTTTACTGGCCATTCAAAAGCCATTGTTAATTCAATGATATCGCCATTAACATCTTTTATTTTTGCGATTTTTTCTTTGATTGTATAAACGCCTTTTGGTGCAATTTCAATCAATTCACAAGTGTCTTTTATAGAAAAAGGAACAAAGATTTTGTGTTCAAAAATCTTTTCAGGAACACTTCCTAAAACATCACCTCCTGTTAGCATTACCCCTATTTCTTGTTTTGGGGTAAACTGCCATTTTGTATGAATATCAAGTGGTTCAACTTCGAGACCTCTCTCTAAAAACCAATCTATTTTAGCCAATTCATACAGCGGATTTTGAAGACCATCAGTCACAGTCCCTAAAATTCCTGGCCCTAATTTTACCGATAATGGAACTCCAGAAAACTCGACCAAATTTCCTACTTTCATCCATGTAGTATCCTCAAATACCTGTAAATAAACAAGTTGTCCTTTTTTTATATCTATTACTTCAGATTTTAAACGTTTCCCATCATCCAAAATAACGAAAGCTACTTCACCATTCATTACAGCACCGTCAATAATAACGACGCCAACAAGAGATTCATTTACGCTAATTACGTTTCCTTTTGCCTGTTGCATATTAAATTATTTAAATTCCACGATGCTTACGAACTTCTTCTTCTATTTTATGAAACCAAAGTTTTTCTTTCAAATCAATTGCTGTTTGTCTATAAAGTGCAGCTTTTTCAGGGTTTTTTAAGTGGTCTAAAGCTTTGGCAGCCTCTAAATAAGAAATAATATGCATGCTATTTATATTTAGACATGTTTGAAATTGTAAAAGCGCCTCTTCATAAAAACCATTATTCATGAGTTGTAAACCCTCTGAATAATGATGTTCTATATCTTTGATAATTTTTTCGAGCTTTACACTAAAAGCATCTTCGGATTTCAGGGTTAAAAATGAGCATGGAACTTCGCGAATTACCTTTTCTGTGACACTACCGATAATTAATCTATTTAATCCAGTCCTGCCAGAAGTACCAATGACTAATAAATCTATTTGGTGATTTACAATGGCTTTTAAAATTTCTTGAGAGGGATTTCCTTTCAGTATTTCTTGTTGCCATTCTAATCCACTTAAATGAAATTCTTTAAGAAAATCGTGAAATTTTTTACTGTGTTTTTCGATTCTTGAAGTGTTTTCATTTTCTAAAGCTTCAGCTGATAAAATCCAAGAAATGTTTTCAATTTCACAAACTGACATGATAATCAGTTTTGCTTTAAATTTTTTAGCAATTATAATTGCATTTGTTAAAGCGCGTTTTGATGTGTTTGAAAAATCTACAGGACATAAAATTTGATTGATACTTAAAGGAACATTGTCTTTGATTACAAAAACAGGTTTTTCGCTTTTTTGAATAATTTGTGATGTTGTGATGCCTAATTTAAAATTTTGTTTTTTAGAATCGCCAGCACCAATAATTAGGATACTTGATTTTGAGCTTACAATTGCTCTAGAAATTGCCTCAATTGGAGAGCCATATTTGAGAATTGAATTACCCTTTTGAATGTTTTCTTCAGCTATTTGTATATCTATTTCTTTGAGTTTTTTAGTAGCAGTTTCTTTTAGAAGATTTGCGACTTTTTCATTTGTAATATCATTGGGAAGCACATGAATCGGAATGATTTTCGATTCAAATTTTTTAGCTAATGTAAAGGCAGATTGAATTGTGTTCGCTGAAGATTCAGTAAAATCCAATCCTAAGAAAATGGTGTCTAGTAATTTCATAATGATAGATTTAAAAGTGTTTAAAAGTGTCAATCAAGAAAATCTCAAGATTAATTTTAAATTCTCAATTTACGAAAAAAATAGCAATTTTGATAATAAAAGCGATTTTTTTAACTAAAAAATAAAGAGTATTTAATTTTAATAACTAATTTTTTATTGTAAATTAGAGGACAATTAAATCTGTATTTTATGAAAAAAGTTTTAATACCTATCGATTTCTCTGAAACTTCAGAAAATGCTCTTTCTTATGCTTGTAAAATGTTTGAAAAACATCCTTTAGAGGTAACTTTAGTGAATGTTTTTGGAGGTACTTCTACAACTTTAATGATGAAATCTATTGATAGTATTTTGATTAAAGATGCGAAAGAGAGTTTGAATACACTTGAAAAGAAATACAAATTGTTATTTCCTGAAGTGCAATTCAAATCACAACTCTATAAAAATTATGCTGTTGATACCATTGTTTCTCTGGGCGATTCAGGTGATTTTGATTTAATCATAATGGGTACTAAAGGAGCTTCAGGTGTGAAAGAAGTTTTTATGGGTAGCATTGCAGGAGGTGTCATATCAAAAACAATTGCGCCTGTAATTGTAGTGCCTTCTGAATACAAATTTAAACAATTGAATAAAATTATTTTCGCCATCAATGATTCAAAAATATTAGAAAAAACGAACCTCAATACTTTCAAATCAATATCTGAACTTCACTCAAGCAAAATTATTGCTTTGCATATTGAAAGCGTCAACAAAGCTGATTATAAAACGGATGAGCAAGAAATAAAAGGTTTTGATTTTGAATTTGTGAATATTAAAGGAACTGGAAAAATCAATGAAGATATCAATTTATTTTTAATTGAAAATAAAGCAGATTTACTTTGTCTTATCAGAAGTAAAAAAGATTTTATTGGAAGATTGTTTGATGGAAGTGTTACTTCTAAACAAACTTTTAGTAGTTCAATTCCTTTATTGATATTTCACGAAATAGAGTCTTAGAAACATTGTTTTTTTATTTCATCTATTTAAGTTTCTTCGAAATTTTTATATGTAGATTTCTATTTTTCTAAACTTATGTAACTATATGCTAAATCCTAAAATACCAAAAGGGCCCTTAGAACAAATGTGGAGAAATTATCAAATTGATTCGCAATTGATAAATCCTGCAAATAAAAAGAAAATCAAAATAATTGTAGTTGGAACAGGTTTGGCAGGTGCAGGGGCAGCAGCAACTTTAGCGGAGTTAGGATATCAGGTTCGGTCTTTTTGTTATCAAGATTCAGCAAGAAGAGCACATTCTGTAGCTGCTCAAGGTGGCATAAATGCTGCAAAAAATTACCAACATGATGGAGACAGTATTTGGAGAATGTTTTATGATACTCTTAAAGGGGGTGATTTTAGATCTAGAGAAGCCAACGTGTATAGACTTGCAGAACTTTCATCACCTTTAATTGACCATTTTGTGCAACAAGGAGTTCCATTTGCTAGAGAATATGGAGGTGTTTTGGTAAATCGTAGTTTTGGTGGAGTGCAAGTGCAACGTACTTTTTATGCAAGAGGTCAAACAGGGCAACAGCTTCTTTTGGCGGCATATTCTCAATTATACAAGATGAAACGAGCTGGAAAAGTAGAAGTTTTTGCAAGACACGAAATGCTAGATTTGGTTGTCATTGATGGACAGGCTAAAGGAATTATTACACGAGATTTAGTTTCAGGAAAATTAAAAAGATTTGCTGCAGATGCAGTTGTTTTGGCAACAGGTGGTTATTCACGAGTTTTCAGATTATCAACATTAGCCATTGGTTGTAATGGCAGTGCTATTTGGAAAGCACACAAACGAGGCGCTTTTTTTGCTTCACCAAGTTTTACACAAATTCATCCAACAGCACTTCCTCAAACAAGTGAAGCTCAGTCAAAACTCACATTAATGTCAGAATCATTGAGAAATGATGGTCGTATTTGGGTGCCAAAAACCAAAAATGATTCACGAGTTGCGAATGAAATTCCTGAAGAAGAACGCGATTATTATCTGGAAAGACGTTATCCAAGTTTTGGAAATTTAGCTCCACGTGATATTGCCTCAAGAGCAGCAAAAGAAAGAATTGATGCTGGTTTTGGTGTTGGTAGATTAAAAAATGCGGTGTATTTAGATTTTAAACATACGATTGCAAATTTAGGCTTGTCAACCATCAAAGAGCGTTATGGAAATCTTTTCAAAATGTACGAAAAAATTACAGGAATCAATGCGTATAAAGAACCTATGCAAATATCTCCTGCAGCTCATTTTTCGATGGGAGGTTTGTGGGTAGATTATGAATTGATGACCACAATTCCTGGGTTATTTGCTATTGGAGAATGCAATTTTTCTGATCATGGCGCAAATCGTTTGGGTGCAAATTCATTGCTTCAAGCGAGTATTGATGGGTATTTTATATTACCAAATACCATCAATAATTATTTAGCATCAACTATAAAAAGTGGACAAATAACCATTGAACATCCTGAATTTGAATTCGTTGAAAAAAATATTGAAAATCAAATAGCTACACTTTTAAATATCAAAGGAACAAAAACTGTTGACCATTTTCACAGAGTTTTAGGTAAAATAATGTGGCAAGAATGCGCCATGAGTCGAAATAAAAATGGTTTAGAAAACGCCATTGCAGAAATTACCAAAATCAAAGACGAATTTTGGAAAAATGTAAATGTTACTGGAAACGCTTTTGAAATGAATGGAGAACTCGAAAAAGCATTGCGTTTAACAGATTTCATAGAACTCAGTTTGCTGATGTGTAAAGATGCTTTGCAGAGAGAAGAATCTTGTGGAGCACATTTTAGAGAAGAATTTCAAACAGAAGAAGGTGAAGCTTTGCGAGATGATGAATCTTTCAATTTTGTTTCTGCGTGGGAATACCATCAAGGAGATTTTGTTTTGCACAAAGAAAAGTTAGAATTCAACAATGTAACACAATCTGTTAGAAACTATAAATAAAAGATTATTATCCAAAAAAAATATGAAGGTAACTTTTTCAATTTGGAGACAAGCAAGTGTAAATGCAAATGGCGCTTTTGAAAATTATGAAGTAAATGGTTTAACAGATGATATGTCTTTTTTGGAAGCCTTAGACCATCTTAATGAACAACTCGTAAAACAAAATAAAGGAACAATTGCCTACGAATACGATTGTCGTGAAGGAATTTGTGGACAATGTGGAGTTTTTATAAATGGGAGAGCTCATGGTCCAGTCAATAATATTACAACTTGCCAATTGCACATGCGAAGTTTTAAAGATGGTGAAACCATTCTTGTTGAACCTTGGCGCGCGAGTTCATTTCCTATAATAAAAGATTTGGTGGTTGATCGTTCTTCGCTTGATAATATTATTGAATCAGCAGGATTTATCACTGCAAAAACTGGAACTGCACCAGAAGCAAATGCTATCTTAATCAATAAAAAAATTGCAGATAAAGCAATGGACGCTGCAGCTTGTATAGGATGTGGTGCTTGTGTTGCTTCTTGTAAAAATGCTTCAGCAGCCTTGTTTACCTCAGCAAAAATTAATCATTTAAACAGTTTACCTCAAGGAAAACAAGAGGCAACTTACAGAATTTTGGCAATGACAAAACAAATGGAATTGGAAGGTTTTGGAAATTGCACAAATACTGGAGCATGCGAAATAGAGTGCCCTGAATCAATTTCGATAATTAATATTGCTGAAATGAATAAAAACTGGATGAAAGCGAAGTTATTTTGATGGGTTAATTAATTCAACTTTTTTAAAAATAAATTTACTTCAAATAAATTGTTTAGAATCATTCTAAACTCTTATCTTTGTTTCGAACTTACTTCCCGCATTTTGCGGGACTTTTTTATATCAAAATTTGAGCACAATAGCGTCATTACAAATTGGTGAAATTGGATATATTTCTGAAGAATCTTTGGATAATATTCCGTTAAAATTACTAGAAATGGGCTGTTTGCCAGGTGCAGAAGTGCAATTAATTCAAATTGCGCCCTTAAAAGATCCCATTTATATTTGTGTAAATGGAAGCCATTTAGCCATCAGAATAGAAACAGCTGCGCAAATAAAAATCCTAAAAAGCGAATATATCAATGGCAAATAAGCATATTAAAGTTGCCTTAATAGGAAATCCAAATACAGGTAAAACACTACTTTTTAATCAGTTAACAGGATTAAACCAAAAAGTAGGAAATTATCCTGGAGTAACTGTTGATAAAAAAGAAGGAATTAGCAAATTGTCGGCAACACAAACAGCGATTATCACTGATTTGCCAGGAACATACAGCATCAATCCAACATCTATGGATGAAAGTATTGTGCTAAAAACTTTGCTTAAAAAAGACATCAAAGAATCTCCAGATGTTATTTTGGTGGTTGCAGATATTGAAAATTTGAAAAGAAATTTATTGCTTTTTTCACAAATAAAAGACTTGGAAATTCCGACAGTTTTGGCAATCAATATGGTTGATCAAATGCACAAAAAAGGCATTAGTATTGATGTTTCTGTGTTGAAAAAAGAACTTAATACAGAAGTAATTCTAATTAGTGCCAAAAAAAATGAAGGCATTAAAGAAGTAAAAGAAGCCATTATTCGCTGTCATGTTGCTGCAAAAGCTTCACCTTTGTGTGGCATCAATCATAAAATTGATCCTGATTATTTTGCCAAATTAAAAGAAATCAGCCCAAATCATTCCTTATATGAATTGTGGTTGATGATAACGCAAAATAATTTTCCTGAAACCATAACAGCTTCTGAAAAAGCGGCTTTGTTGACTTTTAAAGAAGACATATCAAAACTAAAAAAATACCAACATAAAGAAACTATTTTTCGCTATCAAGAAATCAACAGAATATTGAAAAAAACGTATTTGGTTGACAAATCAAAAGCCAGTGATGTTCGTAGTAAATTGGATAAAATCTTTACACATAAAATCTTTGGATACATCATTTTCTTCCTGATTTTATTGGTGATTTTTCAATCCATTTTTGATTGGGCTTCAGTTCCTATGGATTTTATTGATGGACTTTTCGCCCAATTTTCTGAGCTTGCTAAAGAGGCACTTCCTGTGGGAGTTTTTACAGATTTGTTAACAGATGGCATCATTCCTGGAATTGGAGGTGTTGTGATTTTTATTCCACAAATTGCCATTTTGTTTTTATTTATTGCCATTTTAGAAGAAACAGGTTACATGAGTCGAGTTGTTTTTTTGATGGATAAAATCATGCGTCGTTTTGGGATGAATGGCAAAAGTGTCATTCCACTAATTTCAGGAACAGCCTGTGCAATTCCTGCAATTATGGCAACAAGAACCATTGGAAATTGGAAAGAACGATTGATTACCATTTTAGTGGTGCCTTTCACAACATGTTCAGCTCGTTTGCCTGTGTATGCCATTTTAATTGCACTCATTATTCCTGATACCAAAATTTTTGGATTACTCAATTTGCAAGGTTTGGTTTTGTTATCTTTATATGCATTGGGTTTTGGAACGGCTATTTTAGCTGGATATATTTTGCATAAAACATTGAATATCAATTCAAAATCATTTTTTGTAATTGAAATGCCTGATTACAAAATTCCTTCTTTTAAAAATGTATTTTTTGAAGTAGTAGAAAAAACAAAAGCATTTGTTTTTGGTGCTGGAAAAATCATTTTGGCTTTGTCAATTGTCTTGTGGTTTTTGGCTTCAAATGGGTCATCTGACTTTAAAAATGCTGAAAAAAACATAGCAAAAATGGAAGTTTCTCAAAGTTTACCATCTGAGGAATTAGACAAAAAAATTGCTTCCTACAAACTCGAAAATTCTTACATAGGAATGTTAGGAAAATCTATTGAACCAGTCATTAGACCCTTAGGATTTGATTGGAAAATTGGGATTGCTTTGATTACTTCCTTTGCAGCTCGTGAAGTTTTTGTAGGAACTTTGGCAACCATTTATAGTGTTGAAGCCAATGATGATGATGTGACAACAATCAAACAAAAAATGGCTTCAGAAATGAATCTTGAAACAGGAGAAAAGCGTTTTAATTTTCCTGTTGGAATGTCATTATTGATTTTTTATGCTTTTGCAATGCAATGTATGGCAACTTTAGCAATTGTAAAAAAAGAAACAAAAACTTGGAAATGGCCTTTAATTCAATTAATTGGCATGGGACTTTTAGCGTATGTTTCTTCGTTGATTATTTATCAAATTTTAAGTTAATGCAGCAAATTATTGTTTACGTTTTGGTGGCAGCAGCTCTAGTATTTCTTTTGAGAAAATATATTTTTACCTCAAAGAAATCAAAAAATTGCTCAACCGATTGTGGCTGTCATTAAAATCTTAACAGAAAATTAGTAACTTTGAAAATCAAGGTTTTATAACTTTGATTTTTTATCAAAATCCAATAAATTTAATTAACAAATACATGAAAAAATCTATTTTATTGATTGCTTTATTAGCAATTTTTTTAGGAACAAGTTTAGAAACCACAGCACAAAAATTTACTAAAATTGATGCAAGTCCAATGGATGCAGCTGCTTTTCCGTCAAATTGGAGAGATGCTGATAAATTGGTAAAAGTAATATACAGTCGTCCACAATTAAAAGGAAGAACGTTGGATAAATTAGCGCCCAATGACAAAGTATGGAGAACTGGAGCCAATGAAGCAACAGAAATTACTTTTTATAAAAATGTTATTTTTGGTGGTAAAGAAATTTCAGCAGGAACCTATACACTTTTCACAATTCCAACAAACGAAGATTGGACAGTTATTTTAAGCAATCAAAAAAACGTATGGGGTTCCTATTTTTATGATGAAAAAGATGATGTTGCAAGGGTAAAAGGAATCGCTTCAAAATCGGAAGAAACTATTGAAGCCTTTTCAATCGTTTTTGAAGGAGAAAAAAATGATGTAATGATGTATTTAGGCTGGGGAAATACAGTTGTTTCAGTTTCTGTGAAAGGATAAAAATAACTTGAAATATTATTAAAAATGAAGCCTCAATTTTTGGGGCTTTTTTTGTATCCTGAATTTTTTAAGTTTTTGAAAATAAATGAAAAAGCCTTAAAAATCGTATGATTTTTAAGGCTTTTTGCGGTCTGGACGGGACTCGAACCCGCGACCCCATGCG